>NZ_SGUA01000005.1:0-287671 GCF_005435135.1 Halorubrum sp. ASP1 | reverse complement strand
CCCGCGCCCGAGCCCTTGGCGGCCCGGCGGAGCCGGTCGACCGCCTCGGGCGACGCCGCGGAGCTGTCGGACACCGACGTCCGGCTCATTGCGACCGCCCTGGGGCTTCACGCGACGCTCGTCAGCGACGACTACGCGATGCAGAACGTCGCAGAGCGGCTCGACCGGGAGGTCGAGCCGCTCTGCGACGTTCTGCATCGCGTAGTCGTCGCTGACGAGCGTCGCGTGAAGCTCCAGGGCGGTCGCAATGAGCCGGACGTCGGTGTCCGACAGCTCCGCGGCGTCGCCCGAGCCCTTCGCGGCCCGGCGGACCCGGTCGACCGCCTCGGGCGCGGGCACGTGGACGGTCATGCCGGAGCCCTCCATCGCGTCGAACCGAAGCGCGACCTCGCCGGTGAGCTCCTCGTGGACCGCCGGGATGGAGACCACGTCCTCGTCGGTCGTGTACTCGTGGATGAACGCGGACGAGTCGAGGACCTGCATCAGCGGGCGACGACGATGTAGTCTTTCACCGCCTGCACGTTCGCGACCGGGACTCGGAGCCGCCCCATCTCGTCGAACTCGAAGTCGACGCGCTCCTGTCTGAGCTGTTCGTGCGGGCTGACGAGGAGGTGGTTCAGCTCCCCGGACTCGAGGTTCATCGTGATGTTGTACAGGTCCCCGAGTTCCGTGCCGTCGGAGCTCATCACCGCCTTCCCGGAGAGGTTCTCCGCGAGGATGTCGACCATACCCCCACGGTTCCGGGCGACGGTATTAAACGCCACGGGGCGTCGGACGGGCGACGGACGCGGATCGCGCCCTCGCCGCCGCCGTTCGTCGCGGCGTTTTGAAAGGCTTAACTGACGGCCGGGCGCATGAAACGGTATAACCTTCTCGGGGCGATCACATATGACCGACCACACACACGCGGACACCCTGCGAACCCCCATCGTCGCCGTGCTGGGCCACGTCGACCACGGCAAGACGAGCCTGCTCGACACGATCCGCGGCTCCGCCGTCAGCGAGGGCGAGGCTGGCGCGATCACCCAACACATCGGGGCGACGGACATCCCGCTCGACACCATCTCCGGGATGGCGGGCGAGCTGATCGACCCGTCGGACTTCGATCTACCCGGCCTGCTGTTCATCGACACGCCGGGGCACCACTCCTTCTCGACGCTGCGCGCCCGCGGGGGCGCGCTCGCCGACATCGCGGTGCTCGTCGTCGACGTCAACGACGGTTTCCAGCCGCAGACTGAGGAGGCGATCGACATCCTCCGGCGGACGGGGACGCCCTTCGTCGTCGCCGCCAACAAGGTCGACACGACGCCCGGGTGGAACCCGCAGGACGGCGACCCGATCCAGAAGAGCATGGACGCGCAGTCCGAGCGCGCGAAGTCGATGCTCGACGAGAACCTCTACGAGATCATCGGCCAGCTGTCGGACGCCGGCTTCTCCGCCGACCTCTACTGGCGCGTCCAGGACTTCCAGAAGAACATCGGCGTCGTCCCGCTGTCGGCGCTCACCGGCGAGGGCGTCCCGGACCTCCTGACCGTCCTGATGGGCCTCTCCCAGCGGTTCATGAAAGAGGAGATGGCCATCGACGTCACCGGCCCGGGCGAGGGGACGGTGCTCGAAGTGAAAGACGAGCGCGGGTTCGGCGCCACCGTCGACACCGTCGTCTACGACGGCGTGATCCGCAACGGGGACACCGTCGTCGTCGGCGGGCAGGACGAGCCGATCGTCACCGAGATCCGCGCGCTGCTCCGCCCGCGGCCGCTCGCGGAGATCCGCACCGAAAAGGAGTTCGAGAAGGTCGGCGAGGTCGGCGCCGCGGCCGGCGTGAAGATCGCCGCCCCCGACCTCGATCAGGCGATGGCCGGCGCGCCGGTCCGCGTCGTCCGCGACCGCACCGTCGATCAGGTCGTCGACGAAGTGAAGGCCGAACTGGCCGAGATCGAGGTCGAGACGGCCGACAACGGCGTCGTCGTCAAGGCGGACACCCTCGGCTCGCTGGAGGCGATGGCGAACGCCCTCCGGGAGGCCGAGGTCCCCATCCTTCGCGCCGAGGTCGGCGACATCGCGCCCCGCGACATCGCGGTCGCGGAGACGGCGAACCAGGACGAGCACAAGGCCATCCTCGGGTTCAACGTCGACCTCCTCCAGAACGCGGAGTCGGACTTGGAGAACGCCGACGTGAAGCTGTTCAAGAACGAGGTCATCTACCAGCTGGTCGAGGACTACGAGCGCTACGTCGAGGAGAAGCAGCGCGCCCAACAGGAGACCGTGCTCGACAAGGTGGTGCGCCCGGCCCGATTCCGCATCCTCCCCGACCACACCTTCCGGCAGAACGACCCCGCGGTCGTCGGCGTCGAGGTCATCTCGGGCACGCTCCAGAACAACCGCAACGTCGGCTACTTCGAGGGCAACGAGTTCGAGCGCGTCGGCGGCCTCTCCGGGATTCAGAAGCAGGGCGAGGACGTCGACGAGGCGCGCTCGGGCGAGCGCGTCAGCATCGCCATCGACGGGCCGACCGTCGGCCGCGGCATCGAGGAGGGCGACACGCTCTGGACCGAGGTGCCGGAGAAGCACGCGAAGATCTTAGAACAGGAGCTGAAAGAGGAGATCACCGCCGACGAGCGCGAGGCGCTCCAGGGCTACCTGGAGACGCGCCGTAAGCGCGACCCCTTCTGGGGGAAGTGACGAGCGCATTCGGGGCCCCACCGCGCAGCTTATTCGCGTGCGCCGGCAACTGACGGGAGATGACGGAGACGGATACCGACTCGCGAGATGAGTCCGAAGACGACCTGACCCTCATCAGAGAGGGCCGCGACTTCGAACAGGAGTACCGCCTGACCGCCGCCGAGGCCGGCCGGTTCCTGGTCGAAGTCGGCGAACAGCTTCAGGCGGGCGACGAGCTGACCCTTACCGGCGACGAGTGGACGCTACCGTTCGCGTTCGGCGAGCCCGTCGAACTCGAGATCGATTACGAGGGGTACGGCGAACAGGAGCTCGAGATCGAACTCGAGATCCCGGGGACGACCGACGAGACGGCGCCGACCGTCGACTGAGGGGCGCAGCGTCGAGTAACGCCCGAAGAGTATTTGCCGTTCGATCGGCCAGTCACGCGTATGGTCTCCCGAGAGAACGCGGTCATCCTCCTGTTCATGGCGGTCGGGTTGGCGTTGGCGTACGGCGGTCGCGTCGCGACGAGCCTGAGCGACACCGTCCTGATCGGCGTCCTGCTATTCGTCGGCGTCGTGGCGCCGCAGTTGGTCAACGGCTACCTGGACGCCGAGGACGCGGCCTGACGCCGTCCCGTCGCGCCCGCGTGCGACACGAGCGCGTGCCGCCGTTATATGCGTCGAGCCCGTAGCGAGGGTATGGAGACCACTGTGGTCGAGCACGACGGCGCGATCCTCGCGCGGCTGGAGAGCGACGACCGGGTGTTCGAGGTGCGCTTCGACGCGCTCGAACCCACCGACGTGACGCTGCGGTTCCGCCGCGACGGCGAGCGCGTGGGGAGCATCTACAACGACGACGGCACGAAGCGAACGATGGCGCGGCTCACGACGGCGCGCGAGGGGACCGACTTCATCGGCGTCGAGGTGCCGAAGGAGTTCGTCGTCGAGATTCTCGACGCGGCGCTGGAAACGGGCCGCGTCACCGACGAGACCGCCGCCGAGGGATACCGGCTCCGCGTGCTCTGAGCCGCGGCGCGTCGCGTCCGCGGCTCAGGCGTACACGAGGATGATCACGGCGACGAAGGCGAGCTCGCCGCCGACGAGCAGCGCCGCGAGCAGCCACGCCCGGTAGGTCCACAGCCACTCGCGGGCGTCGGCGAGCCGCCCCGACTCCTCGGCGTCGTCGTCGCCACGGTACGCGGCGTCGACCCGCCAGCCCGTCTCCGGGTCGTACGTCGCCGGCACGCGGCTGCCGACGAGCTCGTCGACGTCGAGCGGCGAGACGCCCGCGGCCTCCAAGAACCCCAGGAACGCCTCGGACTCCTGAAGCGACCCGTCGCGGGGCGCGTCGAACCGCTCGGTGTGCGTGGCGTCGCCGTGGGGCGGGCGCATCTCGACGGCGACGCGGTCGCCGACGGAGCGCACCCGCGTGACGATCAGCGCGTTCTCCTCGTCGTTGAGGTACGCCTCGCGGAGCCGGCGCTTCACCGCCTCGTCGACGCCCGCGTCGTCGAGGTCGTCGGGGAGGGCCTCGGCGTCCGAGAGGACGTCTGTGTCGGAGCGGGCGTCGGTGTCGGAGCGGGCGTCGGTGTCGGAGCGGGCGTCGGTGTCGGAGCGGGCGTCGGTGTCGGGGAGCGCGTCGGCGTCCACGTCGTCGGCGCTTTCGCGGTCGGCGGTCGTCGAGACGCTCTCGTCACCGCCGGGTCGGTCCGCCATCGATCCGGAGTTGGCGGCCCGCTCTCATAAGGTCACGGCCGCGTACGTGACCGGTTTCGTTGTGGACGGTCCGCGGGCCGAGCGCGCCGAAGCCCCGGTCGCTCGGCCGTACGAAGGTGACACTTGTAAACTGGCGATCGACACGGACGCCACCGAAGCCCCAGCCGCGAGGCGGGCGCACGTTCGCTGCGGTCCTCACTCGGTCGCCTCGCTCCCTCGTTGCGGTCCTTGCGTCACCTGCGCCCGCCCCGCGGCTGCCCCTTCGATTCCCGCCCCGCACGGCACCTCGCACCTCCCCAGCCTCGTCGGTGGCGGTCTTCACTTCGCTCGACCGCCACCGACTCCCTCGCGCGTGCTCCTCGCGACCGCCGGTGGCGGCCGCTCGCAGGCACGCGCCGCCGCACTTCGACCGTCAGCCGTTCACTGGAGCCGGTAGCGTAAGATCGCGGCGATGCCGCCGAGGTTGGCGAGCTGCTCGCCGGGCGCGAACTCCGAGGAGAAGACGACCACGTCGCCGCCCTGCCGCTCGACCGACTCGATCACCGCGTTCACGTCGATGTCCCAGTCGCCGTCGCCCTGTCGCTCGGTGCGGAGGCGCTCGTCGACGACGAGCAGCGTCTCGACCGCGCCGAACTCGGCGGCCTCGGCGGTGTCGTCCGGGCCGTACGTCGCCTTCTCGCCTTTCGCGATGTTCTCGGCCAGGTCGTCGATGAGGCTCGCCTCCTTCGAGATGCGGGTCTCCTTCTGGACCTCGTCGACCGCGCCGCGCTTGAGGACCTCGTGGACGCCGCGGTCGCCCGCCGCGGAGGTGTCGACCGTTGTGAGCCGGTCTGCGAGGTCGCGGTACTCCTCCTCGATGTAGTCGCGCGCGTCCTGCTTGGTGAACCCCGGCCCGGCCAGGATCACGGCGTCGGCGTCGAGGTGCGCGAGCGCCTCGCCGAGTTCCGCGAACAGCTCCTCGCGCGGCCGCGAGAACTCGCCTTTCCCCGTCGGCTTCGTGAACGAGGCGTACTCCTCCGTGCCGTACTGCTGGACGGTGTGGACGTAGGCGGCGCCCTCCTCGACGGTGGCGATGGCCACGTCGGGGTTCTCCGCGGCCTCGGTCGCCTCCTCCAACCGCTCCGTCTGGTCCGGCTTGAAGTGCTTCTCGACGGTTATCTCGTCGTGCTCTTCGACGTTGAGCGTGTGGTGGGCGTTGAGCTGGTCCTCGCGCGAGCAGCCGACGATGACGCCGCCGACGCGGAGCCGGTTGGCGAACCGCGCGAACTCCACGTCCTCGACCTCCAGCGTGACGAAGATGTGCTCGCGCTGCCCGCCGGTGTCCCGCATCTGGTCGTCGTTCCGCTGGATCCGCCGGGTGGTGTCGCCCTCGACCAGGTCCCCGGGTTCGAGGACGTGCGCGAGGTGCCAGAGGTCGTCCACGTTCTCGGGGACCAGCGTGAGCCGTTCCCGGCCCTCCTCGCCGTACCCCCGCTCGGAGATGCGCATGCCCGGGCGTTCGCTCGCGCCCGTATCAACTCTTGTCTTCCGCGTCGGACAGCGCCGGCCCCCACTCGAAGCCGCCGGTCGGATCGGCGTCAGCGCCGCCCGCCTCGTCCGCGCGGGTCGGGTCGGTGTCGGCAGACTCGTCGCTCTCGTCAGCGACAGAAACGCCGCGGCCGACCTGAACCGCGGCCGGCGGCTCGCTCCGCATCGGTCGTCCGCCGTCCCCCGACACCACGGGAGCCGGCGGCCCGTCGCCGGCCGGACCGACGCTCGGGCCCGATCCGCTGCCGGCTCCCGCTTCGTCGCCCGAGCGCGCGGCGTCGGGCGCCGCGTCGACCGGCCGCCGCGTCGCGGTCGCCGCCGTCGTCGCCTCCGTCTCCTCGGTCAGGCTCTCGGCCGCGCCCCGGCCGTAGAGGTCGTGCGCGACGATCCGAGCGAGGAACGCGACCGCGACGCCGACGACGAGCGGAACCGTCGGCGCCGCGACGGCGTACCCGACCGCGAGCGCCCCGACGGCCAGCGTCCAGCCGGTCGCGTACGGCCCCGTCGCGGCGACGCCGGCCACCGTTCGCGGGTCGAGCCCGTCCCGGAGGCGGCCGGACGCGGCGAACGCGGCGAGCGCCGCGGGGCGGACGTACGCGAACGCGACCAGGTACGCGCCGACGAGCGCGAGGACGCCGGCGGCGGCGACGACGGCGACTGCGGCCGGCCCGTTCGGTCCGAGCGCCGACTCGACGGCCGTCGCGGTCGCCCCCGGCTCGACGGGGCCCGCGACGAGTGCGGCGACGGCGCCGCCCGCGACCGCGAGCCCGCCCGCGAGGGGCGCGAGCAGCGCCGCGGACAGCAGCGCCGACTTGAGGCCGTCCCTGGCCAGTTCTCCCCAGGCGACGAGCGACGGCGCGCCGGCGGCGTCGCCGGGCTGGATCGCCGCCCGCGTCACCCGGACGAGGTAGCCGCGCGCCACGAGCGACGGCGCGAGCGCGACCGGGGCCGCGACGGCGACGGCGGGGCTGACGAAGAGGACGCCGGCGAGCCACAGGGGCGTGAGGATCCACCCCAACAGCGTCACGGACCCGCCGACGAGGACGACGCCCGCGGTGTCGTCGGTTCGCGTCAGCGCCGTCGCGGCCGCGATGAGCATGTAACCGGACACAGGGACGGGAGCCGCATAAATGGTACCCGGCCCGAGCGTTTATATCGCTTCGCGGAGTATTGCCGCCTGGCCGCGCGGGACAATCGTGTGCCTCTGACAACCCACCCGCGGCCGCCACTCGGCGGCCGTCCCCCCGTCCGCGGCTTTCTGCCGACGCCGTTCGCCCAGACGCGTCGCCGCCGCGTGCCGGTACCGATTTATCCCGTCCCGCCGACGGGTCGGGTATGACCGGCGACGAGGGGACGACCGATCTGGAGCCGGAGCTCAGGAGCTACGGCGTCAGCGTCGAATCGATCGACGGGGGCGATCCGCTGGAGCTGACGTACATGACCGCGTTCCCCGGCCGCGAGGTCCACCGCGGCGAGATCGGGCGCGCGCTCAACGCGCTCATCGACGAGGCCGAGGCCGACGAGTGGGACCCCGTCCGGGTCGAGGGAACGGTGGTCCGCTCGCCCGGCGACGTCCTCGGGACGTGGCACGCGGAGGCCGAGTGGTTCGAGGCGCTCATCGGCTACGAGATATCCGAGACCGAGTTCTCGTCGCGCGTGCTGGAGACGCTCAGCCACGAGCCCGGTGACGGGGGCGAGGGCTCGTCGGACGCGGCGGACGCCGACGCGGACGGGCAGGAGGCGGACCGGTGACCCGACGCAGGCCGGTCAACCGCGCGCAGCGCCGCCTCGCGCGCCCGGCCCGCGAGCGGTTCGCCACCCGGGCGGTCGCGTTCGACGTCGACGGCGCGACCTGCCGCGGGACGCTGTACCTGCCGGGCGGCGACGCGGACGACCCCCCGGTCGTCGTGATGGCCCCGGGGCTCGGCGCGGAGCGGAGCTTCGGCTACCCCGCCGTCGCGGAGCGGTTCGCGGACGCGGGCTACGCCGCGCTCCTCTTCGACCACCCCGAGTTCGGCGCGTCCGACGGCGACTCCCAGCTCGTCGACCTGGACCGCCAGCGCGACGCGTACGCGGCCGCGCTCGACCGCGCGAAGTGCGTCGACGACGCGGGCGACGACCTCGTGCTCTGGGGGGCGTCGCTGTCGGCCGCGCACGTCCTCACGCTCGCCGCGGAGCGCCGCGACGTCGACGCCGTGGTCGGCCTCGTCCCGATGCTCGACGGGCGCGCCATCGCCCTGCGGCGCGGCGGGCGCTACCTCCTCCGGTCCGGCGCCGCCGGGCTCCGCGACCTGCTCGGCCACCGGGTCGGTCGCGGCCGCACCGTGCCGATCGTCGGCGACCCGGAGGAGCGCGCCGCGATCACCGAGCCGGGAGCGGAGCGCAAGTACATCGACCTCGTCGACCGCGAGTCGGCGTGGCGCAACGAGACGCCCGCGCGGTCGCTGCTCGGCCTCGTCGGCTACCGACCCGTGACGCGGCTCGACGAGGTCGACGCCCCCGCGCTGCTGCTCGCGGGGACCGACGACGCGATCGTCGACGCCGACGCGGTCGCGGCCGCCGGCGAGCGCCTCTCGCGCGGGACCGTCGTCACGATGCCCGCCGACCACTTCTCGGTGCTCGGCGACGACTTCGAGGGCGCGGTCGGCCACCAGCTCTCCTTCTTGCTCGACGCGCTCGAATAGGCGGGCGGTCGGGCTCGCCCGCGACCGCGGGCCGGCCCGCGTGACTACTTAAGTGGCCCCGCGACGCACGCACTGTCATGACAGCGATCGCGATGCTGAGCGTCGCGCCGGTGATCGAGGAGAGCATGGCCGCGGAGGTGGCGGCGGCCGTCGCCGCGCTCGACGACTTCGACGTGAGCTACGAGACGAACCCGATGGGCACGGTGATCGAGGCCGACGACGCGGAGACGCTCTTTGCGGCCGCGGCGGCCGCCCACGACGCGGTCGACGGCGACCGCGTGTCGACGTTCCTCAAGGTCGACGACAAGCGGGCGAGCGACGGGACCGCCGCGGAGAAGGTCGACGCCGTCGAGGAACACCTCGGCCGGGAGGCGAGGCGGGAGCGCTGACTCGCCGGCAGCCGCCGGGCCGACGGGCGGGTCGGTTACCCCTTGATGTTACAGACGGGGAACGTCCGCGCAACCTTGTCGCCGATCCCCAGCTCGTCGCTGACGCGGATCACCTCGTCGATGTCCTTGTACACGCCGGGGGCCTCCTCCGCGATGGTGGCGCCGGACTGGGCCTTCACGTAGATCCGCTGGCCGTCTTCGAGGTCGTCCTGGACGTCGCCGCCCCAGAACTCCTGTTTCGCCTGCGTCCGGCTCATCAGGCGGCCGGCGCCGTGGGCGGTCGAGCCGAACGATACCGACATCGACTCGTCGCCGCCGCGGAGCACGTACGACCCGGCGCCCATGCTCCCGGGGATGATGACGGGCTGGCCGACGCCGCGGTACGCCTCGGGCACGTCCTCGTTGCCCGCGGGGAACGCCCGCGTCGCGCCCTTGCGGTGGACGTACAGCTCGCGCTCCGCGCGGTCGACGGCCGCGTCGCCGACGGCGGGGCGCCCCTCGGCGTCGACGCCGACCTCGTGGGTCTCCTTCTTCGCGATGTTGTGCGCCACGTCGTACAGCAGTTCCATCCCGAGGTCCTCGGTCGGGTCCGCGTCGAACACCTCGCCGAACGTCTCGCGCGTCTGGTGGGTGATCAGCTGGCGGTTCACCCACGCGAAGTTGATGCACGCGCCCATCGCGCCGTAGTACTCGTCGGCCAGCTCGGACCCGGCGGGCGCGGCCGCCAGCTCCTTGTCCGGGAGCTCGTCGAGGAGGTCGCCGTGCTCCTGCTCGATCCGGCGCAGGTAGTCGTTACACGTCTGGTGGCCGAGCCCGCGGCTCCCGCAGTGGATCAGGACGACGATCCCGTCCTCTGTCAGCCCGTAGGACTCGGCCACGTCCGCGCGGAACACGTCGGTGACGCGCTGGACCTCCAGGAAGTGGTTGCCCGAGCCGAGCGACCCCATCTGGTTGCGCCCGCGGTCCATCGCCTTCTGGGAGACGTACTCCGGGCGCGCGTCGGGACGCCGTCCCTCGTCCTCGCAGCGCGCGAGGTCGCTCTCGATCCCGTACCCCGCCTCGACCGCCCACTCGACGCCGCGTTCGAGCGCGCCCTCGACGGCGTCGGCGGTGCCGTCGATCACGCCGCCCCCGCCGAGCCCCGAGGGGATCGCCTCGAACAGCGCGTCGACCAGCTCCTCCTCGCGGCCGCGCACGTCGTCGTAGGCGAGGTTCGTCCGCACCATCCGGACGCCGCAGTTGATGTCGTAGCCGACCGCTCCGGGCGAGATACAGCCGGTCCGGGCGTCGATCGCGCCGACGCCGCCGACGGGGAAGCCGTACCCCTGGTGGCCGTCGGGCATACAGATCGCGGGCTCGACGACGCCGGGCAGGTGCGTCGCGTTCTTCAGCTGCCGGAGCGAGTCGTCGTCGCCGATCGCCTCCAGCAGCGACTCGCTGGCGAGGACCCGCGCGGGGACGTTCATCCCGCCCTCGCGAGGGATCTCCCAGACGTGCTCGCGCACCTTCTCAAGCCGGATCCCGTCGAACTCGCGCGCTGTCATGCGCGCCACTTCGACGCGGGGCGCCAAGGGCGTTGCGTCAGGCGGTCGCCGGCGGGCCGCCGCGACGTCGCCCGGGCGCTGACGAGCCGGCTACCGGTTCGCGGGGTCGGTCGGGAGCCAGTCGATCGCGCCCTCCGCGAGGGTGAACGCGGCGAACGCCCGCCCCAGGACGACCCCGTACACGAGGTGCGCGACCGCGATGACGACGCCGAACTCGAAGCTCGCGGTGAGGCCGGGGACCGGCAGGGTCGGCACCGGCAGCGACGTGGCCCCCTCGATGGCGATGGCGGCCGGCAACAGGAGCCCGCCGGTGATCACGCCGAGCAGCGCCGAGTGGATGACGCCGAGCGACAGGCACCCGCCCACGTCTCCGCGGAGGTCGGCGAAGAACGACCGGTCGAAGACGGCGACGAACAGCGCGCCGAACAGCGTGCTGTTGAACAGGTGGACGGCCCACCCGCCGACGACCGTCTCGACGCCGACCAGCGCGCCGATCGTCGGCATGAGCCCGAGGCCGGCGTGTAACACGGCCCCCATCGCCGCGCCGGCGACGAGCCCCGAACTCGCCCCCGCGCGCCAGCGTCGACCAGTGCCGTCCGGTCCCGTCCCGTCGCGCAGCCCTGTGCGTGACATACGATAACAATGTACTCGACAGGCATAACGGTTTGTCACGCCCCACGGGGCGGCTTCACACGTCGAACACGACGTACGCGTACCACCCGTCGCCGCGCCGTTCGAGCGCCATCTCGGAGTAGGTGACCGCCTTAATCTCGCGGGCCGCCACCGCGTCGAGGGGGACGCCGCGCGCGCTCCCCGTGAGCCGCCACTCGTCCGCGTTCGCGGCGTCGTCGTCCGCAGCGTCGACGGACTCCGGCTCGATCACCGTACACCGGTGGTCGGCCGGTAAAACGAGCCGCACGTCCCGCTCGTAGATCAGGCGGTCGAGGTAGTCGAACAGCAGGGCCTCGCGGCTCTCGGCGGCGACGTCGAGGTCGAACCGCTCGCCGGCGGCCGGGACCGACTCCGCGCTGGCGGCCGCGAGCCCGTCGGCGACCGCCGCGAACAGCCCCGAAAGCGTGTCGGCGGTCGCCTCCACGGCCACGTCGGCCGTGTGCTCGCGGAGGGCGTAGCTCATCGGCCGGAGCCGCGGTTGCGCCCGGCCGCGTCGCCGAGGTCGCTGTCGGCGGCGCTCGGGGCGTCGTCCTCGTCAGCGCTGAGGCCGTCGTCCTCACCGGCGCCGGGGCCGCTGCCCTCGACCGCCTCTCGCGACCCGTCTTCCGCCGGCCAGTACGTCTCGTCGCTGCCTTCGCCCTCCTCCTCGCGCGGCTCGTGGGCGGTGTCGGGGCGCTCGTCGGCCGGGAACCGGGCGTCGACGGTCCGCTCGGGCGCCCCGGCGTGGAGGTCGTCCGGATCCACGTCGTCGAGGTCGGCGGCGACCTCTTCCAAGGCGACGCCGCTCGTCACCAGTGCGCGGATCCCCTCGTCGACGGTCAGTTCGACGTCGACGATCCGGCGCTCCGGGACGAAGACGACGTGGCCGCCCATCACCGGGTTCGGCGCCATCGGCATGAACACGGTCCGCATCCCGTCGTCCTCCGTGTCGGCGTGGTCCGCGATGACGGCCGGGGTCTCGCTCGTGATGAACGCGAGGGTGTAGGTCTCCTCGGTCGGGAACTCGACGAGGACGACTTCGCGGAAGTTCCCGCCGTCCGACTCCAACATGGCGTCGCTCATCTGCCGGAACCCCTGGTAGACGGAACCGATCCCCGGCACCCGCTCGACGAGGTCGTCGACCTGGTCGACGGCGCGCTCTCCGTACCGCGACGACTCGACGCCGGCGCCGAGCAGGATGATCACGCCCACGAACACCACCGGCGCCGCGATCTCGATCGCGAGCTCCCGCGGGATGGACCCGATCAGCGGCAGCGGCACGTCGGGCGATACGGTGACGACCGCCGTCGAGAACAGGTCGAGGTAGTTGTACACCGCGTTGAACGCGAACGCCAGGACGACGAGCGTGATGACGGCGGGGACGACGACGGCGACGCCGGTCAGGAACGCCCGTCGGATGCGCTCCATGCCCGACGACTGGATAGCCATTACTACCGACCACGCGCGACCGCGACAAAGGTTTTCTGTCCCGACGCGGACACGTCGCGGCTGCGGTTCCGACGCGGCCCTGACGGTCGCTTACGGTCGGATCGCGGAGCGTTGGCCGGCCGTAGCCGCTCGCAACGGTCCCCGCTGGCGGTGGAGTTATATTCCGTCCACGTGTTAGGTCATCGCAGTGAGCGTCAACGTCGAAAAGCGGACCGACCCGCCCGGCGAGTCCGACTACGCGACCGCCGCGTGGGAGCTCAAGGAGCGAATTCGGTCCGCGGAGGGCGTCCTCCGACAGCGACGCGGCTTCTTCGTCGACGCCTACCGCCGGTCGACCGCCCACCTGCTCGTGGAGAACGACCGGCTCGTCGCGTTCGCCTCCGTCCGGCGCGACGGCTACATCCTCTTTCTCGCCGTTCACCCCGACCACCGCGGCCGCGGCCACGCCGAGCGGCTGATCGCCGACGTCGCGGCGAACCACCGGTCGGTCACCTGCCACGCCCGCACGACGAACCGGCGGGCGCTCGGCTTCTACGAGCACCTCGGCTTCGAGGTCATCCGCCGCATCGACGACTACTACGAGGACGGCGGCGACGCCTACTACCTCAAGCTCGGCGGCGAGTCGCTCCGGGAGCGCCTCTCCGGGTTCGTCGGCCGGTAGGCGGCCGCGTTCCGCCCGCCGTCTCTCCCCCTCGAAGCCGGCCGAACCGACAGTAATTAGCGCCCGCCGCGAGGAGTGGCCGCCATGTCGCAACCGACTCCCGCGGACCTCGCGGCCCGGGTCCGCGACGGCGACCTCCGCTTCCACGAGCTGGAAGACCACGCCGACGCCGACGTCGCGACCGCCGCGCGCCGGCTGCTCGTCGCGGAGGCGACCGACGCCGACCTCGACCCGCTCGGCGAGTACGCCTTCGACGCCGACGCGGTCCACGGCTCGAACATCGAGAACACGCTCGGGGGCGTCCAGGTCCCCGTCGGCGTCGCCGGCCCGGTGACGATCGACGGCGGCGCCGCCTCGGGCGAGCGCTACCTCCCCCTCGCGACCACCGAGGGTGCCTTGGTCGCGTCGATCAACCGCGGCTGCTCCGTGATCGAGGACGCCGGCGGCGCGACGGCGCGGGTGACGAAGAGCGGGATGACCCGCGCGCCCGTCTTCCGGGTCGCGGACGTCGCCGAGGCCGAGGCGCTCGTCGACTGGGTCCGCGACAACGAGCCCGCGCTCGCCGAGGCCGCGGAGGCGACGACGAGCCACGGCGAGCTGCTCGACGTGACGCCGTACGTCGTCGGCAACAGCGTCTTCTGCCGGTTCCGCTACGACACGAAGGACGCGATGGGGATGAACATGGTCACCATCGCGACGCGGGAGGCCTGCGACGTGATCGAGGCGGAGACGGACGCCTCGCTCGTCGCGCTCTCGGGGAACCTCTGTTCCGACAAGAAGCCGGCCGCGATCAACGCCGTCGAGGGGCGCGGGCGGTCGGTCGTCGCGGACGCGACGATCCCGCGCGCGGTCGTCGAGGAGCGGCTCCGCACGACGCCGGAGTCGATCGAGGAGATCAACACGCGGAAGAACCTCGTCGGCTCCGCGAAGGCGGGCGCGCTCGGCTTCAACGCGCACGTCGCCAACGCGGTCGCGGCGATGTTCCTCGCCACCGGGCAGGACGAGGCGCAGGTCGTCGAGGGGGCGAACGCGATCACGACCGCCGAGACGACCGCCGACGGCGACCTCTACGTCTCCGTCTCGCTGGCGAGCCTCGAAGTGGGGACGGTCGGCGGCGGGACGAAGCTGCCGACGCAGCAGGCCAGCCTGGAGATCCTCGGGGTCGCGGGCGGCGGCGACCCGGCCGGGAGCAACGCCGACGCGCTCGCGGAGTCGATCGCGGCCTGCGCGCTCGCCGGCGAGCTCAACCTGCTCGCGGCGCTCGGGTCGCGCCACCTCTCGTCGGCCCACGAGGAGCTCGGGCGGTAGACGGGCGCGGCGCCGCGCGGGAACCTCGTCGCTCTCTCAGTCCGACCAGCGCGGGCAGTCCTCGCGGAGGGCTTCCCGCCCCGCGTCGGTGACGCGGTACACCGCCTCGCCGGAGACGCGCTCGACGAGCCCGGCGTCCGCCAGCGCGGTCAGCCGCGACTCGACGTGGTCGGCGTACAGGCCCGTGTTCCCGGCGATGAACGCTTGGTAGTCTGCGCCCACGTCGGCGAGGTACGAGAGCAGCCGTTCGTCGGAGCGCGTGAGCGACGGGCGGTCCGGGTCGATCCGCTCGTCGCCGCTCCCGTCTTCGGCGGCGTTCTCCGGACGGTCGACGGACTGCGCGTCGGGTCGGGCCATCTCACACGTGGTGGCGTGTACCACGGTAAAGGGGATACCGCGGGTTCCCACTCGCTGGGAGTCGCCGGCGGTCGGGGGAACACGTTCGGCGAGGAACTAGTCGGGCGGGGTCGCTCCGGGCGCTCAGTCGTCGGCGGGCGGCGTCCCGGTCGCGTCGGCGCCGCTCTCGCCGCCGGACGGCCCGTCCGGGAGCATCGGCGTCCCGTCGGCGCGCGGGCCGAGCCGCGGGCCGTGCGGGCCGTCGTCGGGATCGATCCGGCGGCGGGTGCGGTAGTCCGTCGAGCGCTCGACGGGCGTCCGACCGATCGCCGTTATCATCTCGACGTAGTCGTCGAACGAGCGGTACTCGCCGTACTCGCCGCCCGCACGGCTGGTGATCTCCTCCGAGAGGATGGTGCCCATGAAGTCGTCGGCGCCGCAGTTGAGCAGCTTCAGCCCGTGGGCGTCGCCCGACTTCACCCACGAGGCCTGTACGTGGTCGACGTTGTCGAGGAAGAGCCGCGCGACCGCGACCACCAGCTCGTCCTCGGCGCGCGAGGGCCCGGAGTCGACGACGCCGCGCCGGTAGAGCGGGGTGTTCCGGTGGATGAAGGACAGCGGGACGAACTCGGTGATCGCGCCCGTCCGGTCCTGGAGGTCGCGGATCACCTCCAGGTGCTGCGCGCGGTGCGCGACCGTCTCGACGTGGCCGTACATCATCGTCGAGGTGACGTCGAGGCCGGCGGCGGCCGCGCCCTCCATCGCGGCCACCCAGTCGTCCGTGCGGATCTTCCCCGGGCAGATCACGTCGCGGACCTCGTCGACGAGAATCTCGGCGGCGGTGCCCGGCGCGGAGTCGAGGCCGGCGTCGGCCAACTCGCGGTAGACGGACTCGTACGCCCAGTCGGTGCCGCGCTTGGCGTGGTACGCCTCCTCCGGGGTCATCGAGTGGAGGTGGACGCCGCCGACCGACATCGCCGCCATCTGTTCGACGTAGGTGCCCGGGTCGGTCGCGTACGCCTCGGGCGGCTTGTAGTTCGCCTCGCTCGCGGGGTCGTCGTGCGCGGCGAGTACCTCGTGGTGCTCCTCGTTCAGCGCGAACGCCGGGTGGAGCCCCGAAACGGAGCACACCTCGTAGACCCCCATGTCGAGGGCGTCCTCGACGACCGCGCGCGACTCCGCGGGCGGCTTGGTGAACCCCGCGTGTTCGACGTCGCTGTCGGCCTCGAAGGCGTGCGCGGTGTCCTTGAAGTTACAGAACAGACAGCCCGTGTTACACGCCGTGGTGACGTTGTTGTTGAGGTTGGCGACGAAGGTGACCTCGTCGCCGACCTCCTCGGCCCGGCGCCGGTCGGCCACCTCCAGCACGGCCTCCTTGCGGACGGGGTCGATCCCCTCGCGGTCCGTGCCCGTGGCGAGCAGTTCCGTCGCGTCGTCGACCGTCAGTCGGGCGCCGTCGCGGGCCTTCGCGAGCGCGTTCTCGAACGACTGGTCGGTCGCGGGCGCCGCGAAGTCGAACTCGTTCGCGCCGCTCTCGCCGTCGCCGCCCCCGCGACCGTTCGACCCGCTCGCGTCGGAACTGCCCCCCGAACTCATCCCTTAACGCTCCCGGTTCCACCCTGATAAACGGGCGGGTCGAGACAGTCGACGGCTGATAATCGAGCGCCGAAGTCCAGTGCGGTGGCGCGCGCCTCCGAGCGGCCGCCGCGGGCGGCCGCGAGGAGCGCGTGCGAGGGAGTCGCTGGGGGCCGAAGTGGAGCGAGGCCGGCAGCGACGAGGCTGGGGAGGCGCGAGGCCGCGGTTGCGGTACGGGTCGAGAATCGGTTGGGGCTTCGACGGCCTTCGTCGCCGACCAGCCACCGATAATCGATAGATAAGCGACCGTCTCGTCAGGGCGCGTTCACGCCGGGTCCCGGTAGTCTCGGTCCTCGTCGGCGTGCGCGCGGACCCACAGCTCCCCGATCCGCGAGAGGCTCGTCCGGTAGGACTTCCCGTGCTCCTCGCGCTCGATGTACCCCTTCCCGCCGGGGCCGAGCCGGTCGACGTTGTAGATCACCTTCGAGCGGAACGACTCCGTGTACTCCTCGTTGAGCTCGGCCGCGAGCGTCTCCGCCAGCTCCGAGACCGACTCGAACTCGCCGTGCTCGCCGAGCGTGAACAGCACCAGCTCCTCGAACGGCTTGACGTTCTGGAAGGAGGCGACCGGCAGCTCGATCACGTGGCGGTCGCCGATGCGCTTTGCGCCGATGGTGGTGCCGCGCTCGTCGAACTCCGCGAGGAGATCGGTGGTGCTCGCCAGGCGGTCGGCGACGCGGTCGGGGTCGACGCCCGCCTCCGTCGGCGCCTCGCTCCCGGCGTCAAGGTCCCGCAGGAGCTCCCGCGTCTCGCGCAGCTCCTCCGCCAGCTCGGTCTCTAAGTACTTCTCGGGGGCCGTGTAGTAGGTGTGGATGCGGTCGCGGTCCGCCTGCCGCTCGACCATGATCGAGTGCGCGGCGGTCGCGAACGCGAACGAGACCGGCCGAGGCATCGAACAGAGGTTCACCCACACCTCGCGGTCGCCGGCGGGCGGGTCGTCCGCGTCCCCCACGTCCTCTGCGCCCGCCTCGTCGCCCGCCGCGTCGCCGCCGTCGTCGCGGTCCAGCTCCGCGTTGATCAGGTCGAAGGCGCGCTCGAAGGCGGCGTCGTAGTCGTACACGTCGTCCAACCGCTCGCGGACGGTCTCGGCGCCGAGGAGGTTCCGGAAGTCCTGTTCGAGCTTGCGCGCGATGTTCCGCGAGTACTCGACGTTGGCCTCGCTGCCGACGGCGCCCTCCAAGAGGATCACGCGGTCGACGTCGAACTGGTCCCGGATGAGGGGGGCGATCATCCGGTCGTAGTCGAACCCGACGGGCACGACGTGGGTCTGCATACCCTGACCGTGGGTGTGGGATTTATAAAAACCACCAGATCACTCCGCGACGCCAACGCTCGCGGACGGAGCCGACCCCGCCGCCGGCGCCCGCCCCGACACCGGCGCGCTACCCGTCGCCTCCCGTCCGGAACGACAGGTCGAGCGCCGGCGCGGAGTGCGTGAGCCCGCCCATCGAGATCACGTCGACGCCGGTCGCGGCGTAGTCCGGGACGACCTCCACCGTGATACCGCCTGACGCCTCGGTCAGCGCGTCGCCGTCCGCGGCGGCCACGCGCTCGACCGCGGCCGCCGTTTCCGCGGGCGTCATGTTGTCGAGCAGGACCACGTCGGCGCCGGCCGCGGCGGCGCGCGCGGCTGCGTCGGGCCCCTCGACCTCGACCTCGACGTTCGTCGCGAAGGAGGCGCGCTCGCGGAAGCGCTCGATCGCCTCCGTCAGCCCCAGCTCCGCGACGTGGTTGTCCTTGACCATGACCATGTGCGAGAGGCCGAGCCGATGGGTGTCGCCGCCGCCGGCCGCGACCGCGCGCTTCTCTACTCCCCGGAGCCCGGGCGTCGTCTTGCGCGTGGCGGCGACCCGGACGTCCGGATCGACTTCGCGGGCGGCCTCAACCGCGGCGTCGGTCCGCGTCGCCACTCCCGAGGCGTGGGCCGCGACGTTCACGGCGACGCGCTCGCCGCGGAGGACCGCCCTCGCCGGGCCCGCGACCCGCAGCAGCGCGTCGCCCGGGTCGACGGCGGTCCCGTCCGCGACGCGCTCGGTCACAGTCGCGTCGAGGTAGTCGAACACGGCGCTCGCGGCGTCGACGCCGGCCGCGACGCCGGGCTCTTTCGCGACGAGCCGGCCGCTCGTCTCGCCCGGCACGTCGTTGGTCACGTCGTGGTGGCCCACGTCCTCGCGGAGCCAGCGCTCCACGTCGGCGTCGGTGAGCATCAGTCGTCCGCCGCCGGCCCGGGCTCGGCGGGCTCGGCGTCGTCCGCGACGTAGTGCGTCCCGACGCTCTCGCCGTTCGCGAGCGCCTGCCGGGTCACGAGCAGCGCCGTCACGGTGGCGTTTCGCAGCTCGTAGAGCGACCGCGACGTCCGAGTCCGGACGTACGCGTCGACCTCCCCCTTCAGGCGCCGGAGCACGCCGAGCGCTCGGCGGAGTTCGGCCGGATCGCGCTCGATCCCGACGTGCTCGCCGAGCACCCTGCGGAGTCGCCGGAACTTCTCGCGGGCGAACGCCGGCGGGAGGTCGGGGTCGCGGTCCAGCAGGTCCGGGGGCGCGACCCGCTCGGGGTCCGCCGGCGTCCCGTCGGACCCGACAGTTCTGGCCGCGTCGGCGCCCGCCCGGAGCCCCCACACGAGCCCTTCGAGGAGGCTCGTGGAGGCGAGGCGGTTCGCGCCGTGGACGCCGGTCCGCGCGCACTCGCCGACCGCGTAGAGCCGGTCGAGGCTCGTCCGCCCCCGGTCGTCGACCGCGACGCCGCCGCAGAGGAAGTGCTCGGCGGGCGCAACGGGGATCCCCTGCGCGGAGTCGACGCCGCGGTCGGCGCACTTCTCGGCGAGGCCGGGGAACGCGCCCGCGAAGTCGAGCGGGCCGACGTCGAGGCGGACCTCGCCCGTGGCGTCGCGCTCGGCGGCCACGGCCCGCGAGACCACGTCCCGCGGCGCCAGCTCGGCGTCGTCGTGGTACCCGGGCATGAACCGCTCGCCGTCGCCGTTGCGCAGTAGCGCGCCCTCGCCGCGGACCGCCTCGCTGACGAGGAACCCCTCCTCGTCCGGGCCCGCGTCGTACGCCGTCGGGTGGAACTGGACGAACTCCATGTCCGTCACGTCGGCGCCCGCGAGCGCGGCCATCGCGACCCCGTCACCGGTGGCCCCGCGGGGGTTCGTCGACCGCGGGAACAGGTCGCCGATCCCGCCGGTCGCGAGCACGGTCGCGTTCGCGTACACCGGCACGCGCCCGTCGGCCGACGCCACGACGGCGCCGTGGACGCGCCCCTCGCTCGCGATCAGGTCGAGCGCGGCCGCGTCGTCGACGATCTCGACGCCGTCGCGTCCGTCGAGGTGGTTCAACAGGGGGACGTGGACGTGCTCGCCCGTCGCCGCGCCGACGTGGAGGATCCGGTCCTCGCTGTGGGCGGCCTCGCGGCCGTAGTCGAACGTCCCGGCGTCCGCCTCGCGGTCGAACTCGACGCCGAGCGTGTCGACGAGCACGTCCCGGACCGCGTCGTCGGCGTTCTCGACGAGCACGTCGACAGCGTCCGGGTCGGCGGTGCCGTCCGAGGCCGCCAGCACGTCCCGCTTGAACCGCACCGGCCGGTCGCGGGCGACTGCGATCCCGCCCTGCGCCCACCACGACGCGGCGTCCGCGGGGCGCGTGGCCTTCGTCGCCACCGTCACCTCGCGGCCCTCGCGCGCGGCGGCGAGCGCGGTCGTCAGCCCGGCGACCCCCGAGCCGACGACGAGCACGTCCGCGGTCTCGTGGCCCGTCATCTCACACCTCCAGCATGCGGTCGAGGGCGACGCGCGCGAGGTCCTTCTCCTCGGGCGCGACCTCGACGACGTTGCGCTCGCGTCCGGCGGCCAACTCTTCGAGCACCCACGCGAGGTAGTTCGGGTCGATCTGGCGCATCGCGTTACAGTCCATACACGCCTCGCCGCACAGCGGGACGACGTCCACCTCCGGGTGCCACCGCTGGAGGTGGCGGGTCAGGTGGACCTCGGTCCCGATGGCCCACGTCTCGCCGGGGTCGGCCTCGGCGACGGTCTCGCGGATCGTCGCGGTGGAGCCGACCACGTCCGCCGCCTCGACGACCTCCCGGCGGCACTCGGGGTGGACGACCACCCGCGCGTCCTCGTGGTCCGCCCGGACCCGCTCGACGTGCGACGGGCTGAACCGCTCGTGGACCTGACAGTAGCCGTCCCAGAGGATCACGTCCTTGTCGACGACCCCTGCCGCGTCGGCCGACGCGGCGTCCCAGGGGTCCCACTCGGCGATCTCGTCTTCGAGCCCGAGCCGGTGAGCGGTGTTCTCCCCGAGGTGCTTGTCGGGGAGGAACAGCACTTTGTCGCCCTCGTCGAGCGCGTACTCGAAGGCGCGGTGGGCGTTCGAGGAGGTACACACCAAGCCGCCGTGCTCGGCGCAGAACGCCTTGAGGTCGGCGTAGCTGTTCATGTAGGTGACCGGCACGACGTCCGCGTCGGTCGCGGCCGTCAGCTCCGCCCACGCCGCGTCGACCTGGAGCGCCTCCGCCATCCCCGC
Source organism: Halorubrum sp. ASP1 (assembly GCF_005435135.1). Classification (NCBI taxonomy): domain Archaea; kingdom Methanobacteriati; phylum Methanobacteriota; class Halobacteria; order Halobacteriales; family Haloferacaceae; genus Halorubrum; species Halorubrum sp. ASP1. The sequence continues at coordinate 266,585 of NZ_SGUA01000005.1, read as the reverse complement.
CATCGGGCACGACGCCTCCATGCTCGGGAGAACGACCGTCTGGTCGTCGTCGGTGATGATGTCGGCGGACTCGGCCATGAACGTGACCCCGCCGAAGACGACGTACGCCGCGTCGGCCGCCGCGGCCTCCTTGCTCAGCTGGTAGGAGTCGCCGACGAAGTCGGCGTGCTCGACGATCTCCCGCCGCTGGTAGTTGTGACCGAGGATCACCACGTCGTCGCCGAGCGCGTCCAGCGCCCCCTCGATCCGTCGCGTTCGCTCGCTCTCGTCGAGGTCGCGGTATTCAGACGGAAGCTGTTCGAGATTATCGTATTTGAAGAGACTGAGTTCGGTATCGAACTCGGCGGTTTCCATTGCTGGCATTCTGAGTCTCCGTCGCGTATTCGCTCACAGAACTGTGTCGTGAAAAGATTTTGTCTTCAATAGTTCGGTTTGGCTAGTCGTATGCTCTCCGAGTCCGTTCAGAATCGCGATCTTCGAACGATACGTACGGTCTCGCAGGCGAACTCCGGATCGTGGGTCGGTGACCCCTTTGCGGGGTCGCGGACCGAGGGCCGAAATTCGCGGACTGCGAGCCGGGCGGACCGCGAGCGGGGCGGACCGCGAGCGCGCGGTTGGCTCTCGCCCCGGACGGCCCGTCGAGCGAGCGCGCCTCGTGGTCCTCGGGCTTGGCGGCCCTCGCGGTTCCCGGTCTGAGTGCCGCCTCCCCTACGGTTATGATGTGCCATGCCGTACCACTACACGGTATGGCGCAGACAGAGGTCGAAGAGGAGCTGTACGTCGACCAGTACACGCTCGGGCTCGTCGGGCCCGACCAGGAGTGGGCCGGGACGGTCGCGGACGGCGGGACGGTGACGACGTACACGCCGCCGGGCTGTTGGGGACCGATGGTGACGCCCTCGTTCCGCGGCGGCCACGAGGTGACGCGGCCGATCCGCGTCGAGGGCGCCGAGGTCGGCGACGCCGTCGCGATCCACATCCGCGACGTGGAGGTGACGAGCATGGCCACCAGCACGGGGTCGATGGCGGAACGCGACGAGGCGTTCGGCGACGACCCGTTCGTCGACCACCGCTGCCCGGAGTGCGGGACGACGTGGCCCGAGTCCGTCGTCGAGGGCACCGGCGAGGACGCGATCCGCTGCGCGGAGTGCGGCGCCAACGCCTCCTCGTTCGGGTTCGAGTACGGCTACACCGTCGCCTTCGACCACGAGAACGCGGTCGGGATCACGCTCGACGATGAGGGCGCCCACGCGCTCGCGACCGACGCCGAGCGCGTGATGGACATCCCCGAGAACGCCCGCCAGCACCCGATCCTGCTGTACGAGCCCGACGAGATGCCAGGCACGCTCGGCCGCCTGCTACCGTTCATCGGCAACATCGGCACCACGCCGCCGGTCACCATGCCCGACTCGCACAACGCGGGCGACTTCGGGCAGAACCTCGTCGGCGCCGACCACGACTACGGCGTCGAGACCGAGGCGGACCTGGACCTGCGCACCGACGGCCACATGGACGTGCCCGAGGTCCGCGCGGGCGCGACGCTGGTCTGCCCGGTCGCCGTCGACGGCGGCGGGATCTACGTCGGCGACCTCCACGCGAACCAGGGCGACGGCGAGCTCTCCCTCCACACCACCGACGTGAGCGGGACGGTCACGATGGACGTGGAGGTGATCGAGGACGTGGACCTCGACGGGCCCGTCCTCCTGCCGAACGAGGAGGACCTCCCCTTCATCAGCAAGCCCTACAGCGACGACGAGGTCGCGGCCGGCGAGGGTCTCGGCGCGGAGCACGGCGTCGACGTGGACACCGACGCCGCCCCGATCCAGGTGATCGGCTCCGGCGCGACGGTCAACGACGCCACGCAGAACGCCTTCGACCGCGCCGGGACGCTGCTCGGCATGAGCGAGGGCGAGGTCCGCGCCCGGTGCACGTTCACCGGTGGCGTGCAGATCGGGCGGCTCCCCGGCGTCGTCCAGTTAGACATGCTCGTGCCCGCGGACGTGCTGGCGGAGTCGGGCCTCGACGACGTGACGCGCGAGCAGTACGGGCTGTAAGCCCTCACCGCCACGACGATCCGCGTCCGCTGCTCGCCCGCGACGGCCCCGCCGGGATCCGCCGCGTCGGCCCCTGCGACTCGGCCCGCTCCCGCAGGCGCTCGACCCGCTCGTCGGTCGAGGGGTGCGTCGAGAGCCAGCGCTCTGCGGTCTCGTCGGTCCGTTTCTGCGACGAGAACGGCGCGAGGGGCCACTCCGGGTCGGTCGCGCGCTCGATTCGGCGGAGCGCCCGCGCGAGCGCCGCGGGGTCGCCCGTCACCTCGGCCGCGCGGTCGTCGGCCGCGAACTCGCGCTTGCGCGACCGCGACCGGGCGACGAGCGTCGCGAGGACGAACGCGGCGAACAGGGCGCCGGCGAGCGCGCGGTGAAGCCGCGCGAACGGCCCCGACCGGTCGCCGGGTCGCCCGCGGATCCACGCCGAGGCGGCCGCGAGCCCCGACAGCGCGAGCAGCGCGGGCAGCGCGACCAGGGTGGCGACCCCGACCAGCGAGCGGCCGACCCCGTCCGCCATCGCGATCGCGAACCCGTCGTTGCCCTCTAAGTGCGCCAGCTCGTGCGCGAGGATCGCCTCGATCTCGCGGGCGGACAGTAGCCGGAACAGCGACCGGTCGATCACGAGCGCCCCGCTCCCCGACCCGCCGCCGACGGCGAACGCGTTCGGCGCGCGGGCGTCGGTGACGTACAGCGCCGGCCGCGGCAGGTCCATCCGCGCCGCGAGCGAGTCGATCCGGCGGTGGAGATCCGGCGCCCGCCTCCGCGGGACGCGGTCGCCCTCCAGATTCGCGAGGATCTGGGCGGTGCCGAGCCGGTAGCTGAGGTACGCCGACCCGAGCGCGACCGCGGCAAGCAGCGCGACGAGGACCGGGAGGTCCGGTCGGGCCGCCCAGGCCGCGCGCAGCAGGTCGGCGACGAACAGCGCCGCGGTCAGGTAGCCGACGAGGAGGGCGACGCCGACGGCGGCGGCGGCCGCGCGGAACGCGAGCCGAGGCATGTCCGAGGCTACGCGACGGCGGGGCAAACGCGTTGCGGCCGGGAGGGCCGCGACGGGATCGGTCGCTCCCCCACCCGGCCCGCCGGAAGGAAAAGCGGTAATTCCCCGGCCGCGAAACCGGCTGTCATGGACGCACGCGTACGCGAACACGCGGAGATCATCGCCGACCACTCGACCGGCATCGAGTCGGGCGACGACGTGGTCATCCAGATGCCGAAGGAGGCCGAGGACCTCGCGGTCGCGCTCCACGAGGTCTGCGGCGACCGCGGGGCGAACCCCGTCTACCTCAATTACTCGAAGCGCGCCCAGCGCGCGTTCAAGCGCGCCTCCGAGGACTTCTCCGAGCCGAGCCACCGGCGCGCGCTCTACGAGGAGGCCGACGCCTTCGTCATCGCGCGCGGCGGCGCGAACGCCACCGAGGACGCCGACGTGGACCCCGAGACGAACGCCGCGTACAACCGCGCGATGGAGGAGGTCAAGCGCACGCGGCTCTCGAAGACGTGGTGTCTCACGCAGTACCCGACCGCGAGCCACGCCCAGCTCGCCGGGATGAGCACCGAGGCGTACGAGAACTTCGTGTGGGACGCCGTCTCGCTCGACTGGGACGAACAGCGCGAGTTCCAGGCGGAGATGGTCGAGATCCTCGACGCGGCCGACGAGGTGCGCATCAGGTCCGGCGACGAGACCGACCTCACGCTCGACGTGTCGGGCAACTCCACGCTCAACGACTACGGCGAGGCGAACCTCCCCGGCGGCGAGGTGTTCACGGCGCCGACGCGCGACGGCGTCGACGGCGAGGTCCACTTCGACCTCCCGCTGTACCGCTACGGGCGCGAGATCGACGGGGTCCGGCTCCGGTTCGAGGACGGCGAGGTCGTCTCGCACTCCGCCGAGCGCAACGAGGAGCTGCTCTCCGGCATCCTCGACACCGACGAGGGATCGCGGCGCCTCGGCGAGCTCGGAATCGGCATGAACCGCCAGATCGACCGGTTCACCTACAACATGCTGTTCGACGAGAAGATGGGCGACACCGTCCACATGGCGGTCGGCTCCGCGTATCCGGAGACCGTCGGCGAGGAGAACGCGGTCAACGAGTCCGCCGAGCACGTCGACATGATCGTCGACATGAGCGAGGACTCCGTCATCGAGGTCGACGGCGAGGTCGTCCAGCGGAACGGGACGTTCGTCTTCGAGGACGGGTTCTGAGGGCCTCGCGTCCACTCACTCGCCCGCGCCTCGCGCCGCGGTCCGGCGGGCGAACGCCGCGTACGCGACGAGGAGGACGCCGAACAGCCCGACCGTGCCGATCGCCGCGATCCCCGGGTAGCCGGCGAGCGGCGCGATCTCGCCCGCGGGCGGCGCGACGAGGTCGACGACGCCGGTGCCGACCGACAGCGCGAGCACGGCGAGCCACATCGTCCCCACCGCGTACCCGAGTTCGACGAGGCGGCCGGTGCGCGCCGCGTGGGCGACGACGGCGCCGCCGCCGAGGATCGGGACCGCGGCGAGCGGACTCGTCGGGTCCGGGAGGAGGACGCTCCCGCCGAGCGCGATCGCCGTCCAGTAGACGGCGACGGCGACGACCGTGCGGAGCGAGTCGGGGACGGACACGGGGTGCGGATTCGGTCGGCGAACACAAAACGATCGGGGGCGAGGCCCCGCCGGCGCCGCGTCGGTGTTTATCACTCGTGGGCGCGTACGTCCACGCATGCCAGAAGAAGTCCTGTTCAAGTCTGAGAGCCGTCGGAGCCGCGAGGAAATCGCCGCGTACCTGCGGACGGTCGCGGACTCGCTCGACGCCGGGAACGCGATCACCCTCACGCGCGGCGCCGAGTCGACGACGCTGGAGCCGCCCGCGCGGCCCACCTTCGAAGTGAAGGCGGAGCGCGAGGGGCCGGCCGACGGGCCGGGCGAGCTGAGCGTCGAGTTCGAGTTGGAGTGGGACGAGAACGCCGGCGAGGAGGCGGCGGACGGCGAGCTGACGATCGAGTGACGGTCCGGAGGCGCCCTCCGCCTCGCTACGGTACTTCGCCCGGGACCTCGGCGAACGCGTCCCGCGCCGAGAGGTGGTCGAGCGTGTCGTCGACCTCGACGCGCACGGATTCCATCCGCTCGATGAGCTCCTCGTACTCCTCGGAGTTCGTCGTGCCGGCGGCCTCCAGCGCCGCCTTCTTCGAGGCGAGCGCGAAGAACTCCTGGCTCCGCTCGTCGAACGCGGCGCGGTGGAGGAGCACCTCGACGAGCGTGAGGAGGTCCTCCTTCGTGACCGGCTTCGTCTTGTAGTCGTCGAACGGCATCTCGACGATGTCGACGTCGGGCTCTACCGCGGTCAGCATCGCCACCCGGGCGTCGTACCCCTCGCCGCGGATCGCGTTCAGCACCTCGTGGCCCGACATGTCGGGCATCCGGCGGTCGAGGAGGACCACGTCGACCGTCTCGTCCATCGCGTCGATCGCTTCCTCGCCCCCGGTCGCGATGCGAACGTCGTACTCCGGGTCGAGGTACACCCGGTACAGCTCTGCGAGGTCCGGCTCGTCGTCGACCGCGAGGACGGTCGCGTCCGGAGTGCCGCTCATGGGCGGGCCCTCCCGGTCTCGCGGTTCGCGACCCCCGGACCGGCGCGTCCGCCCGCCGTTCGTACGTCCATACGGCCACGTTGCTCCCCTCCGCGTTAAAACGTTGACACCCGATTATCAGCGATGATTCCGGGGTTGCGGGCGGGGTCGACAGAGGGGTAACCGGAGCCGTGACGCCGGCGTCCTCTCGGCGGATCCAACGGTCTCTCCGTGACCCAAAGGCACATTTACGCCCGCATCTTAGTCGGGCTCAACGAATGTCTCACAGCCCCTCACTGCCCGACCGCCCGCGGTTGGAGCTCGACCCCGAGATGAGCGACGCGGAGCGGTTGGAGGCGATCCGCCAGCACTACCGGCGGATCGTTCAGGTGAACGAGGAACTGGAATCGCGGCTCGCCGACGCCGAGGGGCGCCGCGGCGAGCTGAAGGACGACGTCGAGCAGCTGAAGCGCGAGAACGAGGTGCTGAAGACCACCTCGCTGTACATCGCGTCCGTCGAGGAGATCACCGACGAGGGCGTCGTCATCAAACAGCACGGCAACAACCAGGAGGTGCTCACGCAGGCCGCCTCGCGGCTCGACGAGGACCTCCGCCCCGGCGACCGCGTCGCGATCAACGACTCCTTCGCCGTCCAGCAGGTGCTCGACGACGAGACCGACTCCCGGGCCCAGGCGATGGAGGTCACCGAGTCCCCCGACGTCACGTACGCCGACATCGGCGGCATCGACGACCAGATCCGGGAGGTGCGCGAGGCCGTCGAGGACCCGCTGGAGAACCCCGAGCAGTTCGAGACGGTCGGCGTCGAGCCGCCGAGCGGCGTCCTCCTCCACGGCCCGCCGGGCACCGGGAAGACGATGCTCGCGAAGGCCGTCGCCAACGAGTCCGACGCCACCTTCATCAAGATGGCCGGGTCCGAGCTCGTCCGGAAGTTCATCGGCGAGGGCGCGCGGCTCGTCCGCGACCTGTTCGAGCTGGCCGCCGAGCGCGAGCCGGCCGTCATCTTCATCGACGAGATCGACGCCGTCGCCGCCAAGCGGACGGACTCGAAGACCTCAGGCGACGCCGAGGTCCAGCGCACGATGATGCAGCTCCTCAGCGAGATGGACGGCTTCGACGACCGCGGCGAGGTCCGGATCATGGCCGCGACGAACCGCTTCGACATGCTCGACGAGGCGATCCTCCGCCCCGGTCGCTTCGACCGCCTCATCGAGGTGCCAGAGCCCGGCGCCGAGGGCCGCGAGCGCATCCTGGAGATCCACACCGACGACATGAACGTCGCCGACGGGGTCGACCTCGGCGTCGTCGCCCGCGACCTCGACGGGTACAGCGGCGCCGACATCGCGTCGCTGGCGACCGAGGCCGGGATGTTCGCCATCCGCGACGGCCGCACCGAGGTGACCCAGGAGGACTTCGAGCAGGCCCGCGACAAGCTTCAGGACGCGGACACCGAAGACGAGCGGGTCATCAACTACCAGTACTGAACCCTCGGTCCCCGTCCTCGCCGTGCGCGTTTCGGAGCGGTCAGTTCGTAACCCCTTAGCGCGCCCGCCGCCGACTCGCCCGTAATGAACACCATCCACGTCGCCGGCGGCGTCGGAATCGCCGACACGGCGATGGCCTCCTACGACGCCGCGCTCGCGGACGCGAACCTCCACAACTACAACCTCGTGGCGGTCTCCTCGGTCGTCCCCGCCGAGGCGACCGTCGAGGCGGTCGCGGCGGCGCCCGACCTCGGGCCCGCGGGGAACCGCCTCACCGTCGTCGAGGCGCGCCGGACGGTCGGGCCGGGCGACGAGGTCGACTTCCGCGAGGGCGGTCGCGCGGGCGCCGAGGGCGCCGAGTCGAAGCGCGCGCCTCGCCGTCGCCCCGACGCGGTCGCGGGGCTCGGCTGGGCGACCGGTCCGGGGCCGGGGCTCTTCTACGAGGTGACGGGCGAGGACCCCGACGACGTGCGCGAGCGGATCGAGGCGGGCCTCGACGCCGGCGGCGACCTCCGGAACTGGGAGCTCCCCGACCGGGAGACGCGCGTCGAGACGGTCGCGGCCGAGCCGGACCGGTACGCGACCGCGGTCGTCATCGCCGCGTACGGGGAGTCCGAGCCGATCCTGTAACGGGCCGCGCGGAGAGAGGCCGGGCCGCGCCGGAGCCCCGGTCGCCGTCGCCGACGCCTTTTTGACTCGGCTCCGCGTACGGGTCGTGTCTTCGAATGAACGGCAACAACCCGTACGCCGGGGCGCCGGGTGTGACGGACGCGGGCTCGCCCGCGGCCGTCGACCTCTCTCCGGACCAGGAAAAACAGCTCCGGCGCGCGGTCGCCGGAATCGTATCGCGCACGGAATCGTACCTGCCCGACAGCTACGCCGTCGGCTCCGAGCTGTCCGTCGGCGCGGACGGCCCGCAGGCGACCGTCGCGGTGAACCCCCCGGCCGGCCACCCCGTCTCGGCCGGCTTCACGCCGGACCCGGAGGACTTGGACGCCGGCATCGCCGAGTCCGACACCGACGAGGTCGCCCGCGGGCTCGCCGCCAGCGCGGCGGTCCAGGTGATGGACGCCGTCGGCGACATCACGCCCACCGCGAAGTGACGGTCCCGGCCCGGCCGTAGGCCGTTCGAGCGATCGGTCAGCCCCGTTCTCTCAGTCGTCCCCTTCCTCGTCGCGCGGGTACACCCGCAGGTCGCCCTCCCCCGGCGGCTTCAGCGTGCCCGTGACGCGGCCGTAGATGCCGAAGATGTCGTCGTACCCGTCCTCGCTCGCGAGGATCGGGACCACGCCCGGCTCCTCGACGCGGTGGGTGTACACGTCGTCCTCGGCGAACACCGCGCCCTCCGGGATCGGCTCGAAGTTCCGGAAGTGGACGTGCGGCGTCCCCCCGCCCTTCGGCACCTCCTCGCTGCCCGCGACCACGGTCGTCTCCGAGAACGTCGGCTGCTCGTCCGCGAGCGCGCCGTGGACCCGGAGGAACGCGCGACACGCCTCGTGGCCGAACTCGACGGCCTCCTCGCTGCCCTGCCGGCCCACCTCGATCGAGACGGTGTGCGGGATGGTGGAGTCGAGCGTCGTCGACCGCAGCCCGCTCGCGTCGACGGCGTGGTCGACGGGGAGGCCGGTGACGGTGCGGCGGACCGACTCCGTGAGGTCGCTGAAGATGGCGAACGGCGGCGGCGCGCTGTGCGACGTGTGGAGCGCGAGCACGGCGTCGAACCCCTCCAGTTCCGCGGCGAGCCGCGGCGCCAGCGCCCGCTCGTACTCGTCGCTGTCGGCGTCGCCCGGGAACGCCCGGTTCAGGTCCGCGTCGGTGTAGCGCGTTCCGGCCTCGATCGCCGGCTCGTTGGCGAGTATCAGCCGGACGAGCCCCGCGGACCCCTCCTCGCCGTCGGAGGAGTCGAGGGGCGCGAGCTCCGCTGCGAGCCGCTCTACGATCCGCACGCCGGCGGGCTCGTCGCCGTGGATCCCGCCGACGATCGCGACGCGGGCCGACCCCGCCGACCCGCGGTCGAACGTTTGCATACCGTCAGTACGTCGCGGTCCACCCATAAATCGTCGCGATCCGCCCCCGGCGGGATCAGCGGTCGAACCGGTCGGCGAGCGCGGCCCGGTACCGCCGCGCGACGAAGCGGTCGCGCGGGTCCACGCCGATGAGCCGGAGCGACGACGCGTACGCCACGAGTCCGACCCCGCTTCCCGCGACGACCGCCGGGGCGCCCGCCAGCGTCGCACGGACCGCGTACGTCGAGGCGACGGCGATGGCCTAAATGAATATAATTATCGTTCACAATAGATTTATCACGCTCATCCCGTCCACCTACCCCATGAACGGAGGAGGACTCGCCGGCGACGGCGGCTCGGGGGGATCGCGAGACGAGGCCGACGACGACCGACCGCGGCGGGCCGCGTCCGACGGCGGAGTGGCCGCGGGATCGGCCGGGGCGGACCGATCGGGCGTCTCGGCGGCCGCGCTCGGCCACGACCGCCCGGACGTCGAGGCGTACCGGTCGCTCGCGGCCGACTTACGCGGCGCGGTCGCGGGCGGCGTCGAGTTCGACGAGTACGCGCAGGTGCTGTACGCGACCGACGGGAGCGTCTACCAGGCCCGCCCGGCGGGCGTCGTCTACCCCCGCGGCGTCGACGACGTGCGGGCCGCGACCCGGGTCGCGGCCGACCACGGCGTCCCCGTGCTACCGCGCGGCGCGGGGTCGTCGCTCGCGGGACAGACCGTCGGGCCGGGCTGCGTCGTGCTCGACTGCTCGCGTCACATGGACGCGATCCTGTCGGTCGACCCCGGCGCCCGCCGCGCCACGGTCCAGCCCGGCGTCGTCCAGGACGACCTCGACGACCGGCTCGCAGCGGACGGCCTGAAGTTCGCGCCCGACCCCGCCTCCTCGGCGCGCGCGACCGTGGGCGGCGGCATCGGCAACAACTCCACCGGCGCCCACTCCGTGCGGTACGGGATCACCGACGCCTACACCGAGGAGCTGCGCGTGGTGCTGGCGGACGGCTCGCTCGTTCACACCCGGGAGGTCGTCCTCGACTCCCCCGAGTACGAGGCCATCGTCGCGGGCGAGGCGGCCGGCGAGCGGGAGGCCGCGCTGTACGAGACGGTCCGCGCGCTCGTCGAGGGCAACGCCGACGAGATAGCCGAGCGATACCCGACGCTCAAGCGGTCGGTCTCGGGGTACAACCTCCACAAGGTGATCTACGAGAACGACGACGGCGAGGAGGTGATCAACCTCTCGAAGCTGTTCGTCGGCGCCGAGGGGACCTTGGGCGTCGTCGTCGAGGCCACCCTCTCGCTCGTCACCCGCCCCGAGGCGACCGCGCTGGCGCTGTACTCGTTCGACACGCTCGACGCCGCCATGCGCGCGGTCCCCGAGGCGCTGGCGCTCCCGGTGAGCGCGGTCGAGCTGATGGACGACGCGGTCGTGGAGCTGGCCGCGGGATCGCCGGAGTACGCCGAGTACGCGGAGCCGATCCCGGACCGGGCCGCGGCCGCGCTCATGCTGGAGTGGGACTCCGAGCTGGTCGACGACTTCGAGGCGGCTGTCGCCGACGCGAACGACCGCTTCCGCGGCGACGGCGACCGCGACGCCTTCGACGTCATCGAGGCGTACGACGAGGGCGCGCAGGCGGACCTCTGGAACCTCCGGAAGGCCGCGATACCGCTCCTGATGAGCATGGACGGCGACGCGAAGCCGTACCCGTTCATCGAGGACGCCTCGGTGCCGCCCGCGGAGCTCGCCGACTACGTCGCCGCCTTCGAGGAGGTCCTCGACGACCACGGCACCTCGGCCGCGTACTTCGCGCACGCCGGCGTCGGGACGCTCCACATCCGCCCGATCCTCTCGCTGAAGGAGTCCGAGGGCGTCGAGACGATGCACGCCATCGCCGACGACGTCACCGACCTCGTCCTGGAGCACCACGGCGCCTTCTCCGGCGAGCACGGCGACGGGCTCGCGCGCACCGAGTTCAACCCGAGGATGTACGGCGAGGACCTCTGGGCGGCGTTCCAGGAGCTGAAGTCCGCGTTCGACCCCGAGTGGCGGATGAACCCCGGGAAGGTCGTCTACGTCGACGGCGAGACCGCGGCCGAGCGCGGCTACCCCGAGGCCGCCGCCGACACCGACATGCGCGAGAACCTCCGGTACGGGCCGACGTACCGGTCGATCGAGCCGCAGACGAACCTCGACTTCTCCGACGAGGGCGGCTTCTCGGAGCTCGTCGAGCTGTGTAACGGCTGCGGTACCTGCCGCGAGACCGACTCCGGGACGATGTGTCCCACGTACCGCGCCTCCGGCGAGGAGGTCCAGACGACTCGCGGGCGGGCGAACATGCTCCGGGCCGCGATAAGCGGCGAGCTCGACGACGAGGAGATCCACTCCGACCGGTTCCAGGCGGAGGTGTTAGACCTCTGCGTCGGCTGTAAGGGCTGTCAGAGCGACTGTCCGACCGGGGTCGACCTCGCGAAGCTGAAGGCGGAGGTGAAACACGAGCACCACGAGCGGGAGGGCGCGGGGCTGCGCGAGCGGCTCTTCCGCGACGTCGACCGGCTCTCGGCGCTCGGGAGCCGGCTGGCGCCGCTGTCGAACGCGGCGGCGAGTGTTCCGGGCGCCCGCAGGGCGATGGACGCGCTCGTCGGGATCGCTCCCGAGCGCGCGCTGCCGACCTTCCGGTCCGAGAGCTTCGAGGCGTGGTTCGCGGCCCGCGGCGGCCCCGCGGTCGCCCGCTCCGAGGCGGTCGACACCGTCGTCCTGTTCCCCGACACCTACACCGACTACAGCTACCCGGCGGCCGGGAAGGCGGCGGTGCGCGTGCTGGAGGCCGCGGACGTCCGTGTCGAGGTCCCGGACAGCCTCGCGCCCTCGGGCCGCGCCGCCTTCTCGACCGGCTTCCTCGATACGGCCCGGGAGCGCGCGGCCGAGAACGTCGCGGCGCTCGCGCCCCGCGTCCGCGAGGGGCAGTCGGTCCTCTTCGTCGAGCCCTCCGACGCGGTGATGTTCCAGGACGAGTACCTGGACCTGCTCGACGGCGCGGACGTCGAGGCGGTGTCAGCGGCCGCGGCCGGCGTCTGCGAGTACCTCGACGCGCGCCGGGTCGACGAGCGGCTCTCGTTCCACGCGCCGGCGGAGACGCTCACCTACCACGGGCACTGTAACCAGAAGGCGGCGAACACGGACCACCACGCGGTCGGCGTCCTCCGGCGCGCCGGCTACGGCGTCGACCCGCTCGACTCCTCGTGTTGCGGCATGGCCGGCTCGTTCGGCTACGAGAGCGAGCACTACGACCTCTCGCAGGCGATCGGGCGCATCCTCTTCGGGCAGGTCGCTGACAGCGACGGCGACGCGGCGACGGCGCCCGGCGCCTCCTGCCGGTCGCAGCTCGGCGACCGCGAGGGCGCCGAGACGCCGCCCCATCCGATCGAGAAGCTGGCGGCGGCGCTCGACGAGTGAGGTGACGGGGCGCGCGCCGCGTCCTCACGCCGCTCCGCGTCCCGCTCGCCGGCGCTCGCCCGCCCTCACCAGCGCTGGTGGACGTGCTCGCGGACGTGCTCGTCGTACACCTCGCTCGCGGCGTCGCGCTCGGCGTCGGAGAGCGGGGGCGCCTCGCTCGCGGCCGCGTTCGCCCGGACGTGCTCGGGCGTCGTCGACCCCGGGATCACCGTCGAGACGGCGTCGTGGTCGAGGATCCAGCGCAGCGCGAACTCGGGCAGCGGGCGGTCGTCCGGCAGGCGCTCGCCGAGCGCGTCGACCGCGTCGAGGCCCGCCTCGAAGGGGACGCCCGCGAACGTCTCGCCCACGTCGAAGGCGTCGCCCTCGCGGTTGTAGTTGCGGTGGTCGTCCTCGGGGAACTCGGCGTCGCGCGAGAGCGCGCCCGTGAGCAGCCCGGACGCGAGCGGCACCCGGCAGATGACGCCCACGTCGCGCGCGGCGGCCTCCTCCAAGAACAGCTCGGCCGGCCGCTGCCGGAAGGGATTGAAGATGATCTGGACGGTCTCGACGCCCGGGTACTCGATCGCCTTCAGCCCCTCCTCGACGCGCTCGACGCTGACGCCGTAGCTCGCGATCCGTCCCTCGTCCGCGAGCGCGTCGAGCGCGTCGAACGTCTCCGGCCGGTAGTACACGTCCGTGGGCGGGCAGTGAAGCTGGACCAGATCGAGCGTGTCCATCCCGAGGTTCTCCCGGGAGCGGTCGACGAACCGCCGGAGGTTCGCCTCCGCGTAGCCGTCCGCCTCGTGGGGGTCGAGCCGGCGGCCGGCCTTCGTCGCGACGGTCACGTCGCCCGCGGCGATGTCGTCCGCGAGCGTCTCGCCGACGATCCGCTCCGACCGGCCGTCGCCGTACACGTCGGCGGTGTCGAAGAAGTCGACCCCGGCGTCGCGGGCGGCCTCGACGGCCGCGACCGCCTCCGCCTCCGTGACCTCGCCCCAGTCGCCGCCGATCTGCCAGGCGCCGTAGCCGACCTCGCTGACCGCGCCGACATCGCCGAGTTCGCGGTGGTTCATGTCGCCCGAACGTTCCTCGGCCGGACGCAAGGGCGTTCCGGAGGCGGGTGATCGCCGTCATCGCCGGACGTCACCCGTTGTAACGTGGAACCGAAACGACTCGGGCGTGCCATGAAGCGGCTCGGACTGGCGGTGAACGCGGCCGGTCTGCCGATCAGCGCGGCCGGCACCCTCGTGCGTTACGCACACGTGACCGACAGGTACCACTCGCAGATAGCTGATATCGGCTCCGTCGCGGTCGGATACCTCGGCGCGATCCTGTTCGGGGTGTCGGTGTCGCTCTCCGGGATCGCGCTGTCGCTGTGGGAACCCCGCGACTGAGCCCCTACTCGCCCGGGAACGGGAGGTGCGCCCGCCCCTCGTCCCACTCGGCGTTCATTACCCGCCAGCGAGGGTTGTCCAGCCACAGCGAGCGCTCGTCGCGCTCCGCGAGCTCGTGGGCCGTCGCCTTGTCGTGACCTGCGGCGCGGTGTTCGATCTCCCTGAGCTCGTGGTAGAGGATGAACCGGTCGTACTTCGCCCACTTCTCGGAGACCCAGATCTCGTTGCGCGGGATTCCGAGGTCGTCGGCCGCGGGCGGATAGATGAGCTCGCCGTCGAGAACGACGCGGTAGCAGGCGTTGTACTTCGCTATCTCTTCGTGGGGAACGTGTTCGACCGTCCAGCCCCGCTCCCGGATCGCCTCGCGTGGCGACGCCATGTGCGGACGCCCCGTCGCGCGACGGTTCAACGTTCCGGCGGCGTGCGACGTGTTCTCACCCCGCGCTCACAGCACCGCGGCGAGCGCGTCCATCGCCTCCTCGACCCGATCGACCCGCGCGTTGTGGCCCATGTGTCCCACGCGGAGGACGTCCTCCGACCCCTCGCCGAGCCCCGTCGCGAGGACCACGTCGTGCTCCTCGCGCAGCCGCTCTCGGAGCGCCTCGGCCCGCCCGGGCACCTCGAAGGCGGTCACCGTCGGAGAGCTGCGCTCGGGGTCCGGCACGGGCGCTAAGCCTAGCTCCGCGCCGCGCTCCCGGCACTGCGCGGCGGCCGCCGCGTGTCGCTCGCGGACGGCGTCGAGCCCCTCGTCGAGCAGGAGTCCGAGCGCGGCGTCGAGCGCGACGACCTCGGTCGTGAGGTGCGTGTACGGGAACCCGTCGCTCACGTCGCGGAACGGGAGGAAGTTCGCGTACAGCGAGTGCGGGTCTCGGGCCTCCATCGCGGCCCAGGCGCGGTCGCTCACCGCGGCGGTCGCCAGCCCCGGCGGCGCGCTGAAACACTTCTGGGACGCGCCGAGGCACACGTCGATCCGGTCGGTCGGGACTTCGACCCCGCCGAGCGAGGAGACGGCGTCGACGACCGTCAGGGCCGCCGGGGCCGCCGCCTCGATCCGGTCGAGCGCGGCCTCGACGTCGTTGAGCGTCCCCGTCGGCGTCTCGCAGTGGACCAGCGTGACGAGGTCGACGTCGGCGTCGTCGGCCGCCAGCGCATCGTCGAGCGCGTCGAGCGGCAGCGGCTCGTCGTGCTCGGCGGCCACGAGCGTCGGGTCGCCGCCGTACGACCCGACGAAGTCGGCGAACCCCTCGCCGTAGAGCCCGTTCGACAGGCACAGGACCTCGGTGCCCGGCTCGACGAGCGACGCGACGGCCGCCTCCAGTCCGAGGATCCCCTCGCCGCCGAGGACGACCACGTCGCGCGACGCGCCGCTCCCGGCGGCGTCGGCCGCGTCGACGCCGTACACGGTCGCGAGCCGCTCCGTGAGGCGGTCGTATATCTCCCGGAACCGCGGGTCCACGTCGGGGTTGATCAGCTCGCGGGACATCGCCTCGCGCACGGGCTCTGGGACCGCGGTCGGCCCCGGCGTCATGAGCATACGCCCCGGTTCGCGCGACGAGGCATAAACGGACCGCGAAACGACGGCTGCGGCGGCCGAAGAGGCCGTCGACGCGGGTGCGGGCCCCCGACCGCCGCGCCGACACGCTCATATGTTTCTGTCGCCTGCGTTCCGGTACGATGATGCTTCCGACCCACGTGCTGGCGGGGATGCTGCTCGCGGCCCCGCTGGTGCGCGTCGCGCCGGAACTGGCGCCGGTGGGGCTGGTCGCCGGGTTCCTCGGCGGGCTCGTCCCCGACCTCGACATGTACACCGGTCACCGGCGGACCCTCCACTACCCCGTCTACTACTCGGTCCTCTCCGTCCCGGCGCTCGTCGCGGCCGCGGTCGCGCCGTCGGCGCTCACCGTCGCCGTCGCGCTCTTCCTCCTCGGCGCGGCGCTCCACAGCGTCGCCGACATGTACGGCGGCGGCTTGGAGCTCCGCCCGTGGGAGGGGAACTCCGACCGCGCCGTGTACGACCACCACCGCGAGACGTGGGTCGCCCCGCGGCGCGGCGTCCGGTACGACGGGGCCGTCGAGGACCTCGCCCTCTCGGTCGGGCTCTCGGTCCCGCTGCTCGTGCTGGTCGACCCCCCGCTCCGCGCGGTCGTGATCGGGACGCTGGCCGTCGCGGTCGTGTACACCGCGCTCCGCCGGCGGCTCGCAGAGATGGCGGCGGCCGTGATCCCGCTGCTCCCGTCGTCGCTCGACCCGTACCTCCCCGAGCGGTACCGGTGACCCCCCGGCGAACTCCGGGAACCAAGCGCTTACTTTCCCCGCCGCACACCAGTCGATAACAGTCCGCGCCGGCGACCGCCCGTCCCGGCGCGCGGAACCCACCATGCAACAGTACCTCGACCTCGTCGACGACGCGCTCTCGTCCGGCACGTACAAACCGAACCGAACCGGCGTCGACACCATCGCGACGTTCAGCGGGCAGTACACCGTCGACCTCGCGGAGGGGTTCCCGCTCCTGACCACGAAGAAGATGGACGGCTACCGGTGGAACTCGCTCATCCACGAGGTGCTGTGGTACCTCTCGGGCGAGGAGCACATCCGAAACCTCCGCGAGGAGACGAAGATCTGGGACGCGTGGGCCGACGAGGAGGGGACGCTCGACACCGCCTACGGTCGGTTCTGGCGCCGCTATCCGGTCCCGAAGGACGACGCCGCGCTCCCGGGCGAGACGTGGCCGGACGACGCGCACCGCTGGGTCACCGTCGAGGAGGACGCCGACGGGACGACCCGACGGACCTTCGACCAGATCCAGTACGTCCTCGACACGCTGGAGGAGAACCCCCACTCGCGCCGGATGGTCGTGAACGCGTGGCACCCGGCGAACGCCGCCGTCTCGACGCTGCCGCCGTGTCACTACACCTTCGTGGTGAACGTCCAGGACGGCCGGCTCAACCTCCATCTCACGCAGCGCTCGGGCGACATCGCGCTCGGCGTCCCGTTCAACATCGCCGCGTACGCGCTGCTCGCGAACGCGCTCGCCCAGCGGACCGGCTTCGAGGTCGGGGAGTTCGGGCACACCGTCGTCGACGCGCACGTCTACTGCGGCCGCGGCGACCGCGGGAAGTGGTACGCGAACAACCTCAGGTACGTCCAAGAGCGGATCGCGAACGTCGAGAGCAAGGAGGCGTACCTCGACGTGAAAAGCTGGGTCGAGCGGACCGCGCCGGACGAGCCCAACGGCCAGGAGGGGTACGACCACGTCCCGGGCCTCCTCGAACAGCTCTCGCGGACGCCGCGCGACCGACCGCGGATCGAGATCGCGGACAAGCCCCTCGACGAGCTCACCTACGAGGACGTCTCGGTGGTCGACTACGACTCCGCGGACGGCATCTCGTTCGCGGTCGCGGAGTGATGGGGGACGCCGACGCGCCCGGGTCGGAGCGCGACGCCGACGCGCCCGAATCGGAGAGCGACGCCGATCCGGACGTGGTACTCGTCGCCGCCGTCGCGGACAACGGCGTGATCGGCGACGGCGGCGGGATGCCGTGGCACTACCCCGCCGACCTCGCGCACTTCAAGCGGCTCACGACCGGGCACCCGGTGATCGTCGGCCGGAAGACGTACGAGCGCATCGCCGAGCGGATCGGCGGGCCGCTCCTCGACCGGACGAACGTCGTGCTGACGACGCGGTCGATCGGCGACGCCGACCTCGCCGACGGCGCGGTCGTCGCGCACGACGTCGAGTCCGCGCTCTCGCGAGCGACCGCCGACGCCGCCGAGCGCGGGGTCGACGCCGTCTACGTCATCGGGGGCGCGACCGTCTACGCGGCCTACCTCGACCGCGCCGACCGGATGGTCATCACGGAGATCCCGGAGCGACCGGCGGGCGACACCCGCTTCCCGGAGTGGGACGCCGACGCGTGGGCCGAGCGCGACCGCGAGACCGACGGCGACCTCGCGTTCGTCACCTACGAGCGGTGCGACGCGGAGTGACGGGCGCCGGGACGTGGCTTTTCGATCGCCCTCGGACCGCCGCTCACTCTAAGAACCGCGACTCGGCGTCGCCCGGGGGCATCATACACCGGTCCTTCTTCCCGAACCAGCGGTACCGGTTGTCGGCGACGAAGTCGTACGCGCGGTCCCGGACCGCTCGCGGTACGAACCGGAACGGGGAAAGCAGCCGGTAGGCCCCGCCGAGCCCCGTCGCGATCCGGATGATCGCCGCCGACTTCACGTAGCTCTCGCCGTCCTCGATCAGGACGACCGAGTCCAGCTCGTCGGTCGCGAGGTCGTGTTCCGCCAGCAGCGACCGTCCCACGTCGGACTGGAGCGAGGCGAACCGGTACTTCCCCTCCGGGTCGCGGGGGAGGACGAACTGTACGAACCCGCTACAGAGGTTACAGACGCCGTCGAAGAGCACGACGGCGGCGTCGTCCGGGATGTCCTCGTCCATTGCCTGACGGACGTACGCGGCCGTCGCAGTTCAGGATTCCGGTGGAGGCGGCGCGAGGCGACGACGGTGCCGTCGCACGGAAAACTTATACGCGTTCCTCGTCGTCACCAACAAGTTGGAACGCAAGACTATGGCTGGAACCCCCTCCGACTCGACCGCCCGGTCGCGGCTCTCGGCGGCCGTCCGACGCCTTGGAGACGCCGTCGCCGCGCGCGTCTCGGTCGACCGCCGCGCGCTGGCCGCGTTCCGGATCGGGCTCGGAACCCTGTTGATCGTCGACCTGCTCCTCCGCTCGCGCTCGTTCACCGCCTTCTACACCGACGCCGGCGTCTTGCCGCTCCGAGCGTTCGCCTCCGACTACGCGACGAACAACTCGCTCCACGCGCTCTCCGGCGAGCCGTGGGCCGTCGCCCTGCTGTTCGCGCTCGCGAGCGCCCTCGCCCTCTCGCTGGCCGTCGGGTACCGGACGCGGCTCGCGACGATCGCCTCGTGGCTGCTGCTGGTCTCGCTCCACGCCCGCAACCCGATGGTGTTGAACTCGGGCGACACCCTGCTCCGCATGCTGCTGTTCTGGAGCGTCTTCCTTCCGCTCGGCGCGCGCTGGTCGGTCGACGCCGTCAGGCGCGCCGACCGCGAGGGCGGCGGCGACGGCGATTCGCCGTCACCGAGTTCGGGCGGGACCGCCGTTGCGAGCGTCGCCACGATGGCGGTGCTGCTACAGATCCTCGTGATGTACCTGACGAACGCCGTCCACAAGTTCGCGAGCGAGCCCTGGATGAGCGGAGAGGCGGTCGCGTACGTCATGCAGGCCGACCAGTTCACCTACCTGCTCGGCGCGTACCTCGCCGATTTCACCGGCCTCCTGCGCGTGTTCACGGTCCTGTGGGTCGCGCTGCTGTTCGCGTCGCCGCTGTTGCTCCTGTTGACCGGGCTCCCGCGCGCCGGCCTCGCCTCGCTGTTCGTCGGCATGCACCTCGGGATGGCGGTCACGATACGGGTCGGCCTCTTCCCGATAATCGTCGTCGTCGGCTTCATCCCGTTCCTCCAGACGCCCGTCTGGGACGCCCTCAAACGGGTAGCCGACCGCCTGAACCTGTCGGCGCCGCTCGCGCGCTGGAAGGCCCGCTCCGAGTCCCTCGCGCGGACCGCGCTCTCCGCCGGCCCGTCGCTCCCCCGCCCGGCCGCGTCTGAACGCCTCGATTCCGTCCGCGGCAGCGACCTCGGCGCGGGCCTCGCCCGCGGGCGCGTCCTCTTCACGACGGTCCTGCCGTACGTCTTCCTCGTGTTGATCCTCTTATCGAGCGCGGCGTCGGTCGGCTACGCCGAGGTGCCGGAGCCCGCCGACGAGGCCCTAGACGCCGCCGAGATGGACCAGTCGTGGCAGATGTTCGCCCCCGACCCGATACACACGACGCGCTGGTACGTCGCGGCGGGCACGCTCGAGGACGGGAGCGAGCGGGACGTGTTCCGCGACGCCCCGGTCACCTTCGACAGACCGGCGCGCGCCGAGACCACCTATCCGACCTCGCGCTGGCGGAAGTACCTGAAGAACGTCTACGGCGCCGACAACGAGAACCACCGCTCGTACCTCGCGAACTACCTCTGCGGGGAGTGGAACCGCACCCACGAGACGGCCGTGGAGAACGTGACTATCTACCAGTCGTACGAGCGAACCAACCCCTACAACGGGACGGTGGAGGCCGCGAACCGGTTCGAGCTGATCGAGTACGACTGCTCGGGCCCGTTCGTTCAGCGCGACTGAGCCGCGCCGACGGCGGTGTTCGGCCCCGCGTCCGGCCTGTCCCTGCCCCGCACGAGCGTCAGGAGCCGTCGCTCGCGGCGTCCACGGGCTCGACCTCGATGAGACGCGCTATCTCCTCGGGGAGGCTCTGGTCGTCCGTCGGCGTCTCGACGGTCACCATCCCGAACGGCGCCACGTCGACGACGGCGAGCTCGACCCCCGGGCGGACGCCGGCGTCGGAGAGGTAGCGCAGCTCGGCGTCGCCCTGGTGGCGGATCCGGCGGACGACGACGCGGTCGCCCTCGGCGGCGTCGACCAGTCGGACGGTGTCGTCCGCCGTCGGCAGCGAGAGGTCGGCGTCGGGGATGGGGTCGCCGTGCGGGTCGACCGGCGGGTTGCCGAGCGCCTCGGCGATGCGGTCGCTCAGCTTCTCGGAGACGTGGTGTTCGAGCCTGTCGGCCTCGTCGTGGACGTCGACCCAGCTGTAGTCGAGCTGCTCGGTCAGGAACGCCTCCAAGAGCCGGTGGTGCCGGAGGATCTCTAACGCGACGACCTCGCCCTCCTCGGTGAGCGTCACGCCCTTGTACTCCTCGCGGTCGACGAGCCCCCGCTCTTCGAGCTTCTTCACCATCGAGGAGACGGTCGGCGCGGTGACCTCGAGGTAGTCGGCGAGGGCCGAGGTCGACACCCGCTCGCCTGTGTCGCGCTCGATGGCGTAGATCGATTTGATGTAGTCCTCCATCACCGCGCTGATGACGTCCGACGACGCCCTCGGTCCGGGCCCGTCGTCGGCGTCGGTCTCGGGGCTTCCGCCCGCTCCGTTCCCGTCGCCCGCGTCGACGCCGTTTTCGTCGCCCGCCACGGTCAGTCACCCCCCGCTCCGGCGTCCGGGGCCGCGTCGTCGGTCTCGATGCTCTCCATCTCGGGGACTTCCCGCCCGCCGCGGGCGGACTGGACCTTCCCGACGGCGACCGCGCAGACGTAGATGCCCACGGCGACGAGCACGATCACCCCGCCGGCGGTGACGCCGCCGTAGTAGGCGACGCCGATGCCGAGGAGGACCGCGAGCTCCGCTAAGACGACCGAGACGACGAGCGACTCGGTGAAGCTGCGGGACACCTGCGTCGCGCCCGCGACGGGCACGACGAGCATCGCCGCCACGAGGATGACGCCCATGATCTGCATCGCGCCGACGACGACCATCGCCGTCAGCATCACCATCACGCGGTTGTACCAGTTGACGGAGATGCCGGAGACGGCGGCCGCGGTCTCGTCGAAGGTCACGTACAGGAGCTGGTTGCGGGTCACCGCGACCGTGCCGACGATGACGACGAACAGGACGAGCAGGATCCCGGCGCTCTGGGGTGACACCGTCGAGAGGCTCCCGAAGAGGAACTGGTTCACGCCGACCGCGAGCCCGCCGGCGTTGAGGCTGATGAGCGTCGTCCCCAGCGCGAACCCCGTCGAGAGGACGATCGCCATCGAGACGTCGTTGTACGCGTCCGTCGTCTCGGAGATGAGCTCGATGAACAGCGCGGCGATCATCGCCACGACGACCGCGGTGAGGTACGGCGACACCCCGAGGTCGATGACGGCGTTGAGGAAGAGGCCGACCGCGACCCCGGCGAACGCCGTGTGCGCCAGTGCGTCCCCGATCAGCGCGAGCTGGCGGTGGACGAGGAAGGTGCCGATGAGCGGCGCCATCACGCCCACGCAGAGCCCGACGAGCACCGCCCGGTGCATGTACCGGTAGCGCGGGTTCAGCATCTCCAGGCCGGAGAGGTAGTACGCCCAGTCCATCAGCCAGTACCACTGGGCCAACACCCAGCGGAGGGCGGCGAAGAGGGCCTCCCCGACGCCGGCGAGGCCGCCCTGTAACGCGAGCGCCGCCGGCTGCGAGCCCGCGGCGAGGGGCAGCGACTGGTCGGCCGCGGCGAGGAGCCACGCGGCGAGCGCGGCGGTCAGCGGGTCGCTCATTCGGCACCCCCGGCGAGGAAGCGCGCCTCGGTCCCGAACGCCCGCGCCAGGGCGTCGCTCTCGACGAACTCCTCGGTCGGGCCGTCGAAGTAGACCTCGCGGTTGAGACAGACGACGCGGTCGGCGTGCTCGACGACCGCGCCGAGGTCGTGCTCGATGAGGACCACGGTGATCCCCGCGTCGTTGAGCGCGTCGAGCAGGTCGTAGAACGCGTCGACGGACTCGGCGTCGACGCCGACGGTCGGCTCGTCTAACACGAGCAGGTCGGCCTCGCCCGCCAGCGCCCGGGCGATGAACACCCGCTGGCGCTGGCCGCCGGAGAGCCGCCCGACGCGCCGGTCGGCGAACGCGCCCATCCCGACGGTCGCGAGCGCGTCGTCGACGACCGCCCAGTCGGCGGCCGTGAGCCGGCCCGAGACGACGTTCGCGGCCCACCGCGCCGTGCGGACGGGGTCGTCGGACAGCCCGTCGGCGAGCGCGCCGTCGGCCAGCCGGTCGAGCCCGAGGTACGGGAACCGGCCCATCTTCACCACCTCGCGGACGGTGATCGGCATGTCCCGGGCGGCGCTGGCCTGCTGGGCGACGTAGCCGATCCGCTCGCCGTCGTCGAACCCCGCCGCGTCCTCGCCGAACAGCCGGGCCGTCCCCGCGTCGGGCCCGAGCAGCCCGAGCATGAGCCGCATCAGCGTCGACTTGCCGGAGCCGTTCGGCCCCACGACGGCGACGTACTCGCCGGAATCGACCGTCAGCGACACGTCCTCGACGACCGGCGTCGCCGTGTAGCCGAACGTCACGCCGGCGAGGTCGATCACCGGCTCCGCCGCGCCGGCGGCGCCGGCCTCGGCCGAGCGGTCGGCGCGCTCGACGACCGCCCCCCGGTCAGCGTCGTCCGCGCTCATACCGGCTCGAAGTTCCGCCACTGTTCGACCCACCCGTCCGTCGGCGCCGCGGCCTCGGGCGTCTCGTTCCTTAAGACGATCTCGAACGTCGGCATGTTGATGTTGTACGCGATCTCCTCGTACCCCCAGTCCTCCGCGAGCCACTCCTCGCGGATCCCGGCGTACGGCGTGACCGGGAAGTACGCCTCGACGGCGGTCTCGCGGACGAGCTGCTGGGCCGGGCGCTGCGACTCGAAGACGCCGTTCGCGATGTACCGGATGTCGTTCTCGCGGATCACTCGCGTCGCCTCGCGGATGTCCGCGGGCTTGACGTCGCCGCTCGCCGCGAGGCTCGTGACGAGCGGGCGCATCCGGACGCCGTACCGCACGCCGATGTACTGGAAGGCGTTGTGCGCGGCCAACTGGACCACGTCGCGGTCCGACCGCTCGAACATCGCCTCGTAGTCGGCGTCGATGCGGTCGAGCACCTCGCTTTTGTACCGGGCCGCGTTCTCGCGGATCGTCTCGGCGTGGTCCGGGACGAGGTCCACGAACGCCTCGGCGATGTTGTCGACCGACCGCTTCGCGCGGAGCGGGTCCAACCAGAAGTGCGGGTCCTTCCCGCGCTGGGCGCCGACGCCCTCCTCGTCGCGGTCGAGCGACGCCGCGAGGTCCACCAGGTCGATGCCCTCGCGGGCGTTTATCAGCGCGGTGTCCGTCCCGTCGGCCTCGACCGTCCGGATGGCGCGGTCCGCCCACGGCTGGAAGTCCTCGCCGACGTGGACGAACGCGTCCGCCTCGACGATCCGCCGCGTGATGCTCGCGTTCGGCTCCCAGCCGTGGCCGTGGAGCCCCGTCGGAACGAGGTTCTCGACGGTCAGCGGGGTCCCCTCGGCGACCTTTCGCCCGAAGTCGTAGAAGCTGAAGAAGGAGGCGACGGCGACCGGCCCGCCGTCGTCGCGCTCGGCGCGTCCCGACCCGACCGGCGCGCTCGGGAGCGCCGTACACCCGGCCGCCCCGGCCAGGGCCGTCGCGCCGCCGATGCGAAGCGCGTCGCGCCGCGTCACCGACCGTCCGTCGTCCGCGTCGGATATCATATCACTTACCACATCCAATTATTAGACTCATCTAAACCTAGCTTTCTGCATATATACCCCTTTCGGTGACGATGGCGGGCGTCGGCGTACCGGAGTGTCGGCGAAGCGGTCGGCGGGCGCCGCTCCGCACCGTCTCATCCCCAGTCAGCCGTCGAGGAAGGTTGTGCCGCGTCCGATCCGGGTCTGGTACGCGCGCGCTTCGATACCGGCGCCGGCGAAGCCGTCGAGCATCGCGGCCGCGACGTCCCGGCGGTCGCGCTCGCGGCAGGCGGCGATCACGGCGGGGCCGGCGCCGCTGACGGTGACGCCGGTCGCGCCGGCGCCGAAGGCGCGCTCGCGGACGTCGTCGTAGCCGGTGATGAGGCGGGCGCGCTCGGGCGTGACCACGGGGTCGCTCATGCCGGCCCCGACGAGGGCCGGGTCCGAGCGGCACATGCCGACCGCGAGCGTCGCCGCGTTGCCGACGGTCTCCACGAGGTCCTCCATCGAGGCGCTCTCGGGGACGACCCGGCGCGCGTCGCGGGTCGAGACCGCCACGTCGGGGAGACAGACGACGAGGGGGATCGCCGCGTCCACCGAGCTGGTCCCCTCGGCGGTCGTCACGGTGAACCCGCCGAGGATCGAGGGGGCGACGTTGTCCGCGTGCGCGACCCCGGAGACGACCGCCTCGCCCTCCGCCGCGATCGGGACGAGATCCTTCCGGGAGCGCCCGCGGTCGTACAGCCGGTTGAGCGCCACCGCCGCGCCGGCCGCGCTCGCGGCCGAGGAGCCGAGCCCCGAGGCCGGGCGCACGCCCTTGTCGATGTGGATCCGCGCGGGCGCGTCGAGCGCCTCGACGACGGCGCCGACGGTGTTCTTCTCGGGGTCCTCCGGAATGTACTGCGCGCCGACGCCCGTGACCTCGATCGTCGTCTCGGCCGCCTTCTCGACCGTGACGACGTCCGCCGGTCGCGAGAGGGCCGCCCCGAACACGTCGAAGCCGCTCCCGAGGTTCGCGCTCGTCGCGGGGGCCCGTACCGTTACCATGGCGGGGAGTGTCCCCCCCGGAGCAAAAAGGAGCGGGATCGAACAGATACTGAGACGGGGACCGAATCGGTCGCGGTCGGGCGGAGAGAGACGGGAGAAAGCGGCGTCGCGGGCGGTTCGAGCGGGCGGCGCGGTCGGCGGTCGGTCAGCGGCGTTACCGGGCCATCGTCCACAGCAGCGCGCCGACGAGGACGAGCGGGACGCCGAGGAGGATGAATGTCGGCGGCATCGTCGTGTACGGCGCCATCAGGAAGACGACCCCGAAGACGGCCAGGATCGACGCGATGACCTTCTGTGACTTCAGCGGCGCAGCCCCCAGGAGCGACACGAGGAGCCCGAACAGGATGATGTGCCCGAGGTGGTAGTCGAGCAGGAACGTGTCGATGACCAGCGGCGAGAGCATTCTTGGCCGAAGGTCCGAGCGATTCGCGCATTAAAGTTCCGTTTCTCGTGGCCCGGGGCGCTCGCCGCGTGCCGATAGTATAAGGGTCGCCGGTGCGACCGGGGACCGTGCGACTCGTTCAGGTCATGATTCCGGCGGGCAAGCGGGCGGCGGTCGTCCGCGCGCTCGACGACGAGGGGGTCGACTACGTCGTCACCGACGAGACGAGCGGCCGGGAGTACACCGCGGTCGCGACGTTCCCGCTGCCGACCGCCGCCGTCGAGCCGGTCCTCGACCGACTCCGGGAGGCCGGGATCGACGAGAGCACCTACACCGTCATCGTCGCGGCCGAGACGGTTATCTCGCGGCGGTTCGAGGCGCTCGAGGAGCAGTACGAAGAAGACGCCGACCGCGGCGGCGACCGGATCTCCCGCGAGGAGCTTCAGGCGAAGGCGGACGACCTCGCGTCCGGGCTCGGGACCTACGTGCTGATGACCGTCATCTCGGCGGTGATCGCCACGGCGGGGCTCCTGCTCGACTCCCCCGCGACCGTGGTCGGATCGATGGTGATCGCGCCGCTCATCGGGCCGGCGATGTCGGCCGCGATCGGCACCGTGGTCGACGACGAGGCGCTGTTCCGGCAGGGCGTGCGGATGCAGGTCGTCGGCGTCGCGGTCGCGGTCCTCGCGGCGACGCTGTTCGCGCTCGCGCTGCGCTCGCTCGCCTTGGTCCCGCCCGGGCTCGACCCGCTGGAGCTCGCGGAGGTGTCGGAGCGGCTCGCGCCGAACGTCCTCGTGTTGGTCGTCGCGGTCGGCGCCGGGTTCGCGGGCATCGTCTCGCTGATGACCGGCGTCTCGGCGACGCTCGTCGGCGTGATGATCGCGGTGGCGCTCATCCCGCCCGCGGCCGCCGTCGGGATCGGGATCGCCTTCCGGATCCCGCGGCTCGTGCTCGGCGCGGGGGTCATCGTCGCCGTGAACGTCCTCTCGATCAACCTCTCGGCGCTCGTCATGCTGTGGTACGAGGGGTACCGCCCCCAGCGGTGGTTCCGCGAGGACGACGCGCGCTCGGCGTTCCTCAAGCGCGTCGCCGTGCTGGCGGTCGCCATCGCGCTGCTCTCGGTGTTCCTCGGCGGCGTCACCTACGAGTCGTACGTCGCCTCGACCACCGAGGCCGACATCCGCGCGGCCGCCACCGACGAGCTGACCGCGATCGACTCGGAGTTCGAGCTCCTCGAACTGACCGTCGAACGGACCGGAACCGTCCCGCCGCTCGAAACGGACCGGGTGGTGGTCACCGTGGGCGTCCCGCCCGGCAGCACCGTCGCGGGGACCGCGCCCGCGCTCGACGACCGGATCGAGTCGGTCGTCGACCGCGAGGTCGACGTCGAGGTCCGCACGGTGACCGTCGAGCGCGCCTGAGACCGGCGGCGCGCGGCGGGACGCCGCCGCGGTGGGGCGAAGAGGAACTACTTTTTACGGGGGTGCCGTGAGACCCGCCAGTGACCGACTCACAGCAACCCGACGACGATTCCATGCGGGAGGTCGTCGAGCGGTCTCGGAGCGGCGCGCCCGCGGTCGGCGAGGCCGTCAGGGACCGGTTCTCCTCCGACGAGGTGTTCCAGCGGATCATCGCGGCCGCGGACGAGGAGGTGACCTCGGGGAGCCGGGAGCTGTTCTTCAGCGGGCTCGCCGCCGGGCTGGCGATCACGATCACGTTCATGCTGTACGCGTCGCTGACGGCGGCGACCGACTCGCACCCGATCTTGAGCGTCCTCCTGTACCCGCTCGGGTTCATCTACATCATCATCGGCGGCTACCAGCTGTACACCGAGAACACGCTGCCGCCGGTGGCGCTCACGCTCGAACGGCTCGCGAGCCTGCCGACCCTGCTGCGCCACTGGTCTATCGTCTTGGCGGGCAACTTCGTCGGCGGCGCGATCGGGGCGCTCGTCCTCTCGTACGGCGGCGTCTTCACCGGCGAGACCGTCTCCGCGGCGCGGTACATCTCGCAGGGCGGGTTCACGGTCGACTTCGTCCCGCTGTTCTTCAAGGCCGCGATGGCCGGGCTCATCGTCGCCGGCGTCGTCTGGGTCGGCTTCGCGTCCACCGACTCCGTGAGCCGGATGCTCGTCGTCTACCTCGCGTTCCTCGCGATCCCGCTCGGCGACCTCTTCCACGTGGTCGTCTCCTTCACCGAGGTCCTCTTCCTGTTCTTCGAGGACGGCATCCCGCTGTACGGCGCCGAGATCAGCCTCTACACCGGTATCGTCGGCTTCGTGATCCCCGTGCTGCTCGGGAACACGATCGGCGGGGTCGTGCTGGTCACGCTCGTCAACTACTTCCAGACCAGCGAGGAGCGCCTCGAGGAGGCGCGCTTCGAGGGGATGAGCCGCCGCCTCACCGTTCCCGAGTGGGTGTTCGGCCGCGCGGCCGGGCGCTCGTACGTCCCCATCCTGGACGCCACCGAGGCGACGCTGTTCGCGGGCGAGGGCTACCGGATCATGGTGCCGATCACGAACCCCCGGACCGACGGCCCCATCGTCGAGCTCGCGGCGCGGCTCGCGAGCAGCCACGAGGACGGCGTGGTCCACATCGTCCACGTCGTCCAGGCGCCCGAGCGCATGTCGCTGTCTTCCGGCGACGCCGGGCGTCGCATCGCGGACGTCTCCGCGGAGGGGATGGGGAACCTCCGGTCGACCGCGGCCGACTACGACGTGGACGTGTCGACCTCGACGGTCGTCTCGCACCGCTCGTTCGAGGAGATGTTCAACATGGCGCGCCGGACCCGCCCCGACGCCGTGCTGATGGGCTGGGGCGACGACCAGCTGTGGAGCGCCGCCCGCGCCGAGCGGCCGATCGACGAGCTCACCAACCAGCTCCCCTGCGACTTCCTCATCCTCAACGAGCACGAGCTGGACACCTCGCGGATCCTCATCCCGACCTCCGGGGGCCCCGACTCGGCGCTCAGCGCCGAGGTGGCGCGGGTGCTCGCCGAGACGACCGGCGCCGAGGTGACGCTGCTCCACGTCGTCGACGACCCGAGCGACAGGGCGCGCGGCGAGGCGTTCCTCGCGGGCTGGGCCGACGAACACGGGCTCGACGACGCCGAACTCGTCGTCGACGACGGCGGCGACGTGGAGGACGGGATCTGCCGGGCCGCCGCCGACAAGACGCTCGTCATCATCGGCGCCACGGAGAAGGGGCTGCTCTCGCGGCTCGTCTCGAACTCCCTCCACCTCGACGTGATCCACGACGTCGACGCCTCGGTGCTGCTCACCGAGCGGCCGAGCAGCCGGTCGCTGCGCGAGCGCCTGTTCGGCTCCGGTCGCCGGGCCACCGACCTGTCTCCCGGGGTCGAGCGCGACCCGGAGCGGTCGGCGGGGACCGACGTGCGGTCGATCGAGGACCACGAGGCGGACGCCGGCGACCACGCGGACGCGACCGGGAACGGCGAGGCGGACGGCGCCCTCGCCGATGTCGGCGGGGCGTCCGCCGACGCCGACGGGGCGTCCGCCGACGCCGACGGGGCGCCCGCCGCAGACGACGACGGCCCGGAGGACGAGCAGCCGCACCTCGACGACACGTTCGTCGCGGACCACGACGCGGCGGACGAGGAGGCCGCGGAGGAGGCGGACGCCGAGCGCGACGGCGACCGATAGGCAAAACGGCTCTTTGCGTTATCTGCGGTTTATACGTCGTCCGGGCGCGAACGGTCGCGTATGAACAGGCGACTGACGGCACTCATCGGCATCGCGGCGCTCGTCGCGCTGGCCGGCTGTGCGGGGTTCGCGGGCACCGCCACCCCGACCGGCGGCGACGACGCGCAACTGGAGCGGAGCATCGAGGTGACGGCCACCGGCGAGGCGGCGTCCGCCCCGGACCGCGCCACCCTCCGGGTCGCGGTCACCGCGACCGGCGGCGACGCCGAGGCGGTCCGCGACGAGCTGGCCGCCGGCGAGGCCGACCTCCGCGCGGCCCTGACCGACTGGGGGCTCGACGAGGAGGCGATCCGCACGGAGCGCTACGACGTGCGGGAGGCCTACGAGACCCGGGACGACCCGAACCGGACGCGCTACGAGGGCGTCCACCAGTACGCGATCGAACTCGGCGACGTCGACGCCGTCGGCGAGGTCGTCGACGTCGCCATCGACGCCGGCGCCGACCAGGTCCAGCGGATCCGGTTCGGCCTGAGCGAGGAGCGCGAGCGCGAGCTCCGCGAGGAGGCGATCACGGCGGCGATGGCGAACGCCGACGACGACGCCGCCGTCCTCGCGAACGCGAGCGACCTCGAAGTGGTCGGCGTGTACGACGTCTCCACGGCGCAGTCCGGCTCGACGCCGTTCGTCGCGGAGCGCTACGCGGCCGCCGGCGGCGACGCCGGAGGCGCGTCCACGAGCGTCCAGACCGGCGACGTGACCGTGCGCGTCTCGGTGAACGTCGTCTACGAGGCCGTCCCGGCCTGACCGGCGGCGACCGCTCTCTTTCCGTCCGACCCGGCTCGGTTACTCCCCGTCGCGCGTGGGGAGGTCTGGCTCGAAGCCGACCGCCTCGACGGCCATGTCGAGGACGGCCTCGACGTTCTCATCCTCGGTGACGCTCATCGTCGCGTCGACGGACTCCGCCTTCACCGCCTCGAAGCGGTCGTGTTTGTTCGCCACCGTGAGCAGCGGCACGTCGGCGCCGAACAGCTCGCGGACCTCCTCGCGCAGCTCGATCTGGACGTCGAGGGGGTAGCCGCAGTCCCCGGAGGGGTCGATGACGAAAACGACGGCGTCGGCGAGGTGTTCGAGGGCGCTCACCGCCTGCCGCTCGATGTCGTTGCGCTCGTCTTCGGGGCGGTCGAGCAGGCCGGGCGTGTCGACGATCTGGTACCGGACGTGGTTCCGGTCGAAGTGGCCGATCTGGACGCCCTTCGTGGTGAACGGGTACTCCGCGATCTGGTTCGACGCGCGGGTGACGCGGTTGACGAACGACGACTTCCCGACGTTCGGGTAGCCGGCGACGACGATGGCGGGCTCGTCGGGCCTGACGTCGGGGAGGACCTTCAGCTGGTCCCGCGAGTCGCCGATGTAGCGCAGGTCGTCTTCGATCTGGTCCATTACGTCGGCCATGCGAGCGAACGCCTGCTTCCGGTGTTTCCGCGCGGTGTCGACGTCGGCGTCCCGGATCTTCGTCGTGTACTCGTCGCGGAGGTCCTCGATCTGGCGGCTGGCCCACATCACCTGCGAGAGCGCCTGCCGGAGGCGGTCCACGTCGACGATGGCGTCGGCGAGCTCGTAGTAGAACGGGTCCACGTCGAAGCCGAAGTCGGGCCACGAGGTGACGACGTTCTCCAAGTTGTCGGAGAGCACGTTGCCGGCGGTCCGTAGCATCGACTCCTGCGCCTCGTGGCCGCGCTTCGCGCGCCCGGCCCGCGACGCCCGCGAGAACGCCTTGTCGACGAGTTCCTCCGCGCGCGGAGTCGTCGGGAGGCCCTCAAATATCATTGTTACCCGCGTTTCACCGCCGACGCGTATAAGAGCGTCCGTTCGCGGACCGCCGCGACACGGCGGCACACGGGCGGACGCGGGGTCTGTGGGGACAGCGGGAGCGGCCGGCGCCGAGGGACCGCGTCTGTGATGAACGATAGTCATCTTCTACGCTCATATTTCGAGATATATTTATGCTTCAGAGAAATACAACCGCTCATGGCACGCTCGTTCACGCCGACGTCGTACGAGGACCTCGACCCCGACCGTCGCCCGAGCCTGGCGGCGGCGCTGGTCCCGGTCCTCGCCGTCGTGGCGTTCCTCGGAATCGGCTCGGCCCTCCTCGGCCTTGACCCGCACCCGCCGCTCATCTGGAGTATCGCCTTCGTCGGCGCCTTCGGCCTCTGGCTCGGCTACGACTGGGAGGACCTCTTCGACGGCATCGCCAACGGCCTCGTGATGGGCCTCCAGGCGCTGCTCATCATCTTCACCATCTACGGGCTGATCGCCACGTGGGTCAGCGCCGGCACGATCCCCAGCCTGATGTACTACGGGTTGGAGTTCCTCTCGCCGACGATATTCCTCCCCGCGGCCGCGGTGCTCGCCGCGGTCGTCGCGTTCGCGATCGGCTCCTCGTGGACCACGGTCGGGACGCTCGGCGTCGCCTTCGTCGGGATCGGCGCGGGGCTCGGCGTTCCCGCGCCGATGACGGTCGGCGCCGTCCTCTCGGGCGCGTACGCCGGCGACAAGCAGTCGCCCCTCTCCGACACGACGAACCTCGCGGCCGGCGTCACGAACACCGACCTGTACGCGCACATCCGCCGGATGCGGACCGGCACCGCGATCGCCTTCGGCCTCGCGGTCGTCGGCTTCGCCGCCCTCGGCCTCCGCACGAGCGGCGACATACCGACGGGCGAGATCGCGGCGATTCAGGGCGGACTCACGGAGGCGTACGCGATCACCGTCCTCGCGTTCGTCCCCCTCGTCGTCACCTTCGGGCTGGCGCTGCGCGGCTACGCCGCCCTCCCGACCCTCGTCGCCGGCGTGTTCGCCGGTGCGTTCACGACGATGCTCCTCCAGGGAACCGGCTTCGTCGCCGCGTGGGAGATATTCATGTACGGGACCGCGCCGGAGTCCGGGTCCCAGACGGTGAACGACCTCCTCGCCACCGGCGGGCTCACCGGCTCCGCGTGGACGATCACGGTCGTCGTCGCCGCCCTCTCGCTCGGCGGAATCTTAGAGCGGACCGGGGTCCTCGCGGTGATCGCCCACGCGTTCGTCTCCGGCGTGCGGAGCCCGGGCCTGCTCGTCGGGGGGACGGGCGTCTCCGCGATCTTCATCAACGCGCTCACCTCCCAGCAGTACATGAGCATCGTCCTCCCGGGCGTCACGCTCCGAAACGCGTACGACGAGTTCGGGCTCGACACCGACCAGCTCTCCCGCGCGGTCGAGGCCGCCGGCACGCCGACCGGCGCGCTGTTCCCGTGGCACGCCGGCGCCGTCTTCATGGCGAGCGCCACTGGCGTGCCGACGCTGGCGTACGCGCCGTACTACCTGTTCGCGTTCCTCTCGCCGCTCGTGCTGTTCGTCATGGCCGCGACGGGCTACACGCTCGACGCGAGCCCGGCCTCGGCCGACCCCGCCGCGACCGACGCGGCCGCCGCGCCGGGCAGCGACGACTGACTGACGCGCGCACCGACCGGCCCCGCGTTCGACACGTTTACGCGGCCGCCGCGCCGTCCGTCTCACATGAGCCTGGAGGTCGCCGTCGCCGCCCCGTTCAAAACCCGGGCACAGGACCGGCTCGGCCAGGGGGAGTTCGTCGTCGCGCTGTCCTTGGAGCGGGAGTGGTTCTCGCCCGACCAGGCGAAGCGGCTCGTCGACGTCGCCGTCGGTCGGGGGCTGCTGGCGTCCGAGGACGGCGACCTCGTCCCGCAGTTCGACCCGGCGGAGGTAACCGTCCCGGAGGGGTTCGTCCCCGACGAGTCCGTCCTCCGCGAGCAGTCCACCTTCGAGAGCGCGCTCGACGCCATCGTCGCCGCCGGCGTCGAGAAGCAGCGCGCGGTCGCCGCGATCAACGAGCGCCAGCGGGCGCTCGCGGTCACCATCGAGGCCGCCGCGGTCCTCTACGCCCGCGAGCAGGGCGCCGCGGTCGACCGGCTCGCGGCCGACGTGCGCGAGGCGCTCGCCGCCGACGCGGGCGACGACGGGACCGCGGAGCCGACCGACGCCGACGACCCGGAGGTCGCGTGAGATGGTCGCCGACCGCCTCGACGACGGCGTCCGGATCGCGCAGCTGCTCGCCTCCGAGGTGACCGGCAACGAGAGCGGGCTCCGCGGGCTGACCGTCGCCGACGCCGACCGCGACGTCGAGCCGACGCCGGACGGCGCGCTGGCGTACCGGATCGCCCGCGAGGCCGGCGACCCCGTCGCCGAGGTGTACGTCCAGCCGGACCGCGCGCGGATCGAGGCGCTCGCGGCCCCGGACGCGGTCGCCGACGCCGCGGCGGCCGCGGGCCTCCGGGTCCGACCGAAGGCGGTCCGCCCGCCGCGGACGCTGGTGTTCGTCGAGGACGGCGCGGCCGTGAAGCGATCGCTCGCGGTCCTCGAAGCGCTTCGAACCGGGCCCGACGCCGAGTGATCCGCGCCGGGTGAGAAATTGTCGCCGACGGGCGGGGGAGCCCGTCTCGGGGGTCGCTACTCGGGCTGTCCGCCGTCGCCGACCGCGACGCTCGGGCCGGGCGCGGCGCCGGGGTCGGCCCCCTCGCCGGAGACGTCGAACTCGCGGACGAGCGCGCCGAGCCGCTCGGCCTGCTCCGCGAGCGACCCCGCCTCGCTCGTCGCCTCGCTCATCGCGCTCAGCTGTTCGTCCGCGGCCTCGGCGACCGCGTCGGCCTCGTCGGCCGTCGACCCGCTGATGTCGGCGACCTCCTCGGCCATCGAGACGGTCTCCTCCGTGCTGGCCGCTTGATCGTCGGTGGCGCGGCTGATCTCGCGGATCCCCTCGCCGGCCTCCGCGGCGTTGTCCGACACTCGCGCGAACGCGTCCGCGGCGTCGTCGACGGCGTCGGCGCCGGCGGCGATGTTCTCCTCGGCGCTCCGGACCGCCTCGACGGTCCCCTCGGTCTGCGACTGCGTGGCGCCGATCAGCTCCTCGATCTCCGTGGCCGCGTCCTGCGTCTCCTCGGCGAGCTGTTTCACCTCGTCGGCGACGACCGCGAAGCCGTCGCTCCCGCCCCCGCCGCCGCCGGCGCGGGCCGCCTCGATGTTCGCGTTCAGGGCGAGCAGGTTCGTCTGCTCGGCGATGTCGCCGATGAGGTCGACGATCTCGCCGATGTCCTCCATCCGCTCGTCGAGCTGCTGGACGGTGTCGGCCGCGCTGTCCAGCGCCTCGCGGGACTCCTCGACGCGCTCGATGGCGGCCTCGGCGGTCTCCTCGCCGTCGTCGGCGATGTCGGCCGTCTGCTCGGCGACGTCCACGACGGTCTCGGTCGAGGAGGCGACCTCCTCGATCGTCGCCGAGAGGTCGTTCATCTCGTCGGACACCTGCCGGAGCATCTCGCGCTGCTCGTCGGCGCCCTCGGCGATCTCCGTGACCGACTGGCTGACGACCTCGCTGCGGTCGGCCGCGGTCTCGACGCCGTCGACCGTGTTCGCGCTCGCGGTCGACACCTCCCCGGCGAACGAGCGGACCTCGCCCATCGCCTCGTCGATGTCGTCCATCATGCCGTTGAACGCCTCGCCGATCTGGGCCATCGCCTCGCTCTCGCTGTCCGCGTCGAGCCGGACGGTCAGGTTGCCGTCGGCCGCCCGGTCCATCGCGGCGCTGTACGCGTCGGCCTTCGTCTCCAGGTGGCTGTTCAGGCGTTCGACCTCCTCGCGGCGCTTCTCGACCTCGGCCTTCGCGGCCTCGACGTCCTGGATCTCGGACTGCTTCTGCTCCGCGAGTTCGAGCTGCTCTCGGGCCGCCTCGCGCGACTTCTCGATCGAGTACCAGTTGACCATCAGCGCGCCGACCAGCCCGAGCACGAAGAAGGCGTGAATGCCCCCCCAGATCACCGGGTTCTCGATCGCCGCGGTGTGGTTGTAGACGAGGCTCGAATCGATGAGGCTGAACGCGCCGTGGCCGACCGCCACGTACAGGACGCCGACGGCGAACGGGAGCCAGTCCTCGTACAGCGCGAGCACGCCGACGAACACGAAGAAGCTGAAGTGCGCCTCGATGTACCCGCCCGACAGCTTCACCATCGCCATCGAGACGGTCATCAGGCTGAACGCCGTGAGCACCGTCCGCTGGCGGCGGCCGAGCCCCGACCAGGCCGCGAGCCCGGCGGTGCCGAGGATGACGGCGACGAACCCGCCGAGCATCCACGGCGGCGTCGCGGGGATCTGCGCCCCGGTGATCGATTCGGTCCCGCTGTACAGCCCCATCGCGACCAGGAACGGCACCTGGATAACGGTGGCTATCAGGATGTTCCGGTGTCGTGGCTTCCACATCTCCGTCGGCATCGAAGTGCCGTCCGGGACGTAGCGGAGCACCTCGCGCACCTTCTCCGTCAGCCCGCCCGATTCCCCCGCGTCGACCCCCGTCGCAGTCTCTGCCATATCCGTCGGTTGTCGTATATCATAAAAGCACATCGCCTCCAACTATTATCGCTGATATCGTCGTTTAGGCTCTGAGGGGCCGGAAATTAAGACAATTGGTGGTGTCTAGTTGACACCAGATACCGGTCGCTATTGCTCCTTCTTCGGCGATAGTCGAACGTGTTCGCGGACGCGAGCGGTGTCGCCCCGGTCGCCTCGTCGCCCTCGGCCGGGCGACGCCGCCGCCGGCGCGGCCGACGGGTTTTACCTTCGGCCGGTCCGCGGTACGGTCGTGACGCTCGATCCGATCCACGTCGAGAACATCGCCCGGCTCGCGTACGGCATCGGCGGCGACGTGGACGCGACGGACCACGACGACCTCGCGGAGCGCGTGTGGCGCGAGTGGCTCCCGGAGCTCCGCGCCGACGGCCGGGTCGTCGTCGAGGCGCTCGGCGACCACGAGCGCCGGCGCGCCGCCATCGACGACGTGGCGCTCGCGGCGCGCCCGTACGAGACGGTCCACGGCCTCGACTCGGGGACGATCAACCCCACGACGTTCAAGAACGGGCTCGTCGTCGACGTCGCGCACGCGGCGATGGCGAGCTCGCCGACCGACCTGGACCTCCACCGCGACCGCACCATCGTCGCCACCGTCCACGCCGGCGACTCGACCGCCGGCTTCGACAGCGAGTGGACCCGCCGCGACGAGGGCCACACCCGCCAGCGCGTGTTTCACGTCCCGCGGGTGAACCGCTACGCGGAGCGGGTCGTCCACGCGCTGGCCCTGTACCTCGCCGAGGGGACCCACGCGCTCGACCACGCCGACGAGGTCGACGAGCTCCTCGTCCTCGACGGCCCCGTCTACCCGAAGGAGCTGTTCACCTGGGCCGACCGCGACCCGGAACTGGGCGCGCTCGCCCGCGAGGCGAAACCCCGCGCGGTGGTCGAGAAGTACGTCCGCCTCGTCGAGCGGTTCGTCGAGCGGGACGTGCCGCTGGCCGGCTTCGTCAAGAACCCCGCGAGCACCACCGCGGTCCGGGCGCTCGCGCGCGCCGGCGTCGAGTCGCCGTGGCCCGACGACACCGCGCTGTTCACCCGCCTGCTGGAGCGGCGCGAGCCGGACGGGGACGGCGTCGGCGGCGCGGGCGCCGCGGGCGACCGCGACGCGGACCGCGGCGCCCGCCTCGACGACGACCTCACCTTCACCACGTGGTTCCGCAGCCGCGGCGGCGCGGACGCGCCGATGGCCGCCGACGGCGACGCGCTCGGCGTCGAGCGCGAGCTCGACCCGGCGCTGTACGAGCCGACGTTCATGGTCGTCTACGACCCCCGGACCGACGTGACGTACAAGCTGGAGGCGCCGTACGCGTTCGCGCGCGATCCGGCGACCCGCGAGCGGCTGACCCGACAGGTGGTCGCGGAGGTGGCCGCGACGCGCGGCCCGCCGGAGCCGGTCGCGAAGGCCGACGAGCTGGCCCGGATCTCGGCCACCGAGAAGGCGGCGCTCCGCCGGAAGTTCGAGGAGCGGCTCGGCAGCGACCAGCAGGCGACCTACGACGACCTGCGCTGGGGGACGGACGGGTACTGAGACGCGGTCGACTTCGTGTAACGAGCTGACTCCGTGACGACGGCGAGACCTCCAAATCCCCAGCCGCGAGGCCGCCGCACACTCGCTGTGCTCCTCGCTCGTTCGCTTCGCTCACTCACTGCGGTGCTTGCGTCGTCTGCGACGGCCTCGCGGCTGCCCCTCTGAGTCCCGCCCCGCACTGCGCCGCACGGCGCCTCACGCCTCCCCAGCCTCGTCGCTGGCGGCGACCGCCGCCAGCGACTCCCTCGCGCGTGCTCCTCGCGGCCGCCGGTGGCGGCCGCTCGCAGGCACGCGCCACCGCGAAGGTGATAGGTGTCCGTAGAAACGTCGCTCCGGCCCTCAGAGCGCCTGCGCGAGCAGCACCACGTAGATGGCGGCGTTGTACACGCCGTGCGCTAACCCCGGGACCACGACGTTGTCCGTCCACTCGTAGAGCGCGCCGAGGACGGACCCGAGCACGACGACGACGCCCACGTACGCCCACCGCTCGGCCGGGGTGCCGGAGACCGAGGGGAGGTGGATCAGGCCGAACGCGAGGCTCGCGATGAGCACCGCGGGGACGGCGTCGAACGCGCGCCGGACGCCCCCTTGGACGACGCCGCGGAACAGCAGCTCCTCGACCGGGCCGACCACCGCGAGCGACACCGCGATCATCGCGAGGTAGTAGGTGACCGGGTCGCCCGCGGGGACGACCGCCTGGTTCTGTCCGGTCGAGAGCCCGACCTGATCGAGCGCGAACAGCGCGCCGTACTGGAACGCGAAGAGGACGGCCCCGCCGCCGACGACGATCGCCGCCTGGCGCGCGTCGGGCCGGGACGCGCGGGCGAGCTCCCACTCGCCCGTGATCGCGAGGTACCCGGCGACCGCGACCGCGAACCCGCCGAACTGGAGCACCGTCCGGAGCAGTTGGTAGCCGGTCGACCCCTCCGCGACCAGCCCGATCGAGACCGCCAACTCCGCCGCCGGGACCGTGATCGCGCTCGCGACGAGGAGGGCGAACACGATCGCGAACAGCGCGCTCGCGACCCGGAGCACTCGCTCGGCGACCGCCGAGCCGGGTGCGTCGTCGCTCATTGGAGGGCGTACGGCGCCCCGAGGCTTAGACGCACCGGATGTCGCTCGGCGGTCGCCGCGCGTCTGACTCGGGAGCGGGCGCGGAAGTCACTCGATCCGCAGTTCGCGCTTCTCGTCGACCGCCTCGGCCTCCGCGAAGTCGCCGCCGCCGAGGAGCCCCCGGGCCGCCTTCTTGCCCCACTCGACCGCGGGCTGCGTGAACGTCGAGACGCTCGCGAGCTCGCCGTACAGCACGCAGGCCGCCTCCATCCCGAACAGCAGCTCGCCGAGCGCGCGCTCGTCGACGCGGTCGACCTCGACGCGCACGTTTGGGACGCCGGCGGCCGCGAGGCTCGCCTCGGTCGCCTCGAACTCCGCGTCGAGCAGGTCGCCGAGCGACGAGCCGCCGAGGTACGCGAGCCCGTCGAGGTCGGTCTCCGGGATCGGCGCGTCGGCGCGCTCGGTCGGGCGCACGAGCGTCACCAGCTTGTCCGGCGGGCCGGCGCGGTACAGCTGGAGCTGGGAGTGCTGGTCGGTCGCGCCGAGCGCGCGGGCGGGCGTCTGCCCGAGCCCGTCCTTCCCGAGGCTCTCGGCCCACAGCTGGGCGAACCACTCCGCGAACGTCTCCAGCGACTCGGCGTACGGCATCACGGCGTTGGTGAGCGCGCCCCGCTCCGCGAGCGCGTACGTCGCCGCCCCGTAGGCGTAGGCGGGCGACTCGTACAGCGACCCCGCGAGCGCGTCCATCCCGTCGCGGCCGCCAGCGAGGACGGCCTCCACGTCGTGGCCCTGGAGCGCGGCGACCGCGAGCCCGACCGTCGACAGCGCCGAGAACCGCCCGGGGACCCCGTCGGGGACCGGCAGCGAAGGCAGGTCGTGGCGGTCGGCCAGCTCTCGGAGGTTCCCCGTCTCGCCCGTGGTGACGAGGGTGCGCTCGGTCCAGTCGACGCCCGCGTCGGCCATCGCCTCGCGGACGACGAGGAAGTTCGCGAGCGTCTCCGCGGTCGTCCCCGACTTCGAGACCACGTTGACGACGGTGTCGTCCAGCGGGAGGTCGGCGAGCAGGCGCCGGGCGT
The DNA here is from genome assembly GCF_005435135.1 of Halorubrum sp. ASP1. Lineage (NCBI taxonomy): Archaea > Methanobacteriati > Methanobacteriota > Halobacteria > Halobacteriales > Haloferacaceae > Halorubrum > Halorubrum sp. ASP1. The sequence continues at coordinate 227,327 of NZ_SGUA01000005.1, read as the reverse complement.
CGTCGGGGTCGACGTTGTCGAGGACGTAGGCGTCCACGTCGCTCGCGAGGGCGTTCGACAGCGTCGCCGCGCCGAGCGCGCTCCCGCCGATGCCGACCGTCAGCACCGCCTCGGGCCGGTCGAACCCGTCGACCGCGGCGTAGATCGCGTCCGGGTCCGCTGTCTCGGGGAGGGTCAGGGCGGCGTACCCGAACTCGTCGTCGGCCATCCCGGTCGCGATCCGCTCGTGCGCGGCCGCGACGCGGTCGTCGAGCCTGTCCAACGTCTCCGTCGTGAGCCCCGGGGTCGTCTCCAGGGCGTTGCCGAGGTCCACTCGCATACGTGTCTCACCGCGCGAGAGGGACTTAATAACCGCCGGCGGACGGCGGTCGCCCGTCGCCCCGCCGCCGGTCGGCGCGACGCGCGAGCGACGGGGCTCGGTCGGCCCCCGGTCGATCGGCGCTCGATCAGTCGGCGGCCGCGATCGGTTCCTCCTCCTCGCCGAGCGCGGGTCGACCGACCCAGCGGTCGAACGCCAGCGGACCGGAGCCGAGCGTGAACACCGCCGAGGCCATGCCGAACAGCGCCACGTGCGCGAGGACCGGGTCGTCGGGCAGCCCGAACAGCGTCGTCGTGAACAGGGCGAACGAGAGGGCGGCCGCGCCGCGGGTGAAGAAACCCGCGATCAGCGCGAGGCCGACGGCGACCTCGGTCACGCCGGCGCCGACGACCCACAGCCCCGCGTCGACCGGCACGACCGACGTGAGGTCGTACTTCTCGACGACCTGAAGCGCGCTCCCCGGGTCGGCCAGCTTCTGGATCAGCCCGAGGTAGACGAACGAGACGCCCATCCCGACGCGCAGCACGGTCGGCACGTAGCGCCGCAGCGGTCCGGTCGCCTCGTCGAGGAACGACTTCAGGTGGTGAACGGGGTCGACCCGACCGTAGTACGACCCGGGCGTGCTCGCGACCTCCAGGAGCATGTCGTCGGCGCTCGGCCGCCCGCCGCCGAGGATCCCCAGCGCGACGAACACCGGGACGTACTCCACCGCGAGGACGACGAGCGGGTCGACCGCGACGAGCACCCACGCGTACGTCAGCAGGCCGACCGCGGCGGCGATCCGGGTCGCGAGCCCGAAGAGGAGGGCGAAGCCGAGCCCGATGAACAGGAGCCGGAGGAGCGGGCTCGCCGCGGGGTCGAACGACAGCGTCGGCGCGAACAGGTACCCCTGGAAGCCGGCGCCGACGAGGGGGAGCCCGACGGCGAGCCGCAGCATCCACGGGACGAGGTCGCCGTACCCGGCGAGCTTCTCCCGGAGGACGACGACGTCGACGATGGTCGGGCGCACCCGGAGGTACGCGGCCAGCCCGGCGACCGCGACGAGCCCGGACCCGGCGAAGAGGGCCGCGTTGAACGGGTCCGAGAGCACCTCGGCGACGAACGCCGCCGCGTCGAGCGGGTCGCCCGAGTCCTCGGTGACGTAGTCGACGTGGGCGGCGACCGGCCGCGCGACGAGCGTCGCGAGCAGTGCGACCGCGGCGGCAGCGACCGATCGGTGACGAACGGACATGCCCGCGTTACGGGCCGGACGCACCTAACGCTATTTCTTCACGAACGTTCGTCAAAGGGGCTGAGACGGTCGGTTCGTCCCCTCGGCGGCGGGCGTTACGGCGCCCGCGCGACGACGCCGAACGTCTCTGTCCGCGTCGCCGCCGAGGCGACCTCGAAGCCCGCGGCCTCCAGCGCGGCGACCGCGTCGGCGGCGGCGAACCGCTCGTCGACGGGCGGGCCCCGCTCGCCGTCGCCGTCGGCCGACCAGTCGAACGTCGCGACGACGCCGCCCGAGCGCACGACGCGCGCGAGCTCCGCAACCGCCGCGTCGCTCGCGAACTCGTGGTACGTCATCGTCGAGACGGCTCCGTCGAGTTCGCCGTCCGCGAACGGGAGATCCTCCACGTCGCTCGCGACGAGTTCGACGTTCTCCGGCGTCCCCTTCTCGCGGTACCGGTCGTGCATCTCGTGCTGGACGTCGACGCCGTAGACGGTCTCGACGTGCGGCGCCACGTCGTCCGTGTAGAAGCCGGTGCCGCTGCCGAGGTCGGCGACGACCGCGGCGTCGGCCTCGACCAGCGGCCCGACCAGCTCCTCCGCGGACACCCAGCGGTACCGCCCGGGGCGCTCCAGCTGGTCCGCCTGGTCGGCGTCGAACGTGTGGAATCCCATGCGCGGTCTTGTCCGCGGAGTACTAAAACGCGTCCGGTCGCGCGGTGCGGGGCCGCCGGCTTCCGCCGCGACTCACCACTCCGATTCCAGCGCGTCGAGGAGCCGGTCGACCTCCGTCTCCGTCGAGACCGCGTGGACCGACACCCGGACCCCGTTCGGGTGCGGGAGCGAGCGGACGACGACGTCCTCCTCGCCGAGCCGCTCGACGGTCGCATCGGGGTCGTCGACGTCGATCGTGACGAGCCCCGACTCGTAGGCTCGCGGGCTGAGGAGCCGGTCGTCGGGCACGCCCGTCTTCAGTCGGTCGGTGAGCGATTCGATCCGCGACTCGATCGCGTCGAGCCCGACCGCGTCGATCGCGTCGAGCGCCTCGACGAGGCCGACGTGGGCCGCCGCCGTGGTCGTCCCGATCTCGAACCGCCCCGCCGCCGGCTTGAACTCGATCTCGTCGCCGGTCGGGTCCGCGACGCTCCGGTAGCCGACGGCGCGGGGCGCGAGGTCGGTCGCCGCGTCGCGGTCGACGTAGAGGAACCCGGCGCCCCACGGGCCGAGCGTCCACTTGTGGCCGGCGGCCGCGACCGCGTCGGCGCCCCACTCGTGTACGTCCATGCGCATCTGCCCGGGCGACTGGACCGCGTCGACGAGGGTGAACGCGCCGGCGTCGTTCGCGACCTCGACGAGGTCGGCGACCGGGAGTCGGGTGCCGTGCGTCCACGTGATCGCGCTGAAGCAGACGAGGCGGGCGTCCGCGACGGCCGCGGCGTACTCGTCGCGGTCGAGGCGACCGTCCTCCGTCTCCAGGACGCGCACCTCGACGCCCTCGCGTTCGAGACGCCGCCACGGGAGGACGCCGGCGGGGTGTTCGAGGTCGGTCCGGACGACCACGTCGCCCGGCTCCCAGTCGATCGCGCCGGCGACGCGGTTGATCCCGTCGGTCGTGCTTTCGGTGAGCGCTATCTCTTCGGGGTCGGCGCCGACGAACGCGGCGATCCGTTCGCGCACCCGGTCGTACGTTTCGAACGCGCGCTCGTAGGGGTCGGTCGTCGCGGAGCCGTACTCGTGGTCCTCGACGAACGAGGCCGCCGCCTCGACGACGTACTCCGGGCTCGGGCCGTGCGCGCCGAAGTTGAAGTACGCCGCGTCGCCGAGGGCCGGGACGTCCGCGCGGAGCTCTCTGGGGGTCATACCGTCGTCGTCGAGTCGAATCGTTCTCATGGTGTCGGTTTCGGCGACTCGGGCCGCGGCGGATCGGCCGCCGACCGCGCCCCGGCTGCTTCGGCGTGCTGCGCGTTCGGGACGGCTCAGGCGGCGTGCTTCTCGATCGCGTCGGTCAGGGCCTGCTCGGACTGCGCGCCGACCATCCGGTCGACGAGTTCGCCGTCCGCGAACACGAGCAGGGTCGGGATGCCCTGGACCCCGTACTCGCCGGCCAACGCCTGGTGGACGTCGACGTCGACCTTCAGCACCGCCGCGTCGGTGTCCGCCGCGACCGCCTCGACGGCCGGTTCCATCATCTGACACGGGCCGCACCAGTCGGCGTAGAAGTCCACGAGGACGACATCGTTATCGGCGACGTGCGCCTCGAACGCGTCCGCGTCGGTCAGCTGGATCGGTTCCGCAGGGGCCGCTTCTGTCGAACTCATACCCACGCCTACGCGCCTCGACGTGATAATGGTTTTGGATAGAACTCACAATACTACGAGACACGACCCGCGTCGTCACTCCGGCCGGGTCGCGGTACGAGCCGGCCCGGCCGCTGTCGGAGCCGGAAACGACGCTGACCGGGCGACCGCCCGAACGCGGCGCGTCGGAGTGCTGAGAGAGACTGAGAAATGCCGGTCGGCGGCGACGCGGCACGCGCTTCGATTACTGGATGTGGCCTTCGCGGCGCAGCTGGTCGGCGTCCTCGTCCTCGTACCGCCACTCGACGTTCGCCTTCTCGTCCTGCCAGTCCCACGGCTCGGCGAGGACCACGTCGCCCTCGCTGATCCACGTGCGGTACTTCATGCGGCCGGGGATCCGACCGAGGCGCTCCACGCCGTCGGCGCAGCGCAGCTGAACGTGGTTGCCGCCGAGGTGTTCCGTCACCACGGCGAACACTTCGTCGTCGTTGGGCATGCGGAGGTTCCTCCGCCCGGATTCTTCGCTCATACCACCCGTAGTGCGCTCGCCCGTATAAGTGATGGGAGACGCGTGTGTACCCCCGTCATGCGGTCTGTTCACACGATTGCCGCGTCGCGGGCGGGGCCCTCACTCCGCGTCGGTGACCGCGGCCGAGCGGTCGTCGCCGGCGGCGGAGGCCTCCTCGCTCGGCGCGTCCTCGCCGGGCGCGCGGCCGCCGAACGCGGCGTCGACCTGCGCGAACGTCTCCGCCTGCGTCCCGGAGTTGTCGACGACCACGTGGTCGGTCGCGATCTCGTCGAACAGCTCCTTGAACCGGAGGTGGATGTCGAAGTCCGCGTCGCTGATCCCGTCGCGCCGCTCGATCCGTCGCTCGACGACGGCCTCGTCGCAGGCGACCTCGACCAGGTCGAACTCGGCGGCGGCCGCGGCGGCGGTCTCGCGGGCGTCCGCGCGGAACCGCGCGTCAGCGAACGTCGCGTCGAGGACGACGGCGTCGCCGGCGTCGACGTCGTCGCGGGCGCGCGAGAGGAGTTCGGCGTAGACGGCCGCGGTCTCCGCGTCGGTGTACTCGGGGTCGTCGAACAGCTCCTTGCGGATCACGTCGGTGCGGCGGATCCGGCCGTCGACGCGGTCGGCGACCCGCTCGGCGACGGTCGTCTTGCCGACGCCGGGGAGCCCGCAGACGACGACCAGCCGCCCGGACGGCGACCCGTCGTCGGTAACCGAAGCGGCCGCGGTCGACGCCTCCGAAGCGAGAGAATCGGACGCGTCACGCTTCGAAGTCGGCGATTCGCCCCGGTCCGGTCGTCGGCCGCCTCCGTCGCTCATCTACCCGTACCCTCCGGGGTGACGCTAAAGAAACTTCGCATCGCCCGCCCCCGCGAGCCCCGCCGCGCTCCGCTTCCGGTCCGTGCGGCGCGGCGCGCGCCGACCGCCCGAGCGGTCAGGCGTCCTCGTCGGACGGCGGCCGCTCCGAGAGCCGGTCGAACCGGTCCTGCGCCGCCTCCGAGCGCGCCTCCGTCCGCTCGGGATCGTAGGCGGCGGACTCGATGCGCTCGCCGTCGAGAGTCACCGAGAGGACGGCGTCGGCGCGTCGCCCGTCCGGCGGGAGCCGCGCGGCGTCCACCACCGCGTCTCCCACCTCCTCCCCGTCCCGCTCGAAGAACACGGTCGCGAGCCCGTCCTCGACGGCGTCGACGACCGCGGTGTACTCGCCGTCCGGGAGGTCGACGTCGCTCACTCGTAGCTCACCTCCAGCACGCGGTCCCCCTCGGCGTTCGAGAGTATCACGGTGTCGCCGGCGTTGTTCCAGACCGGCGACCCCGCCCCCCAGTATAGGTCCCTCTCTGTGTCCGCGCCGCTCCCGGTCCGCAGCGTGACCGTCTCCCCGGCGTCGAGCGCGAACCCCTCCGGGAACTCGTAGCTGTGGCCCGCCTCGTCCGCGACGGTCCACCCGGACAGGTCGATCGGCTCCCCGCCCGTGTTCTCGAAGACCACGTACTCGTCGTTGAGGTTCTCCCCGTCGGCGCCCTCGGCGTCCGCGTTGATCGCGGCGACCGCCAGCGCGTCCGCGCCGGTCGCCGTCCCGTCGTCCCCGTCGTCGCCCCCGGTCTCGCCGTCGGTCCCGCCCGCGACCGGGTCGCCACCGAGGCGAGCGCGCTCGACGACCTCGCCCCCCGCGCCGGGGTCGATCGGTTCGGCGTCGCGGAGCGCGAGCGGGCCGGTGGGGGCGTCGCGCTGCGTCCGCACGGAGACGCCGCTCCCGTCGCTCACGAGGACGACGTTCCCGTGCGTCGCGGTCCAGTACGTCGGGATCGACCGCTCCGCGAACCGCCGGAGCACCTCCTCGGTCGGGTGCCCGTACTGCGAGTCGTACGCGCTCGACACCACGACCGCCCGCGGCGCCACCGCGTCGACGAACGGGCCGCTCGACGAGCTCGACGAGCCGTGGTGGCCGGCCTTCAGCACGGTCGACCGCAACTCCGCGCCGTACGTGTCGATCAGGTACGCTTCCTGGTCGTCTTCGGCGTCGCCGGAGAGCAGGAAGCTCGTCTCGCCGTGCGTGAGCTTCAGCACGATGCTGTTCTCGTTGCGCGCTTCGCCTTCGAGGTACGGCTCGGGCGGCCCGAGTACGTCGACGTCGACCGCGCCGAACGAGATCGCGTCGCCCTCGCGCGTCTCGTACAGCGTCACGTCGTGTTCCTCGACGGTGTCGAGGTACTCCGCGTACGTCTGCGTGCTCGCGGCGATCCCGGGGTCGTAGACGGCTCCGATCCCCTCGGCTTCCGTCTCGTAGTACTCGATGATCGCCGCGTTGCCGCCGATGTGGTCCGCGTCGTTGTGCGAGGTGACGAGGTGGTCGATCCGCGTGACGTCGTGTCGCCGGAGGTACTCCAGCACGTACTCCCCGTCGTCGTTGTAATGTCCCGTGTCGACGAGCATCGTCTCGCCCCGCGGCCCGCGGATCAGCGTACTGACCGACTGTCCGACGTTGATGTAGTGGACCTCGACGGTCCCGTTCCCCGTCTCGGCCGCGGTCTCGTCGCCCGTGTCCGGCCCCGTCGGCGCCTGATCGCCGGGCGCCGCGCCGGCACAGCCCGCGAGGACGACGATCCCCACGACCAGGAGGACTTCGAGCGCACCCCCTGTTCGTTTCATATCTCCTTACTGCGCTACACAGGGAAAGAGGTACGTGTCCGGTACCGGTCCTGACCGGCCGGTCGACGGAGTCGGCGGTGCCGCCTTTCCGACAGTCTACTCGATCGACGGTTCGTGGATTTCATCGGTCGGTGGTCGATCAGCGGTCGGTCGGCGGTCACCCCAGCGGTGCCCGTCGCCATCTGAGAACACAGTAATCCGAGTTCCTTCGACGGCACACACGTCTCTCGCCGTCGTGCGGTTTTCGGGTATAAGGAAGTGGGTTGGGGCAGATTTGAACTGCCGGCCTCCTCCATGTCAAGGAGGTGTCATAACCGGACTAGACTACCAACCCGCAGGGGCTTGCTGACGCATCTCTTCGTTTCCGAGGGACGTAATTGAACCTTTCGTTTCCGCCCGCCCGCCGACGCGGATCCAAGCGCCCGATCAGGAGACGGCGCGGCGACGATTTCGGGTTCGGCCGGGGTCATCCGGCGTCGTCTCGGGCCGTCCGGGGTCGAGCCCCACCGACCTCGCGCGGCGACCTCTCGGCCGCCGGCGCGGTTCCGACCGGTTTTACCCGTTCGGCGAGAGTCCGTGGGTATGGTCGACCTTGCCGCCCGCACGGAGAGGCTCGACGCGTACCTCGCCGAGCGCGGGCTCGAAGCGGTCTGGTTCGCGCGCCCGAACGGGTTCGCGTGGCTCACCGGCGGCGACAACGTCGTCGACGACGACGCGACGACTGGCGTCGCGGCCGCCGGTTACGACGGCGAGCTCCGCGTAATCTCCGACAACATCGAGGCGGAGCGGCTCGCCGCGGAGGAGCTTCCGGACGCGTTCGCGGTCGAGTCGTTCCCGTGGCACGCCGACTCCCTCCCGGAGGCGGTCGCCGAGCGCTCCCCCGCGCCCGCGGCCGCCGACTTCGACGTGCCGGGCTTCGAGGCCGTCGACGGGAGCCGGCTCAGACAGCCCCTCACCGACGACGACGTCGAGCGGTACCGCGAGCTCGGCCGCGAGGTCGCGGCCGCCGTCGAGACGGTCTGCCGGAACCTCGAACCCGAGGACCCCGAGTACGAGGTCGCGGCCGGCATCGACATCTCGCTCGCCTCCCGCGACGTGGACACGCCGGTCGTCCTCGTCGGCGGCGCGGAGCGGGCGCAGTCGTTCCGCCACTACACGCCGACGGACGCGGCGCTCGGCGACTACGCGCTCGTGTCCGTCACCGCCGAACGCGCCGGCCTGTACGCCTCGATGACGCGAACCGTCGCCTTCGACGCCCCGGACCGGTTCGAGGAGCGCCACCGCGCCGCGGCGCGCGTCGCGGCGACCGCGGTCCGCGCTACCGAGGCCGCGGCGGCCGGTGCCCTCTCCGGAGGCGACGAGGCTCCCGACACCGCCGGCGACGTCTTCGGCGTCATCCGGGACGCGTACGACGCGGTCGGCTTCGGCGACGAGTGGGAGAACCACCACCAGGGCGGCGCGGCCGGCTTCGCGGGCCGGGAGTGGTTCGCGACGCCCGGCGGCGACGAGCCGGTCCGGTGGCCGATGGGCTACGCGTGGAACCCGACGGTTCAGGGGACGAAAAGCGAGGACACGCACCTCGTCGCGCCGGAGCTGACCGAGCGGCTCACGAAGACCGGTCGGTGGCCGACCCACGAGGTCGAGCCGGTCGACGTCGGAGGACTCGACGGCGAGCCCGTCGAACTGGCGGCGCCGGTCATCCGATAACGGCGCCTCCAGCGAGGCGCTGGCTCTGGGTATCCCGCTCCGGACCGGGGTGCGCGCCGCGGGTCAGTAGACGTACTCGCTCTCGTCGATGCCGACGTAGTCGCCCTTCACCCGGCGCTTGTTCCACTTGTAGCCGAGCATCAGCTTCAGCGACTCCCAGCCGGACCGGTACGGCTGCGAGAGGAGGTTCCCGCCGGCCTCGGCGGCGAGCATCGCGTCGGCCGCCCCGATGACGCGGTTCCAGTCGTCCGGGCCGTAGTCGCCGACCATGTCGGCCATCGTCACGTTGCGGACGACCTCGTCGCCGATCGCCTCCTTCCAGCGGCGGTTGTAGGCGGCCAGGTCGCCCTCGGCGGCGAGTTCGCCCGCGATGGCGCCGGTGCGGACCGCCACGTGGTCGCCGCCCTCGTGGAACGCCGAGGTCGTCCCCATCGCGCCGCCCGCGACCGCGATGCCGGCGTCTACGGGCGAGTCGATCGGTCGCGTCGACGAGATCGGGTACGTCTCCGTCCCGTTCCGCTTTCCCGCCTCCTCGACCAGCGGGAAGTCCTCCTCGACGTCGTACTCGTCGCCGTACTGCCACTCCAGGAGGCGGCGGACGTACTCGCCGCCCTGCGGGATCGACTCGTCGTCCTCGCGGAGGAGGGCGTACTCCGAGGCGTCCACCTCGTCGATGTCGAGGCCGATCGGCATCGTCAGGCCGACGCGGCAGACCCGGTCCGCGTTCGGGAAGATCCACGGGTACGCGGTCTCTCCGGGCATCACGCCCCACCAGAAGACGATGGCGTCGTTCACCTCCTCGAACACCTCCTCGGGGACGCGCCGGTACTCCTGGTAGGCGATGTGGTTCGCCGTGCGGGAGGCCAACCGCTCGGAGGCCTGCGCGTCCGCCGGCAGGTACTCGTCGAGGACGCGGTTCGTCACCGTCCGCTGCGGGCCGTCGGCGAGGACGACGAAGTCGGCGCCGACGCTCCCCCCGTCCGCGAGGTCGAGCACGTGGCGCGGGCCGTCGTCGACGGGCGCGACCGAGAGGTCGGTGTCGACCCCGCGGACCGAGGTGCCGACGCGGTACTCGGCGCCCGCGTCCTCGGCGCGGTCGCGGAGCCAGTCGTCGAAGCGGGCGCGCTGGAAGGTGTAGCCGAACATGTCGTACGAGGACTCGATACCGGTCGAGGTCAGCGTCGCCGCCTCGTCGGGCCCGCGGAACTCCGCGCGGCTCAGCTCGCGCTGAACGACCCCGTCGTCGAACTCGTCGGGGTGGATCCCCATGATGTCCACCCAGTAGTCCAGGATGCCGGCCGCGTCGGTCGAGTCCGGACCGAGACGGTCGCGGTCGGCCCGTGGGACCCCCTTCTCGATGACCAGGGCGTCCGCGCCGCCGGTCGCGGCCGCGTGCGCCGCGGACGACCCGGCCGGCCCACCGCCCACGATCGCGACGTCTACGCGTTCCATACACCGAGAGGTTCCCGTCCGGCTATTAAATTCACGGTCCCCGGCGCGGCGCGAACCGGCTCGCCGTTCCTGCGCGGCCGCGCGGCGCCGTCCCCCCTCCGCCGACGCCGGTGACCGATTGATCATGTTCGATTATCGGTAGTAAGAGCGCCGGAGAGACACGTTTTTACGGGGGACGGGGATTCATCCGGCACACAAATGGCACGCGAGACGTGGGCGACGCGAGCGGGCTTCATCCTCGCCGCGGTCGGCAGCGCGGTCGGGTTGGGGAACGTCTGGCGGTTCCCGTTCATCACCGGCCAGTACGGCGGATCGTCGTTTCTGATCACCTACTTGGCGTTCGTCGCGCTGATCGGGTTCCCGGCGATCCTCGTGGAGTTCGTCATCGGGCGCCGGACCGACCGGAACCCGGTCGGCGCGCTGCGGGAACTCGGCAGCGGCGTCTGGGGGTCCGCCGGGTGGCTGTTCGTCGTCACCGGGTTCATCATCCTCTCGTACTACAGCGTCGTCGCCGGCTGGTTCCTGCGCTACACGCTCATCGGGATCACCGAGGGGTACACGCTGACCGACCCGGCCGAGGCCGAGGCGCTGTACCAGACGGTCTCGACGGGGCTCGACACGCTCGTCTTCCACGCCCTGTTCATGCTGCTCGTCGTCGGCATCATCGCCGCCGGCGTCAGGCGCGGGATCGAACTGAGCGTGAAGGTGATGATCCCCGCCATCCTCGTGCTCCTCGTCGGCCTGGCCGGATACGGGTTCACGCTCGACGGCGCGAGCGCGGCGTACGCCTACTACCTCTCGCCGGACTTCGGCACGATCGCCGCGAACTGGACGGAGATACTCCCCGCCGCGGCCGGACAGGCGTTCTTCACGCTCTCGCTCGGGATGGGCGTGATGATCACCTACGCCTCCTACCTCGGCGAGGACCGGAACCTCGCTGCCGACGCCGGGATCATCGCGACGATCGACACGCTCGTCGCCGTCCTCGTCGGCTTCGTCGTCTTCCCCGTCCTCTTCACGGTCGGGATCGAACCGGGCTCCGGCGGACCCGGCGCGATCTTCGTCAGTCTCACGGCCGCGTTCGCCGGGATCCCCGGCGGCCGGATCCTCGGGATCGTCTTCTTCGGCATGGTCGGGATCGCCGCGCTCTCGTCGGCGATCAGCATCCTCGAAGTGCTCGTCTCCTACCTCATCGACGAGGTCGGCGTCGCCCGCGTCCCGGCGTCGGCCGCGCTGGGCGCCGCGGTGTTCCTGCTCGGCGTTCCGGTGACGGTCGACTCGATCTTCCTCGGCCTGTACGACGGGCTCGCGTACGGCATCCTGCTTGTCCTCGGATCGCTGCTGCTCGCGCTGTTCGTCGGCTGGGTCGTGCCCGGCGTCGGTCGCGAGGAGCTCCGGAAGGGGATGGGCGACGCCGCCGGCTTCGACGGCGCGTGGATCTGGGTCGTTCGACTCCCCCTCGTCTTCGTCATCTTCGTCTCGTTAGTCCTCGGCGTCACCGACTACGTCGGCTTCCTCACCGGCGGCTTCGCCGACTGGCTGGCCGCGCGGTAACCGCGGGTCGCGGGGGTGTCGCCTTCCCGCCTTAGACGTGTTCCTCGCGCGGCTGGACCACGACGAAGCCGTCGGCGCCGTCGAAGCGCATCTGGTAGCGCTCGCCCGACTCCTGGCCGATCATGTCCGAGAGGCTCCGGTTGACCTCCACGTCCGGCGACGTGCCGCCCCACGCGACCGTCGCGCTCGGGTCGGTCGCCACCGGCGGTTCCAAGACGATCGGATCGCCGTGCGTCGTGATCGCGACGTAGCCCGGGCCTTCGAGGTAGACGTTGCTGAAGCCGCCGGCGAGCGCGCCGGCGAGGCTGTCGATGGTGTTGATCTCGTAGGAGAGCGACTCCTCGAACGCGAGCACGTCCTCGCCGTTGACCGTGATCGACTCGCCGGCGCCGAGTTCGATCACCTGGACCTTCTTGCCGTCGTCCGCGAAGTAGACGTGGCCCTGCCCCTCGACGGCCATGATCGGCGTCCCCTCGCCGGTGGCGGCCTCCTTGAGGAAGCCGGTGATGCCGCCCTCCGCGGAGGCCTTCCCGGTGAACGACACGTCGCCGGTGAACGCCACCATCGAGCCGGCCTTCGCCATGACGGTGCCGTCGACGTCGACGTCTAAGGTGTAGCTGTTCTCGCGCTGGAAGGGTTCCGCGCTGTCCGTCGGTGCGTTCGCGGCGGTGAATTCGTCTAGGTTCATGGTACGGGGACCGAACCGCAGCGGTTCGGCTGTACGGGAATTCCGCGCTATCGGTTAAGAAGGTATGGGGCGGCGTGCGAGCGCCTCGCACGGGGCGCCCGCGACGCGCCCGGGCTCAGTACACGACCAGCGCGAGGTAGAGCTGTCCGATCCCCGCGACGACCATCACGGCGCCGGCGATCCGCTTCAGCAGGCCGGCGTGGGCCATCACCCGGTTCGCGTTGCTGACGAGGCCGACGCCGGTCGCGACGGTCGTCGCGGCCATCAGGACCGCGACGGTGCCGGCGTAGATGCCTACGAGCAGTACCGCCGTCTCCAGCGGGAGCGCGATGGCGCGGGCGACGACGCTGAGGAACACCGGCGCCACGCAGCCCGCGCCGGCGAGCGCGTACCCCGCGCCGAACACGCCGAATCCGAGTACGCTCGACCGCCGCTCCGGCAGCGGCACCGACACCGACGGCGCGCGCCCGGCGACCACGAGCAGGCCGAAAGCGATCAGTAGCGCTCCGACGAGCGTCTCGAACACGGTGATGTTCGACAGCGTCGAGTAGCCGACTCGGACAGTCGCGCCGGCGAGCAACGCGAACGTCGCGAGCACGCCGACGGCGGCAGCGATACCTCGAACTCCCGCCCCGACGACGGACGCGGAGTCGGCGTCGACGGAGTTCACGTAGAAGCCGACGTACCCGGGTAAGAGCGGGTACGCGCACGGCGAAAAGAACGTTGTTACGCCCGCAGCCACGGCCAGCGGGACGTTCGTCGCGAGCGAGATGTCGGTCATGAGTCGGGTCGCCGCGTCATCCGTCGAGCGCCCGCTCGATGCCCGCGACGAACTCGTCGGCGGTGTGCGTCCCGGAGGTCGCCCACCGGACCCGTCCCGAGGCGTCGATGGCGCGGGCACTGGGATACCTCCCGACGTCGAGCCGCGCCGCGAGTTCGGCTGAGACGTCGGCGGCGACGAGCCAGTCACCGTCGTGTTTACGCCACCAATCCACCACCTTGTCCTCGCTAATCCTCTCGCCGACGGGCTCCGTCGTCACGGAGACGAACAGCACCTCGTCGCCGATCCGATCGTGGGCCGCCGCGAGGGCCGGCATCTGCTCGGCGCAGGGGGGACACCACGTCCCGAAGAAGTCGACGAACGTCGGCCGGCCGGGCGCGGGAAGCGTCACCTCACCGCCTCGGCTCCCGGGCGCGTCGACCGTGTCGAGCGTCACCGGCTCGATCGGCTCTGGAGCGTCGCCGCCCCCGAGTGCGTCCGGGACCCCGCCGGTCGCGACGACCCCGGCCCCGCCGAGCGCCCCGGCGCTCGCGAGCCCCGCCAGCAGGTGTCGTCGCCTCACGCCGTGACCACCCGCCGGAAGTCGTCGACGATCCGTTCCACGTCGGTCGCGGGGCCGCGCGGGTACGCGCGCTCGACGATCCCACGCTTGTTGACGAGGAGGATGAGCCCGTAGTGCGGGAACGTGTACTCCAAGCTCTCGTAGTCGTTGTCGAACGCCTTCTCGATCTTGAGCCCGAACTCCTCGTCGAACAGCTCCTGGCCGCGCTCGTACGTCTCCGGGCGGAGGAAGTGCCAGTTGCCGGCGTCGAGGTCGACCCCGCGCTGGTCCGCGTACTCCCGGAGGACCTCGGCGGTGTCGCGCTCGGGGTCGAACGTGGTGGGGAGGAACGCCGCCTCGTCTTCGAACCCCTCCTCGGCGGCGACCTCCTGCGCGCGCCGAAGGCGGAGGATGAGGGCCGGACAGACGCCGTCGGGGCAGTTGGTGTAGAACATCGTCCACAGGAACGCGCGCTCGCCCTCGAACTGCGCCGTCGATATCTCCTCGCCCGTGATCGGGTCGGGAACGGTGAATTCGGGCATCTCGTCGCCTTGGATCGGGTGGACCGGGTCTCCCCGAGTCTGCTCCGGCGGGCCGAGGATCGTCCCCTCGGGACCGGACTCACCGAGGACGCCGGCACAGCCGGCCGTGGCGGTCGTCCCAGCGACGGCGCCGGAGGCGGCGAGCGAGCGGAGGAAGTTGCGGCGGTCCATGTCGTTGCCCGACCTACGTGGTCGCTCGTAAATGAACCCCGCGCCTGGTGGCGCGCGATGAACACGACCGATATCGCCCGGAAAGCGGTCCCAGCCGCCGTGAACGGCCGCTCCGGTGCGATCAGACCGGTGGACAAACGTCCGGAACCCCCGTGGTACCGTGACCCTCGCAAGGGTTATCCCCCAACCGGCTGTACGTTTATTCGCAATGGCAAACGGTAAGGTTGATTTCTTCAACGACACTGGCGGCTACGGTTTCATCTCGACTGACGACGGCGACCTCGACGACGACGAAGACGTGTTCTTCCACATGGAAGACGTCGGCGGCCCGGACCTCGAGGAGGGGCAGGAAGTGGAGTTCGACATCGAGTCGTCCCCCAAGGGACCCCGCGCGACGAACCTCGTCCGCAACTAACCCTTCACACCGCGGACGACGCGTCCGCACGAACCACCGGATTTCGGCCGTCGCTCGACGCGATCGGCGCCGTCTCCGTTTCTCTCACACGTATCACGCCTCCGCGAGCGGCGGCTGATCGCTGCCGCGCGACGGCCGGCCCCCGCGGAGCGACGCGATCGACCGTTTAAATACGAGCGCGGGCCAAGTCGGGCCCAGTGAGCGATCCGATCCCGACCGGCTGCCGGCCGGTCGACGAGCTGTTGGGCGGCGGCTTCGAGCGCGGCGTCGTCACGCAGGTGTACGGCCCGCCGGCCGCGGGGAAGACGAACCTCGCGCTCGCCGCGGCGGTCGAGGTCGCGGCCGGCGGCGACCGAGCCCTCTACGTCGACACCGAGGGGCTCTCCATCGACCGGTTCGAGCAGATGGCCGCCGGCCGGCTCGACCGGGGCGACGGCGACGAGGACCTCGAAGCGCTCGCCGCGCGGCTGGTCATCTCGGAGGCGTACGACTTCGACGACCAGCGCGAGGCGGTCCGCGACGCCGAGGAGCTCGCCGAGGAGGTCGAGCTGATCGTGTTAGACTCCGCGACGGGCTTCTACCGGCTGGAGCGCGCCGGCGACACTCAGGGCGGCGAGTCGCTCCGGAAGGTCGCAAAGCAGGTGACCCATCTCCTCTCTCTCGCCCGGCGTCACGATGTCGCCGTGGTGATCACGAACCAGGTGTTCACCGACCCGGAGGGGGACCGGGACCGCGCGCTCGGCGGCAACACCCTCAACCACTGGACCGGCGCGATCCTCCGCGTCGACCGGTTCCGCGGCGGGAACCGCCGCGTGACCCTCGAAAAGCACCGGTCGAAGCCCGCGGGCGACACCGCGACCTTCCGCATCGTCGGCGACGGGCTCGCGGAGGGCGCGGACGGGTAGCCGACGCGGCGAACGGCCGCGGAAGGCGGAGAAGAAGAGGGCGGTCGGTGGACCGGACGGCGGCCTACCGGCTCACAGCTCGCCGAGCTTCCGGAGGAGCTGGCCGCGGTACTCCTCGTCGGCGTTGACGCCCTTGATCTCTAAGACGTTCCGCTCTAGCTTGTCGAGCGCGACGTGGAAGGCGTGCTCGGCGCCGTACCCCTCGCCGGAGCCGCCGACCTGCCCCTCGTTGGTGCGGAGGCGGATCTGACACTGGATCAGGGGCGTGCCGCGGAGCTTCTCCTTGTGCGCGTGGAGCCGGACGTGCGCGTGGATGACCTGCATCTCCGCGTACTTGTCCGCGACCTGCTCGATGGACTCGACGATGTGTTCGCGGGAGGTCCCCTCCAGCAGGTCGACGTTCGTGATCTGGACGTCCATCGAGTCCTGCTCGGTGAACGTGAGCGCGCGCAGCACGTCGGTCTTCGTCACCATCCCGGCGACGGTGTCGGCGCCCTCGGGGGTGACGACCAGCCCGGAGACGTCGTTGTCGAACATGCGCTGGACGACCGTCTGCGCGGTCTCGTCGTTCGCCGCCGTGACGACGGGGTTCGACATGATGTCGTAGACCGGGATGTCGAGCATCCGGTCGATGTCGCCGGCGCGGTCGCCGCTGCCCTGCCGCTCCTGGTCGCGGACGACGAACTCCACGATGTCGTTCGTGGTGACGACGCCGACGAGGTCACCCTCGTCGTCGAGGACCGGGAGCCGGGAGACGCCGTTCTCTCGGAGGCGGTTGATCGCGCGGCCGACGCTCTCCGTCTCGCCGATGCCGATCACGTCCTCGGTGGCGATCTGGGCGACGGTGATCGCGTCGAGGCTGTCGATGACGGCCTCGAGGATCTGGTCGACGGTGACGATCCCGTAGAGCTTCTCCCCTTCGTAGACGGGCGCGATCTTCACGTCGCCCTCGACGAGGAGCCGAGCGGTCTCGCGTACGTCCTCGTGTCGGTCGACGGAGGGCGCGGGCTTCATCACCGCCGACACCTTCGTGTCGTCCTCCATGCGCGACCGCACCAGCTGTTTCTCGCCGACGACGCCGGCGTACTCGCCGTCCTCGACGACGACGATCCCCTTGGGGTTCTCTCGCTCGAAGATAGAACGGACCTTGGCGAGCCGCTCGTCGACGTCGACCTCCACGTATTCCGCGACCGCGATATCAGAGATGTTCATAGTCCACTTCGAGGGTTCGACGGGCCGGGTATTGAAAGTGCGGGAGTCGTCGCGCACGCCGACACGTCTCGCCCGTTCGCCGGAATCCGCCTGAAGGTATTTGCGTGTCGCCGACCAAGTCGTTGCGTGAAAATCTCGACCGCCCTGATCGCCGCCGGCGTCGCGCTGATCGTGATCCCGCTGCCGGTTCCGATCCCCTCCGTCGGCGTGATCGCCGGCGCGCTCGCGGTGCTGGGCGGGCTCTTCCTCCGCCTCTTCGGCGTGTGAGGCGCCGTCCACCCGGCGTGTGAAAGCTTTTTGCCCGTTACCCCCGCACGGGGATGCGTGTACGACGCCGTCGTCCTCGACAACGACGGGGTGTTGGTCGGACGGACGCCGTTCGACACGCTCCGCGAGGCCGCGTGGGACGCGTTCGTGAGCCTCGGCGTCGAGGATCCCGACCTCTCGCACGTCGACGACGTGGCCGTCGGCGTCGACCCCGCGACCCTGACCGACATCTGCGAGCGGTACGGGGTCGACCCGACGGAGTTCTGGCGGGTCAGGGACGAGACCGCCGCCGCGGCGCAGATCGACGCGGCCCGGAAGGGGCAGAAGACGCCGTACGACGACGTGGACGCGCTCCGCGCGCTCGACGCCTCGCTCGGCGTCGTCTCCTCGAACCAGCAGGAGACCGTCGACGCCCTCCTCGACCACTTCGGGCTGGCGGGCCACTTCGAAGTCGCGTACGGCCGCGAGCCCTCGGTGGCCAGCCTCTCGCGCAAGAAGCCCTCTCCCTACTACCTCGAACGCGCCCTCGAGGACATGGGCGCCGAGACGGCGCTGTTCGTCGGCGACAACGAGTCCGACGTGCGCGCGGCCGACAACGCGGGGATCGACTCCGCGTTCCTCCGCCGCCCGCACCGCCGGTCGACGGAGCTCGCCTGCCACCCGACCTACGAGATAGACGACCTCCACGACCTCGTCAGCATCTGCGGCCGCGCGCCGACCGACGGTCCGGCCTGACCGCCGGCCCTCGCGGACGACGCCGACCGACCGGGGCCCGACCGCAATCCTGAACTACGCGCCCGACGAGTCAGAGCCGTGTCCGCGCCCTCCGCACGCGTCGGGTCGCGCCGACGCACCGACCGAGACGCACTCGACGACGCGACCGCCCGCTACCGCCGCGCCGAGCGCGCGGTCAGTTGGACGCTCGCGCTGCTCGCCGCCGGCGCCGTCCTCGCGGCCGTCACCGCGCTCTCTCTCTGGCCCGGGGTGGCGGTCGCCGGCCTCCTCTTGCTCGCGCTCCGCGCGCCCGCGTTCCGGCGGCGCGGCACCGCGCGGCTCCGGACGGACGCCCCGCCCGCGACGGTCGTGCGCGAGTTCGCGTCCGGGAAACCGCCGATCCTCGCGTTCCAGTGGGCCGTCGCCGACGAGGTGCGCGAGGTCGACGACGGCCCGACCGACTCCGCCGACGGAGACGCGTCCGGAACGGCCGCGACGTACGAGTTCTCGTACCTCTTGGGGCTCAAGACGGTCGAGCTCGACCTCTCCGTCGACGCGAGCGACGGGGACGCGCTCGGCGGCGCGGTCGACGCGGGCGAGTCCGAGCGCCGCCCGGTCGCGACGGTCGAAATCGAGGGGACTGCCGGCGGGAAGCCGTGGGCGTCGTACGCGGTCGCGGTCCGCGAGGCGGCCGACGGCGGGAGCGTGGTCGACGTCGAACTGCGGCCGACGCGGCGGTTCGACCTCCGCCGCCTCCCGCAGGGACGGGTCGCGGAGCGGTACTACGCCGACGTGCTCGCCGCGCAGGGATACGAGGTCGTCGAGCGGTCGGTGTCGATGACGCGGTGACTCACGCGACCGGTTCGGCCTTCGGCGCGTCGACGACGGTCCGGGAGACGCCCTCCGCGTCGGCCGCGCCGCGGACCTCGATCCCGCGCAGTCGGAAGGCCAGCGCCGCGTCGTTCCGGGCCGCTGGCGACCGGGGGCGAAGGACGGTCTCGCCCTCGTCGCCGTCGTCGTCGCGGACGACGACCACGTCGCCGTCCCTGAACGCGACGTACTGGACATCGCGGGTCGACACCTCGACGCGGGCGTTCTGGAGCGCCGTGACGCCGGTCCCGGCGAGCGCCGTCGCGAGCGCGAACCCGGCCACCTCGATCCCCTCCCCGGACCCGGCGGCCAGCTCGATCAGGGCCCCGAGGAGGGCGATCGCGCCCGCGACGGCCGACCAGCCAACCTCGCGTCCGACGGGCGGCGCTCGGCCGCTCGCGAGGCGCCTGACGGTCGTCTCGGCCACGCGAGCGAGCCCCTTCCGAACACGGATCTCGTCGGGGGCGACCTCGACTCGTCCCACGGTCGTCGCGAACGACCACGTCCCGGTCCGGGTCACGCGGCGCGGGGATCGATCGGCGCTCGTTCGACGGGCGGCGCGGACGGAGCGGGTCCGGCGCGGGGGCCACGCGGAGGGCGGACTGACATCGTCACCCCGGGCTACAAGCGCCGCCCACCTAAGTGATCCCGTGGCCTCCGGCGCCGCGTCGGATTGCGGTCGCCGACGTGACGGGAGGCTTTTGTCCGCGTCGCCCGGACGCCGGCGCATGGACCTCCCGCCGGTCGGCCTCGGAACGATGGGGATCGACGACCCGGACGCGGTCGCGACCGCGCTCTCGGTCGGCTACCGCCACCTCGACACCGCTCGGATCTACGACAACGAGGCCGTCGTCGGCGACGGGCTCGCCGCGGGGCTGACCGCCGTCGACCTCGATCGCGGCGAGGTGACCGTCGCGACGAAGCTGTGGATCGACAACCTCGAGGGCGAGGCGGTCGCGCCCGCGGCCCGCGAGAGCGCGGAGCGACTGGGGGTCGACGCGATCGACCTGCTGTACGTCCACCGACCGCGCGGCGACTACGATCCCGAGACGACGCTGCCGGCGCTCGACCGACTGGTCGAGGAGGGCCTCGTGCGGAACGTCGGCGTCTCGAACTTCGAGCTCGCGGACCTCGACCGCGCGGTCGAGGTCCTCGGCCGCCCGCCCGCCGCCCACCAGACCGAGCTCCATCCGCTGTTCTACCGTCCGGAGCTGCTCGACCACGCCCGCGAGCACGGCTACCCCGTCGTCGCCTACTCGCCGCTCGCCGGCGGGCGGGTGCGCGAGGTCGACGCCGTAACCGAGGTCGCGGACGCGCACGGGACGACGCCCGAGGCGGTCGCGATCGCGTGGGCCGCCGCCAAGGAACCGGTCGTGACGATCCCGAAGGCGTCGAGCGAGGCGCATCTCCGGGCGAACCTCGCCGCGGCCGACCTCGACCTCACCGACGCGGAGGTCGCCGCGATCGACGCCGTCGAGCGCGAGGAGGAGCTGTTCCCCGAATAGTCGATCCATAAATTCGGATCAGATCTGATTCAAATCGGGCTAGATACGCACGATCCCGGTTCACTTTTACCTCGGGACCGCCGACGGTCGCGTATGACCGAGATCATCGACGGCGAGTCGGTCGCGGCCGACGTGCGCGGCGCGGTCGCCGACGAGGTGACGCGGCTCTCCGACGCCGGGGTCGAGCCGGGGCTCGCCACGGTGCTGATGAGCGACGACCCGGCCAGCGAGACGTACGTCTCGATGAAACAGCGCGACTGCGAGGAGGTCGGCATCGAGAGCTTCCACGTCGAGATCGACGCCGACGCCCCCGCGAGCGAGCTGTACGAGACGATCGACGACCTCAACGACCGCGACGACGTCCACGGGATCTTGGTCCAGCTCCCGCTCCCGGACCACGTGGACAAGCGGACGGTCCTCCGACGGATCGACCCGGAGAAGGACGTGGACGGCTTCCACCCGGAGAACGTCGGCCGCCTCGTCGCGGGCGACGCCCGGTTCAAGCCCTGCACCCCCCACGGCGTCCAGAAGCTGCTCGACGCCTACGACGTGGAGACGGAGGGCGCCGACGCCGTCGTCGTCGGCCGCTCCGACATCGTCGGCAAGCCGATGGCGAACCTGCTGATCCAGAAGTCGCCGACCGGCAACGCGACGACCACGGTCTGCCACTCCCGCACCGAGGACTTGGAGGGAAAGCTGGCGGGGGCCGACATCGTCGTCGCGGCCGCCGGGCTCCCCGAGTTCGTCGACGGCTCGATGCTCAAGGAGGGCGCGACCGTGATCGACGTGGGCATAAACCGGGTCGACGCGGACACCGAGAAGGGGTACGAACTCGTCGGCGACGTTGACTACGAGTCGGCCAGCGAGGTGGCGGGGGCGATCACCCCGGTACCCGGCGGCGTGGGACCGATGACGCGCGCGATGCTCCTCTACAACACGGTGAAGGCGGCCGGGCTCCGGCGCGATGTCGACGTGAACTTACCGTAGCGCTCGCCGCTCAGTCGTCGTCGGCCGCGGCGGCGCGGTTCCGGATCTCGATCCGGCCCTCGATCTCGGGGTCGATCCCCCGCTCGCGGGCGTAGTCGGCCAGCACCTCGTACTGGATGTCCGCCTCGTCGATCCGGTGGCGCTGGGCGAGCGTCGGGTACTCGTGTTCCGAGTGGAGCAGGTACTCGGAGACGGCGACCGTGTAGCGGGCGTCGGGGTCGATCGGCTCACCGCCGACGGTGGCCTCCAAGATCAGTTCGGCGTCGTCGTCCCAGACGACCCGGGCGTTCGAGACGTGGCCGTGCCACCAGTCGTCCTCGCCGAAGTCCACGTCGGGCGCGGCCATCTCGCGGAACACGTCGCCGAGCTCCGCGCCCGTGACCGAGGCGAGCGCGACGGGCTCCTCGAACGGGATCAGACTGATCAGGTCCGCCTTCGTCACGCCGCCAGTCCACGGGTCGCCCTGGCGGAGCCCGCCGGCGTTCGACAGGCCAACGTCGGCGTCGTGGACCCAGCGGAACGCGTCCGCGACGAAGTTGCCGACGCGGCACTCCCCGCCGTGGACCACGTCGCCCGTCCGCTCGATCGGCTTCTCTACCGTGTCGACGACCTCGCCGAGGTCGGCCGCGGCCATCCGCTCCGCGAGCGCGGTTTCGAGGCCGGGCGCGGGGTCGGCCCCGTCCGGTTCGTGGAGCGTCGCGGTCGGGGGGTCGGCGTCGAGGTCGATCTCGGCCACCGTCTCCCCGTTGACGCCGGGCCGGACGAGCAGCGTGTCGTCGACGACCTCGTTCCGGCGACTGTGGACGTGGCCGCCGAGGACCGCGTCGACGTCGAGCCCGCGGGCGAGGTCGTCGTCGCCCGCGCCGAGGTGCGAGAGGACGACGACGCGATCGAGGGGGTCGGCGCCGGCGGCCGCGCCCCTCTCGCTCGCCGGCGCCCCCCGGTCCCGGCGCTCGGCGACCGCGGTCCGCATCTCCGCGAGCGCGTCGCGCGCCGCGGCGACGGGGTCGTCGAACGAGAGGTCGGCGGCCATCGGGTTCAGCGAGTCCGTCGCGGGGTCGGTGACGCCGACGAACCCCACCGTCTCGCCGTCGACCTCGCGCGTCGCCCACGGGACGACGCCCTCGGCGCGCCCGAACGGCTCGCCGTCCTCGTCGCGGACGTTCGCGGAGACGAACGTCGCCGGCGAGTCGGCGACGAGGTCGCGGAGCGGGTCGGGCCCGTAGTCGAACTCGTGGTTGCCGAACGTGTCGAGGACGGTGTCGGTCGCCTCGTAGAAGTCGAGGACCTGCCTGCCGGTCGCGACCAGCGAGAGGACGCCCGGCGCGGTCGTGTCGCCGGTGGCGACGACCGCGGCGTCGGGCCCCGAGAGCGCGCGGATCCGGCCGGCCAGGCGGGCCGCCCGCTCGGGGGCGTCGAAGACGTTCTCGATGTCGGAGTAGTGAACGAGGCGGACCATTCGATGTGGGACGGGAGGGGCGAGCGGGGCTTAAAAATCGCGGAGTCGGCCGGCGCCCGCGCGGTCGGGCCGGGGGCGGCTCGCGCGCCGTCCGTTCCCCCGCCCGCGGTTTCGCCCCGTGATCCCCGCTCGCACACGCGCAGGACATTGAAAGCGCTTTTATGGATGTCCGGACTACGACGGGGCACAGCCTCTGTGGGGTCGATGATGTGCCGTTCCGTTAGGGACCGACCACGGGACGGACACGCGAGCCTACACGGAGGATAGGTGAACAACATATGCCCGTTTACGTAGACTACGACACCCCGGCGGACCTCGCGGAGCGATCCCTCGAAGCG
This sequence comes from Halorubrum sp. ASP1, assembly GCF_005435135.1. Taxonomy (NCBI): domain Archaea; kingdom Methanobacteriati; phylum Methanobacteriota; class Halobacteria; order Halobacteriales; family Haloferacaceae; genus Halorubrum; species Halorubrum sp. ASP1. Next base: position 204,234 of record NZ_SGUA01000005.1, on the reverse strand, counting down.
CTCGAGGTCGCCCGAGACACCGGCACCGTGAAGAAAGGAACCAACGAGACCACCAAGGCCGTCGAGCGCGGCAACGCCGACCTGGTCATCGTCGCGGAGGACGTCTCCCCCGAGGAGATCGTGATGCACCTCCCCGAGCTCGCCGAGGAGAAGGGGATCCCCGTCGCCTTCGTCGACACCCAGGACGAGGTCGGACAGGCTGCCGGCCTCGAGGTCGGCTCGGCCGCCGCCGCTGTCGTCGACGCCGGCGACGCCGACGACGACGTCGAGGACATCGGCGAGAAGGTCGCGGAGCTCCGATAACCTCCCATGAGCGCAGAAGAGGGCACCGGCGACTCGACGACCGCGGAGGTCATCGAGGTCGTCGGCAAGACCGGGATGCACGGCGAGGCCATGCAGGTCAAGTGCCGCATCCAGGAGGGATCGAACCAGGGCCGGATCATCACCCGGAACGTCCTGGGTCCCGTCCGTCTGGGCGACGTGCTCCAGCTGCGGGAGACCCAGCGCGACGCCGACTCCATCGGAGGCCGATAACCAATGGTCGAGACACGCACCTGCGATTACAGCGGTGAGGAGATCGAGCCCGGCACGGGCACGATGTTCGTCAAGAAGGACGGCACCGTCCTCCACTTCGTCGACTCGAAGGCGGAGAAGAACTACTTCCTCGGCCGCGAGGCGCGCGACGTCGAGTGGACCGAGGAGGGCCACCGAGCCGGAGGCGACGAGCAGTGAGCCACCACGACGAGCGCACGTTCGTAATGGTGAAGCCCGACGGCGTCCAGCGCGGCCTCATCGGCGAGATCGTCTCTCGCTTCGAGGAGCGCGGGCTCAAGCTCGTCGGCGGCAAGTTCGTTCAGCTCGACGAGGAGCTCGCGAAGGAGCACTACGGCGAGCACGAGGATAAGCCGTTCTTCGACGGCCTCGTCGAGTTCATCACCTCCGGCCCCGTCTTCGCGATGGTGTGGGAGGGCGCGGACGCGACCCGACAGGTCCGCGCGATGGTCGGCGAGACCGACCCGACCGAGTCCGCCCCGGGCACGATCCGCGGCGACTTCGGCTTAGACCTCGGCCACAACGTGATCCACGCGTCGGACCACGAGGACGAGGGCGCCAACGAGCGCGAGATCGACCTGTTCTTCGACGACGAGGAACTCGTCGACTACGACCTTGACACCTCGGCGTGGGTGTACGAGGAAGAGGACCACTGACGCCGCTCGCGGATTTCGCTTTTCGCCGCCGCCCCGCCTCCGGAGAGCCATCGCTCGCTCGACACACCGCGTTTCCGGTGAATTCTCCCGGAGAGTTCCGCTCTGTCGTCCGGTTTCTCCCGACGGACCGCACATAAACGACAGCGACGGTCCCCCGCCGGCTCAGGTGTCGACCGCGATCGCGGTCCCGTCGTCGGTGACCACGATCACTTCGTCGCCGCCGTCGCCCGTCACGTCGGCGAACAGGGGCCCGCCGTAGACGACGACATCGGCGGGGCCGCCCCGGGCGAGCACCTCGCCCTGCTGGGTCATCGCGAGCACCTCGCCGGCGCGGTTGACCACGACCGGCGCGCGCTCGCCGTTCCCGTCGACGTCGCCCATCCGCGGCTCGTTGATCCGGGTCGAGGCGCCGTACTGCTGTTTCCAGACCACTTCGCCGTCGAGGAGGTCGACGGCCCAGACGCTCCCGGAGCCGCCGACGTACACCCGACCGGGGTCGGCGTCCCCCACGGCGATCGGGCGGTCCTGGAGCTTCACCTCGTACCGGTCGGAGCCGTCGCTCGTCTCGACGGTCTCGATGTTCCCGTTCGCGCCGCCGAGCGCCAGCACCGGTCCGTCGCGACTGTCCGCCGCGTTCCAACTCAGCGGGTTCACGCTCGGCTCGGTCGTCCAGCGCGTCCCGCCGCTCGCGTCGAGCATGTGGACCGTCGCGGGGTCGCCGGCTGTCGTCAGCACCGCCAGCCCGCCCCGCTCGCCGGCCTCGGCGTCGGGCTCGGCGACGAGCGGTCGCCGGGTCACCTCGCCCGACAGCGAGGCCTCCGCGACCGCGTCGCCCTCGCCGTCGACGACGAGAACGCCCCCGTCGGCCGTGACCGCGGCCACCTCCGCGCTTCCGTCGCCGGTGAGGTCGCCGATGGCGGGGCGGATCCCCGATGGGCCGCCGAGGTCGACCGCGAACCGCCTCGCCCCGTCGGCCGCGTCGACGACGACGAGCCCGCCTGACGCCGTGGTGAGCGCGACGACCGGGTCGCCGCCGAGGGTGCCCGTCGCGAGGCCGCTGACGCCGACGGGACCGTCGCCGGAGCCGTCCCCGTCGTCGCCGCCGCCGCGCTCGGCGTCCGGCCCGGCTATCGGCACCGTCCACGGGGTCTCATCGGTCCCGACGATCGTCGCGCGGACGACCCGCGACCCGTTCTCGACCGCGGGCCGGAGGAGGAGCGGGTCGCCGTCGACGGTCGCGACCACGGCGCCGCTGCCGTCGTCGCCGGCCGCCGGTTCCGACTCCCACACGACCGTCGTCCCCGTGGTGGCGTCGTCGACGCCGACGAACGCGAACAGCGCCACGCCCACGCCGGTCGCCCCGCCGGCAAGCAGGATCAGCGTCGCGAACAGGACGCGTCGGTCCATTTGAACCCCATTCGGGCGTCGCCGTGAAACGGTTGTCGGATGCGGCCCCCCGGCCCGCGTCGCGGGGAGTACTGCCCGGATCCGGCCCTACCGTCCCAGCAGCGTCCCCACGTGGTCGGCGCGCTCCTCGCCGACGAGGTCGCGCAGCGCGGCGGGGTCGCGCTCGCCGTCGGCGTCGACGAGGTAGACGGCGCCGTCGCGGTCGCCGTACGCGCCGTGGAGGTCGTAGACGAAACCGTACACGGTCGCGTCCGCAGCCTCCTCCCGCCCGCGGGCGAACGCGACCTGCTCGTGGACGTTGTGCTCGACGAGGCGGTCGCGGAGCGAGGGGTCGGCGTCGTCGCCCCGGTACTCGCCCGCCGCGTCCCCGCCCGTCTCGTCGGTCGCCCCGCCGACGACCCGCGGATCGCTCAGCCCGTCCTCGACGATCGGCAGCAGCGCCTCGACGTCGGCGCGGACGCCCGGTTCGCTCGGGAACTCGCCTGTGCGGGCCGCCGTGAGCGCGGCGTCGACGGCGCCGCACCCGGTGTGGCCGACCACGACGAGCACCTCGGTGTGGGTGTGTCCGAGCGGATACGCCACGCTCCCGTCGAGGACCCGCTCGCCGTCGACGACGGCGCTGACGCTGTTGCCGATGGTGCCGGACGCGAAGAGGTACCCCGGTTCGTCGACGGCGAACATCCCCTCCTGCGAGACGCGCGAGTCGGAACAGCAGACGGAGACCACGCCCGGCCGCTGTTCGTCGCGGTGCCGGTTGAAGGAGCCGGGCGGCAGCGCAGCGACGTGGTCGTCGTTTCGGTCGAGGAGGTCGGCGAGTATCCGGCCGTCCATACCGTCCCGACCGCCCGCGGGAACAAAAAACGCCGTGCGGGGGCCTCGCCGAAGCGGACCGCGCTCGCCGCGCGGGCGGCCGCCCTCAGGCGACGAGTCCGACGAGGGAGACCGCGATTCCGACGACGAACACCGCGAGGAGCGCGACCGTCGCGATCACGACCGCCGGGGCGAGGGCCTCCTCGTTCTCGTCGAGGACGATGTCTTCGAGGTTCTGCATGTTCGCCCCCTCGTCGCCGCGGGGTTTGAACGCTTCGACCGAGCCGCCGGACCGCGCGGCGTCGCCTCCGCCGACGTGTTTTAGTGCGTCCGGCGTGGCGGATACGCCAACACGATGCCACGCGAAGAGTACCAGACGAAGTTAGAGGGGCTCCGCGACGACGTACTCTACATGAGCGAAGTGGTCGCCGAGCGCCTCCGCAAGGCGCTCGACGCCCTCGAACAGCAGGACGAGGAGTTAGGCGAGGAAGTGATCGCCGGCGACGCCGAGATCAACGACCGCTACCTGGAGTTGGAGGGGCGGTGTACGGACCTCATCGCGTTACAGCAGCCGGTCGCGGGCGACCTGCGGTTCATCGCCGCCTCGTTCAAGATCATCACGGACCTCGAACGGATCGCGGACCTCGCGACGAACCTCGGGGAGTACGCGAAGCGGGCGGACCGCGAGGCGTTCCCCGACGTCGACGTTCAGCGCATCGGCGACGACACGCTGGCGATGCTGGAGGAGGCGATGGACGCCTACGCGGAGTCGGACCCCGAGCGCTGTTACGCGGTCGCCGAGGCGGACGACGACCTCGACGCCGCCTGCGAGGCCGCGAGCGACCTCGTCGTCCGCGACCTCATCGAGCGCGACGAACTCCGCGAGGAGGAGGACGTGGAGGCGACGATGCGGAACGTCTCGCGGCTCCTGCTCACGATCCGCGACCTCGAACGCGTCGGCGACCACGCGGTCAACATCGCGGCCCGGTCGCTGTACATGATCGAGAACGACGACGCACTGCTGTACTGACCGGCGCCCGGGCCCCTCCGATCTTCCGCCGCGTCGACGGTCCGGCCGCTGTCTCCGTCACCGGCCCGGTACAGTCCGCGCCGCCGGCTCGGAACCTGTCACCGAGCCTGACGCTGCCCCCCTGTTATATCCGTCAGACCGGCGATGTCCGACGCATGGTTCTCGGAGCAATCGTCTCGTTCGTCGTCGCGCTGCTGGTCGGCGGCCTGGGCATCTACGTCAGCGGTCGGATCGTCGCGGGCGTCGACGACTACTCGCACGCCGTGGTCACGGCGCTGCTCGGCGCCCTCGCCTGGGCGCTCGGATCGCTGATCCCGCTGATCGGTCCGGTCGTCGCGCTGGTCGCGTGGGTGTGGGTGATCAACTGGCGGTACCCCGGCGGCTGGAGGGACGCGGCGGTCATGGGACTCGTCGCGTGGGCCGCCGCCCTGGTCGTCATCGCCGTGCTGAACGGCGTTCTCGGGCTCGGTATCAGCGCGTTCGGGGTGCCCGGCGTCTGAACAGGCTCTCCCCTTGCGAACGCCGACCCCGGTTCGGGAGGGGCGACCCGGCGTTCAGGTGACGATTTCGATGCGGGAGCCCCCCGCGGCCCCCTCGTCGATGCGTACGTCCCAGCCGTGCGCGTCGACGATGCGCTCGACGATGGCGAGGCCGAACCCGCTCCCGTCCTGTCCTCGTCGTGTGGCCCTTCTCGAAGACGCGCTCGCGCCCGCGCTGCGTCGGCCGGTGTTCGACGTAGGAGACGGTCTTCCGCGCCAGCAGCGGCGCCTGGTTCTCGACGGCGTTCTGGATCACGCAGTCGGCCGGCCTCGATGCTCTCGCTCGCGACCCGATGAGCCGGCGCGGTCCCGGACCGAACGCCGGCCGGAACGGCCGCTCCGGGATCCGCGGAACTCAGTCGGCGGCGGCGGGCGCCGTCAGGGCCTCGGCGCGCGTCAGACCGCGGCCCACCACGCCACGACGACCGCGACGCCGCCGAGGATCGAGCTCAGGACGGCGTGGCGGCGGAGCCGGTCCCGGAGCCGGTGACCGTCGGCGTCGTGGTCCGCGGCGTCGACCGGGCACGTCTCGCTCCCGGTGGTACACTCCGGCAGCAGATCGACGGCGACGTGAAGGAACACGCCGGCGGCGATGCCGAACAGGAGCCCGCGAAGCCCGCTCTCCGGCGAAACCCCGGCGATGCCGACCGGGAGAGCCACGATGCCGACCGCTGCCGCGGGCAACAGCAGGGCGACGACCGACTGCCCCCGCTCGGCGAGGCGACGGGCCGCGGCGTACCCGGCGGGCGCCTTGTGCGAGACGAGCGCGATACCGAGAACGGAGGTGAGCGAGGGCATCGCCGCGTAGATCGCGCCGATGATCGCACCGGCCGAGAGCGCGTGAACCGTCAGTTCAGCCGTCGTTCGATCGACGGGCAGCTCCCGATGTGTGAACAGGTGTCCGACCGTGTGGCCGGCGTACCCGCCGAGGAAACCGATCGCGATGCCGAGACTGCCGAGCCGGCCGTGCTGACCGAGTGCTTGGGGGATCAAGAAGAGCGCGGCGCTGGTCACCATCGCGCCGCTGGCCAGCCCGTACCCCCAGACCGGCTCCAAGGGGTTGCTGCTCCGCACCGCACGCGCTCCGAGCGGTGCGCCGACGGCCATCGCCGCGAACGCGGTCCAAGAGACCGCCACGAGCTTCCAGTTAACACCGTCGACTATCGCTGCCACCGACAGGAGTATGAGCGCCATTAGTCCCGTCGCTCCGACGGCTCGTTCCCGGACGGCCGTCGATCGATCCGTCGCAACTCGGGAGTGATGGTCTCCGGTCACTATTGTGCGGTAATAACTAAATTACCTGAATTAATAAAACTTCGGGGCACGTGTCTAAACCGGACGCGGACCCGCACCTACGGACCGCGGAACAGCCGCGATGACGGTTTGAACGGGGTTACACGGCGGATTACACCCAGAGGTAATCGGCGACGCACCCTCGCCGAGCGGGCCGTGATCTCAGTCGTCCGCCACGGCGGGGGCCGTGCTCGGTTCCGCGTCCGCTCCGGCCTCCTCGGGAGTCGGTTCCCACGTCAGGTCACCTTCGTACTCGAAGGCGCGGTGGTCCCGCGTCGGGTCGACGACCGTCAGCGACAGCCAGCCGTTGTCCAAGAGCCCCGCCACCGACTCGTTGTCGGCCAGGATCTCGGTGACGCGGTTGACCGGCGCGTGGACGACCGTCGAGAGCCGGAGGGGCAGGTGGTACGGCTCGTCGTCGGCGGCCATGACCGACTGGAGCGGGAGGCCGGTCATCAGGTCGCCCCCGTTGCCCTGGTAGACCCCGACGTTCCCGACGGGATTGTGCGTCACCTTCGACCCGCTGCCGTACGCCGCGTTGTCGACCGTCGAGAAGTAGTACTGCGCGTTGATCCACTGGGTGACGACCATCGGTCCGGCGAGGATCGCTTCGAGCGCGTCGCCGTCCGGGTCGGTCGCCCAGTCGTACGAGTGGAGGAAGGCGCGCCCGTCGAGGTCGAGGCCGTCCGTCAGATCGCGGGGTCCGACGACGAAGCCGGCGTTGCCGGCCAGCCCCCACTCGGGGCGTGTCTCGGCCCAGTCGCCGGCGCGGCGCTCGGTCTCGCGGACGCCCGCTCCCGCGGCGGCCCCGCCGGTGCGCTCGTCGGCGGCGCGCTCGCGGGCGGCGTCGAGGTCCGCGCGCAGCCGTTCGAGCTCGGCGGCGTGCGAGTCGGGCACGTCGCGGTCGTACAGCGTCACCTCGTCGGTCGTCGTGTTGTGTTCGGCGGCGAGGAAGACGGTGTCGTCGGGCACGTCGATCCCGCGCTCGCGCAGTCCGTCCCTGACCTCGGGGTCGTTACAGATCGCGGCGAGCACGCGGGCGCTCGGCCCGCCCGGGTTGCCGGCGCAGGCGCCGCAGTCGAGGCTGGAGTCGTAGGGGTTGTTCGCCGTCTCGGCCGCGTGGCCCGTGAAGACGACCAGGCGGCCGAACGACTCCCACCCCATCAGCTCGAACGCGGTCGCGGCGTACTCGACCCGCTCGTCGCGGGACAGCCCCGTCGGAAGCCCCTCGGCGTCGGCGTCGTGTCCGTGGACGCCCGGGTCGCAGAACTCGTGGTCGCCCGGAATCGCGCCGTCGGCGCCGCCGAGCAGGTCGCGTACCCGACCGGGGACGAGCGTGCGCGCGGCGAGCGCGAGCCCGTACCCGCTCCCGGCGCCCTCAACGAAGCTGAACGCGGTGGCGGGGTTCGACCGCAGCGTCTCGACCACCTCGCCGGCGGCCTCCGCGAGGCCGCCCCAGCGGTCGCGGCTCCTGCGCGCGGCGCCGTCCGTCGGGACCTCCTCGACGCGGTGCTGCGGGTCGAGGATCGGCGGACAGGCGTCGACGGACACGTCGGCGCCGTAGCCGCTGTACTCCATCGGGACGCCGAAGAAGCCGGCGTACCCGTGCGTCTCGTAGTCGCCGGTCGCCTCGACGTGCCGGCGGATCACCTCCGAGCGCGTGTCGATACAGAAGACCAGCTGGGCGTCCGGGCGACCCGACGCGCCGCCGTCGGCGCGCGCGCCGCGCTCCTCCCCGCGGGCCTCGCTCTCGGCGGCGACGCGCTCGACGAGCCCGTCGCGGTACGTCGCCTCCCACGCGCTCAGGAACGCGTCGGCGATCTCGTCGCTCGGCTCGACCGCCGGCCCGTCGGTCTCGGGCGGCGAGAGGTCGACCTCGAGGGAGTCCGCCAGCGCGAGCCGCGCCGCGAGGTACCCCGTCAGCGTGATCGGGTACGCGGACTGCCACGCGCCGCCGTCGTCGGCGCGCCGCTTGAGCAGGCCGGTCCACCCGGGGAGCGCGGCGAACTGCGCCTCGAAGACGGCCTCCCACCGCTCGCGGGGATACGGCGCCAGCGCGGCCTCGATCGCCTCGGTCGGCGATGCCGGCAGGTCGGCGACGAGCCCGTCGTCGGGAATTTCGTCGTCGTGGCGGGCCACCGAGCGGAACGCGTCGTAGAACCCCGCCTCGCGGTTCGGCATCGACCACTCGGCCTGCCCCTCGTCGAGGAACGCCGAGAGCCACTTCGTCAGCACGCGGTCGACGCGGTCGGCGCCCGCGTCCGAGCCGTCCGCCTCGCCGGCGCCGCTCGCCCCGTCCGCGTCCTCGGCCGCCGCCAGCCGCTCCAGCACGGCCTCCGGGTCCATCTCGTACCCCCGGTCGGTCAGCTCCCCGTCGAGGCGCTCCGGGTCGATCCGCCCCTCGTCGAGGGCCGCCCGGAACGTCTCCGCGCGCGGGTAGCCGCGGCCGCCGAGCAGGGTCGCCGCCCGGCTCACGGCCTCGTCGAACGGCAGGTCCTCGAAACCGGCGAGGGGGTTCGCGGTCACGAACGAGTGGACCGGCCAGACCGAGCCCACCGCGGTCGCGGCCGCGTCGATCTCCGCTTCGATGCCGTCGGCGTCGTCGGTACCGGTCTCAGTTGTCATTGTACTCCTCCGTGGCGGTCAGAACGGTGTTCGAGGCCGGTTGGCTCGCGTTCAGCAGTGCGACGTAGAGGCGCTCGCTCCGCTCGTGGACGCCGGTCTCGACCGCGACGTACGCCGCGAGGAAGGCGACGGCGACGACGGCGTGGACCGCGGTCAGCTCGGTCGGCGCGGAGACGAGCGGGAGCCCGGAGAGGACCCCCGAGACGGCCCGATACGCGAGCGCGTACACGCCGATGGCCGGGAGCGCGACGAGCGGGACCGCCGCGTAGCGGGCCGCCGTCGAGAGGGCGGTCTGCCGGACGGCGCTCCGGGCTGCGTGGAGCGTCGTGAGCGTCACGAACCCGGCGAGCAGCAGCCCGGTGTCGACGCTCGTCCCCTTCCCCGTCAGGAGCGCGAACGTCGCGCCGCCCGCGAGCCCCGTCAGCAGGACGACGACCGCGCCGACGACGCCCGTACCGCCGGCGTCGTGGCCGGTCGCTCCCGGGGCCGCGCGCTCGACCTCGTCGCCCGCGCTCAGGAAGTGGTACGCCTTGTAGAAGCCGTGGAGGATGAGGTGCGTGACGGCGGCGCCGAAGAAGCCGAGCCCGGCCTGGACGATCATGAAGCCCATCTGCCCGACCGTCGAGCAGCCCAGTTCGCCCTTCACGTCGGAGCGAACGGTCTTGAGCAGCTTCCCGCCGAGGGCGCTCGCGGCGCCGACGACCACGATAGTGAGCATCAGCCCGGTCTCGACGGTCACGACGGGCGCGAAGCGGAGCAGCAGGATCCCGCCCGCGTTGACGAACCCGGCGTGCATCAGCGCCGAGGCGGGCGTGGGGGCGGTCATCGAGGAGAGCAGCCAGCCGTGGAACGGGATCAGCGCCGACTGGATCATCGCCGCGAGGACGAGCGCGGCGCCGGCGACGAGCCACGCGGGCCCGCCGAGGGCGTCGGCGCTCGCGGCGACGCCGGATATGGTCGTCTCGCCCGTCGTCCGCCACAGCGCCGTCAGCGCGACGCCGAGCAGCGCGCTGCTGGCGAGGAAGTGACGCCGGGCGACGCTCGCGGCGGCGCGGGCCTGCGGCCAGCCGTCGACCGTGCCGACGAGCCGGGCCATCAGGAGCCCCATCGCCAGCCAGCAGGTCCAGAACAGCGCGACGTGGTCGGCCGCGACGAGCGCCATCACGGCGAGCGTGAACCCGAAGACGCCGAGGAAGAAGTCGGTCTCGTGGGCGCTCCCGGCCATGTAGCGGCGCGAGTAGCTGTGGACGATCCCGCTGAAGAACGTGACCACCACCCACATCAGGACGGTCAGCCCGTCGACGGCGACCGCGCCGGGGACCTCCCACGGTCCGCCGAGTCGGAGTCGGGCGACGAGGACGGCGACGCTCGCGGCGAACAGCGTCCACGCGAGCCGTGTTAGTGCGACGGGAACGGGCGACGCGTTCGCCGTCTCCCGGAGCGCTCCGACCGTCCGTTTCGAGGTGCGTCCTGACATCGTTCGAGCCGTCACGCGACCGCCGCCGGAGTCCGGACCGCGTCCGAATCCGAATTCGGTCGCATCTACCTGCTTCAGAGAACGTAACGTCTATTAAAATTGTCTGTATTCACAATTCGTTCGCAGATCCCAAATTAAAGAACATTATGTTTATTGACTCGCGACCGCACAACGGACGAGCCCGGCCTTCGGCCGCGCTCGACTTTCGCCCGCCCGGCGTCGCCACTCAGGAAACCATAACGTCCCCCGGTCCGGAGGGGCGGTATGGAAGAACTCTCGGGGACCGTCCTCGCCGGCGAGTCGTTCGAGCCGGTGCGGGGGCGGGTCGTCGTCGAGGACGGGCGGATTGCGGCGGTCGAGGAGACGGCCACGGAGTCGACTGACGTCGTGCTGCCGGCGTTCGTCAACGCGCACACCCACCTCGGGGACTCCGTCGCGAAGGAGGCGGCCGTCGGCCTCTCGCTCCACGAGGCCGTGGCGCCGCCGGACAGCCTGAAACACCGCCGGCTGGCGGCCGCCGACCGCGACGAACTGGTGTCGGCGATGCGCCGCACTCTCCGATACATGCGCCGGACGGGCACCGTCTCCGCGCTGGACTTCCGCGAGTCGGGTCTTCCGGGCGCGCGCGCACTCCGCGAGGCGGCCGAAGACACGGGCGTCGACCCGTTCGTCTTCGGCAGCGGCGACCCGGCGGTGCTCGACGTGGCCGACGGCTACGGCGCCTCCGGCGCTAACGACGACGACTTCGCCGCCGAGCGCGCCGCCTGCGAGGAGCGCGGCGTCCCCTTCGCGATCCACGCCGGTGAGCCCGACGCGACCGACATCCACCCGGCGCTCGACCTGGACCCGGACCTGCTCGTCCACATGGTTCACGCCGAAGAGGAGCACCTCGAACGGGTCGCGGACCAGTCCGTTCCGGTCGCGGTCTGCCCGCGCGCGAACGCGGTCCTCGGCGTCGGGACGGCGCCGATGCGCGACCTGGTCGACCACGCGACCGTCGCGCTCGGCACGGACAACGTCATGCTGAACCAGCCGTCGATGTTCCGCGAGATGGCGACCGCCGCGAAGCGGTTCGACGTCACCGACCGGGAGGTGCTGCGGATGGCCACCGCCGCCGGCGCCGAGATCGCCGGACTCGACTGCGGCGTCGTCGAGCCCGGGCGGCGGGCGGCGCTGCTCGTCCTCGACGGCGACTCGGACAACATGTCCGGGACGGCCGACCCGGTCAGCGCGGTCGTTCGGCGCGCCACCGGGCTGGACGTGAAGCGGGTCGTCGGCTGACCGCCCCGGTCAGTCGCCCTCGTGCCGCTCCGCGTCGAACCGCCCGAATGGGGTCGTCTCGTGGGTCCGCACGAGCACCTCGTCGGCGACCGTGACGCCCATGTCGAGGAGCGCCTGCGCCACGGGCGTGATGTCGCTGTCCGACTCGCCGACCACCGTCACGAGCAGGTTCTGCTCGCCCGTCACGAGCTCCTGGACCGACACCACGCCGTCGATCTCCAGGATGTCGGGGATGAGCTCGCCGCGCTCCGGGATCGACGCGGTGCAGTAGAGCAGCATCCGGAGCGGGTACCCCGACCGCTGGTAGTCGACGCTGGCGCTGTACCCCTTGATCACGCCCTCCGACTCGAGCCGCTGGATGCGCTTGCGGACGGTGCTGTCCGAGGTGCCGGTCCGCTCCGCGATGTCCCCGGACGACGTGTTCCGGGCGTCGGCCTGGAGCGCGTAGAGGATCGCCCTGTCGACGTCGTCGATCGCGCCGTTGTCCATACCCCGTCGATAGGCGCGTGTCGCTTTATACGTTGGCGCGCGGCGTCCGGCGGCGCCTCGCTCGCGCCGATCCCGACGCCTACATACGGACTCCGCCAGTGGGTCGGGTATGGCGCCCTATACCGTGGACATCGACGTGCGGTTCCGCGACATCGACGCGCTGGGTCACGTCAACAACGCCGTCTACGCGACGTACGTCGAGCAGGCGCGGACGCGATACTTCCGCGACGTGCTCGACATCGACATCTCGCAGTCGTCGACCGTGCTGGCGTCGCTGTCGGTCGACTTCCGTCGCCCGATCGAGTTACCGGACGAAACCGTGACGGTCACCGTCGAACTGGCCGACTTGGGGCGGTCGAGCGCGACGATGACCCACGAGATCCGCGTCGGCGACGCGGTCGCCGCGGAGGCCGAGGCGACGGTCGTCGCGCTGGACCCGGAGACCGGAGAGCCGGCGCCGATCCCCGAGGAGCACCGGGCCGAGATGGAGTCGTACCACGACCTCTGAGGGGCTCGGGGGACCGGGTCCCGCCGGCCGATCCGCGCCGGACGCACACCTTCTTGACGCCGCGGACGGATCGATCGGTATGAGCGTTCGACTGTACGCCCTCGACGGGTGTCCCTGGTGCGAGACGGCGGCCGACGCCTTGGAGGAGGCTGGCGTCGACTACGAGACGGAGTGGGTGGAGGCGCTCCACTCGCGGCGGAACGAGGTCAGGCGCATCAGCGGCCAGCGCGGCGTCCCGGTCCTCGCCGACGAGGAGCGCGGCGTGACGATGGCCGAGAGCGCGAACATCGTCGAGTACGTCGAGAGGACCCTCGCATGAGCATCTACACCGGCCGCGGCGACGAGGGCGAGACCGACCTCCGGGACATGAGCCGGGTGTCGAAGTCGAGCCACCGCATCGAGGCGTACGGCTCCGTCGACGAGGCGAACGCCCTCCTCGGCACGGTCCGGCCGACGGGCCACGACGACGTCGACGACCTGCTGGAGACGGTCCAGAACCACCTCCACATCGTCCAGGCGGACCTCGCGAACCCCGACCCCGACCCGGACGACCCGCAGGTGGAAATCGATCACACCGCGGAGCTCGAGGACCGCATCGACGCGTTCGACGAGGAGCTGGAGCCGCTCCAGTCGTTCATCCTCCCGGGCGGCGGCGAGGCCGGGGCGGCGCTTCACCACGCGCGCGCCGTCGTGCGACGGGCCGAGCGCCGCGTCGTCGACCTCGCGCGCTCGGAGCCGATAAACGAGGCCGTCGTCACCTACCTCAACCGGCTCTCCGACCTCCTCTTCACCCTCGGGCGGGCGGTCAACGCGCGCGACGGCGAGCCCGAGGAGTCGCCCACGTACTGAGTCGTCCCGAGCGCGCGATTTTTCCCCGTTCCCCGCGAGGTGGTGGTATGACGCTCGACAGCTACGCGGCGGCGGTCGACGGGCTCGACCCGGGCCCCGGCGAGGTCGAGACGGCGGAGCTACTGGTGACCGACGACGTGCTCGTGAAGGCGTTCGTCCTCGGCCCCGACGCGGCGGTCGACCCGCACGAACACGCCGACGCCACGAACGTGTTCCACGTGCTGGAGGGGGAGCCGACCGTTGTCCGCGACGGCGAGGAGGCTGCGCTCGCGGCGCCCGCGGTGGTGCCGAACGAGCGGGGCGCGGTCCACGGCGCCCGCAACGACACCGACGAGCGAGTCGTGCTCACGGCCAGCATCGCACCCCTCCCCTGATGGACGGCGAAATCGATCCCGAGGCGCTGTCGGCGCTGCTGGCCGAGGGCGACGGCTCCCCCGACGAGTCGCTGCGTATCGTCGACATCCGCGATCGGCGCGCGTTCGACCGCGGCCACCTCCCCGACAGCGAGTGTATCCCCTTCCCGGAGCTGACGAGCCGGGTCGCGGAGCTGGAGGGGGCGGACCGGATCGTCACCGTCTGTCCCCACGGCGTCGCCAGCCAGCAGGCGGCCCGGCTCATCGGGAGCTACGAGGGCACGCAGGACGCGCGCGTCGAGAGCCTCCGCGGCGGCATCGAGGGGTGGCAGGAAGCGGTCGGCGAGCTGACCGAGTCGCCGGCGCCCGAGGGGGACGACGGCGCCGACGAAGGCCCAGCGTCGCCCTTCTGACGCGGCCCGACCGCCCCGGGACCGGGCTTCTCAGACCGCGCGAACCCGAACCCGCCAGAAGTCGCGGAACGCGTCGTCGAGCGCCGCCTCCGGCTTCCCGGTGGCGTCGGAGACGTCGGTGACGTCGGCGCGGTCGCGCACCCGCCCGAGGACGCTGCGCTCGCCGACGGCGATCACGCGGTCGAGGTCGTTCGCGTCGGCGACCTCGGAGAGCGCCTCGGTCGCCCGGTCGAGGTGGTCGTCTATCTGTCCCTCGCGGCGGCGCTCGAAGCGCCCCTGCGAGAACCCACCCTTCGAGTGGGCCTCCTTCACGTCGCTGGCGAACCCCTCGAAGGCGACCCGATCGGCGCCCTCGTAGGTGCCCACGGCGAAGGTGTCCGAGCGGACCAGCGCGAACGCGAACCGGCCGGTCGGGCGGAACCACGACTCGTTGAGCCGGAAGCGGTCGCTCCACCGGTCGAACGGGTCGGGCGCTATCGGCGGGGTCAGGGCGACGCTCACCGCGCCGGTGTCGTCGGCGAGGACCACGGCCGGAGCCGCGCGCCGGACGAGCGCCGCGCGCTCGCCGAACCAGTCCGCGACGGTCGCCGGGACGGAGTCGGCGTCGGGGACGAACGCGGTCAACAGCCCCTCGGGGTCGTCGCTCTCGACGGCGCGGAAGCGGTCGAGCGCGTCGGTCAGCTTCGGTCCGCGCAGGTCGCTCACGCGCCGGAACTCGACGGACGCCTCGGTCCCCTCCGCGCGCTCCAGCCGCTCCTCTAGCGACTCGATCCGGTGTTCGAGCTCGTTGACGCGCTCCTCGGCGCGCTGGCGGTCGGCGACGGCGTCGGACCGGCGCTCCTCTTCGGCCTCCGCGCGCCGTTCGAGGTGTCGCTTCTCCTCCTCTAACTCCTCGATGCGCTCCTTCAGCTCGGCGCGCCCGAGCAGCCTGTCGATCATACCGAATCGGCGACCCCCTGCGACCTAAAAGGTGTGTCTGCGGCGGCACCTATTCGTAACCGAACGACGCTGTGGCGCGTGCCTGCGAGCGGCCGCCCTCGGCGGCCGCGAGTCGCACGCGCGAGGGAGTCGCTGGCGGCGCCAGCCGCCAGCGACGAGGCTGGGGAGGTGTGAGGCGCGGTTGCGGTGCCGTGCGGGGCGGGACTCAAAGGGGCAGCCGGGAGGCGGTGTTCACGGCCGAGCTGCTGACGCTTATTTATAAGCGAGCGGTTGGAAATTTGGCGGTGTTCGCCGCTCTACCGTCAGCAGTCACTCATAGCTGAGCGGCCGAGGACTCGAGAACGTTCTCCACCCCTCTCTGACCGGCTAGTTATGAACAGCAGCTACGATCGACGGGAAATCCGGAGTCACTTCTCGCGTATCACGCGTTCACGAACGGCTCCCAGCCCTCCCAGCGCAGCAGCTTCTCGGCGCGGTCCGCGTCCGCCAACAGCACGTTCCGGCGGTCCGGGAGCGTCTCGTCGGCGAGCTCCCGGGGAATCGCGAGCGTCCCGCTCGGCACGTCGTCGTCGCCGGCGACCGGAATGTGGCCGCCGCCGACCTTCATGACGAGCGGGGCGTCGAGTCGCTCGACCCCCTCGCCGTCCGCGTACAGCTGCTCGTTGACGTGCTCGTGGTCCGCCCGCTGGATGACGGCGCGCTCGCCGCCGTGGGGTTCCACGTACAGTTCCCCCAGGTAGTAGCCGCTCGAGAATCGCTCGAACATACTATGCGTGCTACTCTCTGCCATGACGGGATATAAGCGTTTCCCGCGACTCGCGCGCGCTGAGATTCGGCGGTGGCGTCCGCTACGGAGCGAGCACGTCGCCGTCGTTCGCTCGGTAGTACGCGGCCAACGGCGTGCCGCGCCCGCGCTCGGCCTCGAACAGGTCGGCGAGCCACGCCACGGCGTCCGGGTCGTCGTTCGCGGCGTACCCGAGGAAGTTGCCCCTATCGCCGTGGATCGCGAGGTACGCCGTCGTCCGCCCCTCGACGGTGCTCAGGTACCACGCGAACGGGAGGTCGGTGGCGACGCTCACCTCCACCCCGGCCTCGACGATGGAGCGCGCCCGCTCCGGGCTCTCCGCGGCCAGGTACTCCGCGACCGACTCCGTCAGGACGTACGACAGCTCCAGCGACCCCTCGACGACGGTGCGGCGGTACAGCGTCGAAACGAACCGCTCGTCGTTGGCGGCGATCGATGCCCCCCGGAGCCGGTCGGCCGCCTCGACGACGCGCTGAAGCCGGGACAGCACCGTCGCCGGCGGCGTCCCGGCTATCGTCACCACCTCGGCGTCCGCGAAGAACCGGTGGTTCCGCGGCGACGACGGGAGCTCGTTGAGGACGCCGTTCGCGGTCTCGACGGCCTCCGCGACCGCGACCGCCTCGTCGACGGTGTCCAGGAGGATCCGGCCGGCGTACGTCGCCTCGTAGCCGTCCGCGCCGCGCTCGACGAGCCCGTCCGCTTCGAGGGCCCGGACCGCGCGGTTGACCGTCGACCTGGAGTGCTCGAACGCGTCGACGAGGTCCCGGATCCGCGCGGGGCCGTCTGCGAGGCGGACGAGGTACTGCCGACGACTGAAGGCGAGGTCGAGCACGAGTGAATTGTCGGACAGCCATCAGTAATACGTGTCGTTCGAGGAAGAGGTCTCGCCGCGTGCGGGCACCGGCGCGCGGCGCGGCGCCGCGCGCGCCGGGACGGCTACGAGTCGTCGCGCCGCGCGACCTCGTGGCGGCCGAACCCGTACCGGAGGCGGTTCGCGAGCCGCCGGGAGAACCGCCCCTCGTTCCGCGAGTCGAACCGCTCCGCGAGCGCCTGGTAGATGATCGGGACGGGCACCTCCTGTTCGAGCGCCTCCTCGACCGTCCACGTCCCCGTCGAGCCGCCGGCCACGTGGTCCGCCACGTCGCCGAGGTCGGAGCCCTCCTCGCGGAACGCCTCCTCGCAGAGCTCCAGCAGCCACGAGCGGATCACGGCGCCGTTGTTCCAGGTGCGGGCCACCGACTCCATGTCGAGGTCGTAGCGCCCGTCGGTGAGCAGTTCGAACCCCTCGCCGTACGCCTGCATCAGCGCGTACTCGACGCCGTTGTGGACCATCTTCACGTAGTGGCCCGAGCCGGACTCGCCCATGCGGTCGTGGCCGCCCGGGCCGGTGGCCACCGCGTCGAAGACCGGGACCATCGCCTCGTAGGCCCACTCCGGGCCGCCGACCATCAGGGAGAACCCGGCTTCCGCGCTCGCGGGACCGCCGGAGGTCCCGCAGTCGAGGTATGCGGCGTCCGTCGCCTCGGCGCGGCGGACCGACGCCTCGAAGTGGGAGTTCCCGCCGTCGACGACGACGTCGTCGCCGTCGAGGTGGGGCTCTACGTCCGCCAGGGTGGCGTCGACGGCGTCGCCCGCGGGCACCATCAGCCAGATCCGCTTGCCGTCGGCCTCGCCCGACCCGTCCAGCCGCTCGCAGAGGTCCGCGACCGAGTCGGCCGGCTCCGCGCCGTTCGCCGCCGCCTCGGCGGTCGCCTCCGCCGAGAGGTCGAACGCGACCACGTCGTGGCCCGCCTCCAGCGACCGGTTCGCGACGATCTGCCCCATCCGACCGAGTCCGATGACCCCGAGTTCCATGCGCGAGGGGTGGCGACCGCCCGCCGTAGTGGTTCCGGTTCGGCTCCTCGCCCGCCTGCCCGCCGCGGCGCTATTCGCCCGCCTCGGCCTCGCGCTCCCCGAGGTGCGCGCGGAGCGCGTCCACGTCCTTGTTGCCCGCGCCGGTGTTCAGCAGGACGACGGTGTCGTCGGGGCCGAACTCGCCGGACTCGGCGAGCGCGAACGCCCCGGAGACCGCGGCCGCGCAGGTGGCGCCGACCTCCAGCCCCTCGCTCCGCGCGACCTCGATCGCGGCGTCGAGGATCTCGCGGTCGGTCGTCGCCACCGCCCCGCCGTCGGACTCGCGGACCGCGTCGAGGATCAGGTGGCTCGCGCCCGGGTCGGGGATCGCGATCCCGTTACAGACCGTGTCGACCTCGTCGTCCGCGAGCGGCTCGTGGCGGTCCGCCCCCGACTCGTAGGCGCGGACGATCGGGGCACAGCCCGCGGCCTGCGCGGCGTACATCGGGACCAGCCCGTCGGTCCAGCCGAGGTCGCGCGCCTCGCGGGCCGCCTTGTGCATCCCCACCAGCCCGACGCCGCCGCCGGTCGGGTAGACGACTGCGTCGGGCGCCTCCCAGTCGAGCTGGGCCAACAGCTCCAGCGCCATTGTCTTCTTCCCCTCGTGGCGGTACGGCGTGACGAACGTCTTCGTCGAGTACCACTCGGGGTGCTCGTCCATCGCCTCGGCGTACGCCCGCCCCGCGTCGCCGATCTGCGAGTTGCCGTCGACGGGGTCGGTGACGGTGAGGTCCGCGCCGTGGACCTCCGTCATCGCCTTCTGGGTGAACCCCGCCCGGGAGGGGAGGAACACGTGCGCGTCGAGGTCCGCGCGGGCCGCGTACGCGGCGGCCGCCTGCCCCGCGTTGCCGGCGCTGTTCAGCGCGACCTCCGCCGCGCCGTGCTCGCGGGCCGCCGTCATCGCGGCCGCCTGCCCGCGGTCCTTGAACGTCCCCGTGGGGTTCGCGCCCTCGTCTTTCAGGAGGACGCGGCCGACCCCCATCGCGTCCGCCAGCGCCGGGCACTCGACGAGCGGCGTGGCGCCCTCGCCGAGCGACACCGCCGCCTCGGCCGGGAACGGGAGCAGTTCGTCGTAGCGCCACATCGACCCGTCCGGTCGGGCGTCGAGCGCCTCCGGCGTCAGGTCGATCCGGTCGTAGTCGTACTCGGGGTCGAGGATACCGTCGCAGTCGGGACAGCGGTGCGTCGCCGTCTCCGCGTCGAACGTCTCGCCGCAGTCGACGCAGGTCAGGCCGATGAACGCGTCTGTCGTCTTCATGCGCTGCGGCTCGCGTGCCGGGGACTTCGGTGCTGTGGTCGCGGCGCGATCCGAGGCATTCGGCGTCGCAGTCGCGGGTACTTATGCTCGAAACGAATGAAGGGGTACGCCGAGGGGGACCGTAGCCGTACCTCCACGGGAGATGCTCGCTCCAGCGACCGCGTTCGATCCGCCGCGGGAAGCGAGGTGGAACCGATGAGCCGAACGGAACTGCGGTTGGGCCTCCCGACCGGATCGTGGCTCGGGGACGTGTCCCGACGCGTCCCCGCGGCGACGCTCCGGGTCGCGGAGACGATCGCGGTCGACGGCTCGGCGGCGACCGACGACGACGGCCTGACGGCGACCGAGGAGGACCTGACGGCGGCCGCGACCGTCCGCGTCGGCGGCACCGACAGGGACCGCGTCGAGGCCGCGCTCCGCGAGCACGACCGGGTCGACCGCGCGACGGCGGTCGAGCGCCGAGGGGACGTTCGCACGCTCCGGGTCGTCGGCCGCGCGCCCGCGTACCTCCCCGCGGCGCGGGCGGTCGGCCTCCCGATAGCGGCGGCGGTCGAGGTCGTCGACGGCCGCGCGGCGGTGAGCGTCGTCGGCGACCGCGACCGGGTCGAGGCGTTCGGTCGACGGCTCGCGGCCGACGGCGTGACGGTCGGCGTCGCCGCCACCGGGAGCGACGAGCCGGAGCGCACGCTCACGGAGGCGCAGCGCGAGTTGGTCTTCGAGGCGGTCAAGAGCGGCTACTACGACACTCCCCGGCGGTGTACCCTCACCGAGCTGGCGGCGGCGAACGACATCGCGAAGTCGACCTGTAGCGAGACGCTCCACCGCGCGGAGGGGCGGGTGATGCGTCGGTTCGTCGACGGCGGAGGGCCGTTCTCGGCGTCGGAGGCCGGAGACGTCGACGACGGGGGCGGCGAGAACGTTCCCACCGAGACGGCCGCGCTCGACGGCGAGGAGTCCGACGCGGCCGAGCGCGCCGGCGACGAACTCGACGGCGAGGAGTTCGACGCGGCCGAGCGCGAGGAGCCGGTTCGGTCCGCGGCGACCGAGCCGTGAGCCCCGCGGTCGCCGCGTCGGTCGCGGCGACTACTCCCCGTCGAGCGCCTGCCACGACAGCCGCGGGTTCCGCGCGGCGCCGACCTGGTCGATCCGGCTCGCGGCGGTCCGGCTCGGCGCCGCGTCGAGCGCCTCGTCGGTGTCGGCGTACGCGAGGTTGAACGCCTCCGCGAGGTCGTCGAGGGAGGACTCCCCCTCTATCTCGGTCGGCTCGGTCAGCATCGCCTCCGGCACCATCTCCGGCCACTTCGTCGTCGGCGGGTGGACGCCGAAGTCGAGCATGCGCTTGGCCACGTCGGCGGCGTCGCGGTCTCCCGCCGTCGCCGCGAACTCGTGGTGGAACGGGCCGAAGGGCACGTCGAGGTCGATCCGCTCGGCGAGGTAGTTGGCGTTGAGGACGGCCTTCGCGGCCGCGTCCGCCAGCCCCTCGTCGCCGAGGCGCGCGATGTACGCGTACGCCTTGATCGCCACGAGCCAGTTCCCGGCGAAGCCGTGGACCTTCCCGATCGTGTGCTCGGGCTGGAACCGCTCGTACCCCTTCCCGCCGTTCGTCTCGCGCACCCGCGGGGCCGGGAGGAACGGCGCCAGCTCGTCGACGACGCCGACCGGCCCGGCGCCCGGACCGCCGCCGCCGTGGGGGGTCGCGAACGTCTTGTGGACGTTGTAGTGCATCACGTCGAACCCCATGTCGCCGGGGCGGCCCCGCCCGAGCAGCGCGTTGAGGTTCGCGCCGTCGTAGTAGAGCAGCCCGCCGGCGTCGTGGACGATGTCGGCTATCTCCGCGATGTCGCGCTCGAAGAGCCCGACGGTGTTCGGGTTCGTCAGCATGAGCGCGGCGGTGTCCTCGCCGACCGCCGCCTCCAGCGCCTCCAGGTCGACGCGGCCGTCGTCGCCGGAGGGCAGCTCGACCACGTCGTAGCCCGCGGTCGCGGCCGTCGCGAAGTTCGTCCCGTGGGCTGACGCCGGGATCACGACCTCGGAGCGGTCGTTGCCGTGGTGCTCGTGGTACGCCTTCGCGACGAGGATGCCCGTGAGCTCGCCCGCGGCGCCCGCAGGGGGCTGGAGCGTCACGGCGTCCATTCCGCCGATCTCGGCGAGGGCCTCCTGAAGCCGGTACTGGAGCTCCAAGTTCCCCTGCGCGGAGCGCGCGGAGCGGTCGGGGTGGATCGCCGCGTTCGGGTCGGCCGCCACGTCCTCCGTGAACTTGGGGTTGTACTTCATCGTACAGCTCCCGAGCGGGTACGGCCCCGCGTCGATCGCCCAGTTCATCTGCGAGAGCCGGGTGTAGTGGCGCGCCGTCTCCGGCTCCGAGGGGTTCGGCAGCGTCAGCTCCTCGCGGGTGAGGTCGTCGGGGAGCGGGGAGTCCTCGCGCACGTCGACCGTCTCCTGGCCCTTCTCCGAGAGCAGCGGCTCGCGGACGCCCTCCCCCTCTCGCTCGTAGTTCGCCTGGTCGTGGATCATCAGAGCACCTCCTCGAAGGCCGCGACGAGCCCGTCCGTCCGCCCGGCGTTCAGGTCGGTGACGCACACCTGAAGCAGGTGGTCGCCGATCGCGTGGACCGCGAACCCCTCGGTCTCTAAGTCCTCGGCCACGGCCGGCGCCGGCTGGTCGACGCGCACCGCGAACTCCCGGAAGTGGTGGCGGTCGTGGACCGGCGCCGCGGCCCCGGAGAGGCCGTCGATCCGGTCCGCGAGGTCGGCGGCCTCGCGCACGCAGTCGTTCGCGAGGTCGACGAGCCCGTCGGGCCCGAGCGTCGCCGCGTGGATCGCCGCGCGGAGCGCGACCCACGCCTGGTTCGTACAGATGTTCGAGGTGGCCCGCTCCTTGCGGATGTGCTGTTCGCGGGTCTGGAGCGTCAGGGTGTACGCGCGGTCGCCGTCGGCGTCCTCGCTCGCGCCGACGAGCCGGCCGGGGACCTGCCGCAGGAAGTCGTCGCTACACGCGAAGATCCCCAGCCCCATGCCGTAGGCGGTCGGCAGCCCGAGCGACCCCGCCTCGCCGACGACGACGTCGGCGCCGACCGCGGCCGGCGACTTGAGGACCGACAGCGCGACCACGTCCGAGCCGAGGACGAACAGCGCGTCCGTCTCGTCGGCGAGATCGCCGATCGCCGCGAGCCGCTCCTCGATACAGCCACGGACGGTCGGGCTCTCGGCGTACAGCATCGCCACGTCGTCGCCCGCGCGGTCCGCGAGGGCGTCGACGTCGGCGGTCCCGTCGGCCATCGGGTACGTCTCGACGGTCAGGTCGGCGCCGTCGCAGTAGTTCTCCAGCACCGCCCGCTTCCCGTCGCGGAGCTGTTCGGGGACGAGGACGGTGTCGCCGGAGGTCGACCGGACGCGGTCCGCGAGCGTCGCGGCCTCGCCGAGCGCGGTCGCGGCGTCGTACATCGAGCAGTTCGCGACGTCGAGGCCGGTCAGCTCGACCAGCATCGACTGGTACTCGAAGAGCGCCTGGAGGAACCCCTGGGACACCTCCGGCTGGTACTGGGTGTAGCTCGTGAGGAACTCGGCGCGGTCCGCGAGGTGGTCGACGACGCTCGGGACGTAGTGGCCGTAGTGTCCCCGGCCGAGGAACTCGGTCAGGTCGTCGTTCCGAGCGAACATCCGCGCGCACTCGTCGCGGATCTCGCGTTCCGTCCGGGGTTCGATGCCGAACTCGCCGTCGAAGCCGACGGCGTCGGGAATGTCGAACAGGGCCTCCTCGTCGTCGACGCCGATCTCGGCCAGCATCGCCGCGGTCTCTTCGTCGGTGTGGGGCGCGTACGGCGTGCCGTTCGCCCGGCTCATCGGTGCGTCTCGCCTCGTCCGCGGCGGTTCGGTCGTCCATAGGCGGCCCGTCCGGGTTCGACTCGTCGGTTCGGGGGTGAAGTGAGGTCGGAAGGTGGCGTGGTCATATTCGTGTGTCGGATGGGTGTGTCGTCCGGTGTCCGCGGTCCGCGCTCCGGGGTGTCCCCGGCGTCACGCGATCTGGTCGTCGTACTCGTCGGCGTCGAGCAGGCCGTCGGCCTCGCCGTCCGCGGCGGGGGCGACCTCCAGCATCCACCCCTCGCCGTACGGGTCCTCGTTGACGAGTTCCGGGCGGTCGAACAGGGACTCGTTGACCGCGACGACCTCGCCCGAGACGGGCGCGTACAGGTCGGAGACGGCCTTGATAGACTCGACGACGCCGAACGACTCGCCGGCGGCGACCTCGTCGCCGACGTCGGGGAGTTCGACGAACACCACGTCGCCCAGCTCGTCTTGCGCGAAGTCGGAGACGCCGATACGGACCGCGTCGCCGCCGGTCGTCGCCCACTCGTGCGATTCCAGGTACCGTCTGTCGTCGGGAACGTCGAAGCTCATTGGTCAGGGTCGCCGCGGTCCGCTCGGAGGCCTGGCCGCACGGGCGCCGGGCCGTCGGCGCCGTCGCCGGGGGCGACCCGTCGGTCGGCTGCGGGCGGCGTCCGCGATCGGATGGCGGTCCGCGACACGTGTGGATCACCCTTCCGGCGACGAGGAAATAAAAGGTGTGTTCGCGGCGGTCGAGCCGGGGATCGCCGGCCCGAGCCCGCGTCGCGCCGCCCCGTCAGGTCCAGCGGTCGAGCCCGGTCTGGACCTGCGACTCCGCGATGCGCTCGAACCCCCGCTCGACCTCGTCCGCGGCGACGCCCCACTCGTCGACGACGTACTCGCGGGCGGCCTCGACGTCCGGGTTCACGTCGGCGTCGACCGCGACGTCCTCGGCCGGGGGGTCCATGAACAGCTCTCGGACCGCCTCGGCGTTCTGGATCTCGGCGCCGCGCGCCTCCAGGACGTCCCACAGGTCGCCGTGTTCGCGGATCGACTCCACCGCCGTCTTCGGTCCGATCCCGCGGACCCCCTCGTTGAAATCGGTGCCGCAGAGCATCGCGGCGTCGACGAGCTCTTGGCGGTCCAGTCCGAGGTCGTCGAGCGTCGCCGCCAGGTCCATCAGCTCCGGGTCGCCCTTGCTCGTCAGCTGGCGGAGCGTCGTCGGCGCGCCGAACAGGAGGGTGTCGTAGTCCTCGCTGCCGGCGTGGTCGACGGTCCCGGTCGCGGCCATGTGCGCGCACTGCGCTTCCCCCTCCGCGGGCGCCTCGACGACCGGCACGTCGAGCAGTTCGAGCAGCTCGCGGGTCGTCTCCTGGATCGCGTCGGTGAGCCGCTGGGTGCGGGCCTCCAGGCGCGCCGCCTCCACGGCGTCGCCGCGCTCCGCGGCGGCTGCCCTGCGCTCCTCGGCCGCCTCGCGCTTCTCGCGCCGCTCGGCAACCTCGTCCGCCTTCAGGTCCGTGACGGCGCCGTCGAACACCATCACCGGGATCAGGTCGTGCTCGAAGAACTTCGGGAGCCCCTGGACGACCCCGATGAGGTTCGCGACCTCGACGCCGTCGGCCGTCGTGTACTTCTCGTCGCTCGTCCACTTGACCGTGGTCGTGAGGTAGCGGTACAGCCAGTTGTGCGCGTCGACGGCGACGACGCTCCCCTCGATGTCCGCGAAGGGGACGTCGCGGATCGACGCGAGGTCGCGCAGGTCGGCGTTTCCCATCGTCGGTCAGTGGGGCGCGCCGCTATTAAACGCCCTCCGGTCCCGGTCCCGCGCCGCCCGGTCCGTCTCCGCTGCCGTCCGGTCCGCCTCCGCTGCCGCCCGGTCCGCCTCCGCTGCCGCCCGGTCCGCCTCCGCTGCCGTCCGGTCCGCCTTCCACCGGAACTCGCCTGCCGACTTCTGGGCAGTTTATGTGCGTCACGCGCGTACGAGCCCCTGACTGAATGGTCTCCCCGTTCGAGGTGTTGGAGGTCGACGAGGACGCCGACGACGACGCGATCGAACGGGCCTACCGCGAGCGCGTCAAGCGGGCGCACCCGGACCAGGGCGGGTCGCTCGACGAGTTCCAGCTCGTGCGTCGCGCCTACCGAGAGCTGTCCGAGCGCGACGGGGACGGCGACGAGGGCGACGACCGGGCCGACCCGGCGGACGTGGACCTCACGAAGGGAGCCGACGCGCGCGAGCCCGCCTCGACCCGCGTCGAGTTCCTCGACTACGAGGCCGTCGTCGACTACGGCTGGTCGCTCGACGACGACGAGCTGTTCCGGAAGGCCGGCCACGCCGACCTCGCCCCCGACGCCCACGGTCGGTTGCTGGTCCACCCCGACGAGAGCCTGCTGGAGGCGGCCGAGCGGAGCGGCTTCGCGTGGCCCTTCTCCTGTCGCGGCGGCGCCTGCGCGAACTGCGCGGTGTACCTCGCGGAGGGCGAGCTCTCGCAGCCGACCGACCACATCATGCCCGACGACCTCGCCGAGCGCGGCTTCCGGCTCTCCTGTAACGGCTACCCGCTGACCGACGAGCTGTCGGTCGTGTTCAACGTGAAGCAGCGGCCGGAGCTCGACGACCTCATCCTCCCGCCCGGTCCGTTCACGCGCCGCTGAGCGCCTGCGGCGCGCCGCAAAAATCTCCGTGGTTGCCCCCGGATCGCCGAACGCCGGCGACCGCGGGCGACGCCCTCTCCCTCACCCCAGCAGGTACCGGAGCGCCGGCGTGTTTCGAACCAGCTCCGTCTCCTCTAACGCCCGGTCGATCCCGACGATCCGGCCCGCGCCCCACGCGCCGAGGCCGAACAGGAGCAGCAGGTACACGAGCGAACTGTCGACGAAGTAGCCGTGCGCGACCGGGAACCCGTCCACGAGTCCGCCCTGCCACGCGGCGGTCCAGAACATCGACATCTGGATCGCGCCCATCAGCGCGGCGAACCGGAAGAAGACGCCGAACAGCAGCGCCAGCCCGATCAGGATCTGTCCGAACACGACCATCGGGTCGACGATAGCCGCGTAGTCCGCGAAGAAGAGGAACAGCCCCTGGAGCGGGTTGGCGTCGGCGACGGCGTTCTGGAGGAACCCGACCGAGCTCCACGCGAGCGGGTCGGCGAGGCCGCCCTCGAACAGCTTCGACAGCCCCGCCTGGAGGAACACCCACGCCATCACGACCCGGAGTCCGAGCATCGAGTACGCCAGCCAGGTCTCCGAGTAGTTGAAGTCCACGTTGCGGCCGAGCAGGTCCGCGCGAAGCGTCCGTTCCGACGGTTGTGTTGCCATTGTGTAACACCTCACGTGAGGAAGTTTCATACACCAGCAATAATCTACCGGCGGAGCCGATGCTCGTCGGTTCTACGCGAAGCGTAATTCAAAACCGCCGAACATATTTGCCTCGGGCTGACGGCCGAGAGCGGGGACGCCCGGACCGAACCGGCCCGGCGGCTCAGAACGACTCGGCGACGGCGGCGACGACGGCGTCCTCGACCGCGTCGCGCTCGCCGGAGAGGAACTCGATTTTGCCCTCGCGGACGCCGGCAGTCGCGATGTCGGCGTTCGGCGCGAGCTCGGCCGCGCGCTCGGCCACGTCGCGGACGGAGACGTCCGCGGTCGTGCGCACGTACAGCTCGTCGGTGCCGACGCCGACCGTCGCGAACGGTTCGCCGTCTGCGCGCCGCCGGTGGAGGTCGTCGAGCAGGAGCGGCGTCGGCGGGAAGTCGTAGCGGTGGGTGTAGCCGTCGGTGTCGAGCAGCGCGAACTCGACGCCGTCGACCGCCTCGGTCACGACGTTCGCGTCCGCGGTCTGGATCTCGGTCTCAAGCTTCTCGCGGAACTGCTCGGAGACGTGCGCCGCGAGGTCGCCGCCGTCCGAGAACAGGAGGTCGGCGATGAGCTCCCGCTTGTCCTGGTACGACTGGTAGTACGCCTCCAGCGCGACGGCCTCGCGGAGCTCCGCGACGCGCTCGGCGTCGTAGCCCGCGTCGCGGGCGAGGTCGACGTAGCGGTCGGGGGCGTCCGCCCAGTAGCTCACGGCGGGCAGGTGCCGCAGGTCCTCGCGGACCTCGCCGTTGATCGCCGACGCCAGCGACGCGACGAGCGCGCCCGTCGAGAGCGTCTCGTCGCCGCCCACGTCGGACAGCTCCGGCGAGACGAGCGTGTCGACCGCGTCCCGGGTCTCCGGGTCCGCGACCGCGGCGTCGACGACGACCGCGTCGACCCCGTACACCGACAGCAGGTCGATGCCGTCGGCGGACTCGGTCGTCGAGCCCGCGCCGACGAGCAGGAACAGGGGGAGCTTCTCGTCGTGGCGGTCGCGGTCCTGGAGCATCCGCGTCGCGTCGTTGGTGGCCGCGTCCATCCCGTACACCGGCTCGTCGAGCGGGCGACGGGTGAAGTAGTGGTACTCGGCGTCGCTCTTCGCGTGCTCGTCGCGGATCAGCGGGAGCACGGCGCGCTCGACCGCGGCGCCCGCGACGTAGCCGTCGGCGGTGGCCGGGTGGCGGACGACGATCGGCCGCGATTCGAGGACCGCCCGGCGGACCGCCTCGGCCGCGTCGAGGAGGCCGTCGGCGAGTTCGGCGACCGTCTCGTCGCCGGCCAGCGGCTGGAGCCCCTCCGGCCGCGCCTCGTCCGTGAGCGCCTCGGCCAGGCGGCGGCGGACCGCCTCGGCCGCCTCGCCGTCGAGGAGGACGAGCGCCTCGGACTCGACCTGGATGTCGCCGCGGTGGCTCTCGACTTCCCCGTCGACCCGCACCGCGTCGCCGACCTCGACGTCCGGGTGCGCCCGGACGCCCGGCTCGACGAACGCCGCCACGTCGACGGCGCCGGTCTCGTCGCTTACCTCGAACACCGTCGGGCCGCCGGTCTGACGGACGCCGACGACCTCGCCCTCGATCCGGACCACGTCGCCGACGGCGTCCCCCAGCGTCTCGATCGACACGCGCTCCGGTTCCCCGTCGCCCTCGGCCTCCGGCGTCTCCTCGTCGCCGGTGGTCGCGACGTCGTCGGTCTCGGGCTCTGCGGATTCCGTCTCGCCCCCGGCGGGTTCCGTGTCAACCCCTGTCTCGTCGTCGGACTCCGCGGCCTCGTCCGACTCCGTCGCCTCGTCTTCGGGCGCCGCCGTCTCGGTGCCCGTGTCGGCCTCGGCGGGCTCTGCGTCGGCCTCGGCGGACTCCTCGACCGGCTCGTCGTCGCTCTCGTCGGTCGGCTCCGCGGTCTCGGCGGACTCCTCGGTCGTCGGCTCGTCGTCCGGGTCCTCGTCGGGGAGGTGTTCCCCGGAGGACTCCTGGACGAGGACGCCGCGGAACTCGCGGTCGGCCTGCCGGATCGACCAGGCGAGGTCGACGTTGCCGTTGTCGCGGACGCCCTTCACCTGGACGAACACGTCGTCGCCCGGCTCCCAGCTGAGGCTGTCGAGCCGGCGGTCGAGTTCGGAGCGGTGGAGCAGCCCGGTGACGCCCGGCGCGAGGTCGACGAACACGCCGAACTCGGCGTACCCGTCGACGACCCCCCGGTAGAACCGGCTCGGAACCAGGTCTTCGGGGGAGTCGCCGCGGAAATCGAACACGACGTCTTCCTGGTGCGAGTCGCAGACGCGACCGCCCCCGACGTCGGTGCCACAGATGATACAGGATCCCATTTGAGTACACCGAGAGTCTCGGGCCTAAAACGGTTGTCGAAAGCCCGCTGGCGGCGGCGCGAGCGCCCGGCGCGTCACGCGCCGAGCAGCGTTCGCGCGGCGGCCACGGCGCGGTAGCCGACCCCGTAGCCGAGCGCGGCCGGCGGCACCGCGGCGACGGCCGTCCGGAGCGGTCCCAGCCCGTGGACTTCGCGGAAGCCGACGAACAGAAGCACCGCCGCGTACGCGCCGCAGGCGACCCTGAGCTCCGGGATCGCCGGACCGGCCAGCGCCATCGGCGAGCTCGCGTACGCCACGGCCTGAACCGTCTCGCTCACGCCCCCGCGGTCCCGCAGGGAGAAATGTCCGTCGGCGATCTCGACGCTCGCGACGACGACGGCGACGGTCGCCGCCGCCGCGGTCAGGTGGAGGCCGACGGGCGCCGCCAGCGCGACCACGACGAGGAAGACCACGGCCTGCGAGAGCAGGGGCGAGGAGGGGACGACGACGGGCATCGCGGCGGGGTCCGACGCGATCCACCCGAGCGTGAACGCCGCGGCGACCGCCACCGCGAACGTCAGCGCGGGCGCCTGGTCGCCGGGCGTGATCCCGTTCGCGAACGCCCGCCGCGGCCGGACGAGCACCTCGGCCCACGTGCGCGCTATCCCCCGCGGGCCGCGAGGCCGACCGCCCGACGAACCGCTCATCCGAGAGGTCACGACGGCAGTTCGACCGCGCGGAATAACCCGTTTCCGGTTCGGTCCCGTCCGCGGAGTCGACCCGTGCGTTCGGGGAGGTCGCCTCCAGACTTATCAGCGCTGATACGCGGCGCGCAAACCCTTATAACGGCCCCCGCTGACTGTCGCTCGAATGGCCGCGTTCAGCAACGACGAGCGAGGGTTCACCCCGCTGGCGGGGACGGGGCTGCTGGTCGGGGTCGTCGTGCTGCTGCTCGCTCTCGTCGGCGCGGCGGTGTTCGGGCTCATCGACGGCGTCGCCCCGCCGGACGCCGAGTTCGAGGGGCAACAGCAGAACGGCTCCCTCGTCGTCGTCGCGCTCGGCCCCGAGCCGGTGCCGGCCGAGGAGCTGTACGTCCGCGGCGAGGACCCGGACGGCAACGTCCAGTTCGGCGCGTGGCCCGGCGACGGGATCGTCAGACCGGGCGATCAGGTCGTCGTGCCCAACGCGACCGGCAACGAGAACTTCGAGGTCGTCTGGGAGCCCGTGGCGTTCGACACCCGCGAGACGCTCGGCAGCTACAACGGCGAGGACTCCGCGATAGAGGAGTGGAGCGAGGAGAACGGGGGCGCCGCCGCGGGCGGCGCCGTGGGCGTCTGAGGCCGGTCGGCGTTCGACCCCCGGGCGACGCCCGCCCGCGACCGCTCACGCGACCGCGACCCGCTCGCCGCGCTCGTCGGCGCGCTGGATCGCCGCGAGGACTTTCTGGACCTCGTAGCCGTCCTCGAACGACGGCTCGAACGACCGCCCCTCGGCGACCGCAGAGAGGAACTCGTAGCTCTCGTGGACGAACGTGTGCTCCCACCCGATCACGTGTCCGGGGGGCCACCAGCGGTCGACGTACGGGTCCGACTCCTCGGTGACCAACACCGTCTCGTAGCCGCGGTTCCCCTCGCGGAGGACCTCAAGTTCGTTGAGTCGCTCCAAGGAGAACTTCAGACTCCCCTCCGTCCCGTGGACCGCGACCGTGTGGTCGTTCTTGTGGCCCGCGGCGACGCGGCTCGCCTCGAAGGTCCCGG
This sequence comes from Halorubrum sp. ASP1, assembly GCF_005435135.1. NCBI lineage: Archaea > Methanobacteriati > Methanobacteriota > Halobacteria > Halobacteriales > Haloferacaceae > Halorubrum > Halorubrum sp. ASP1. The sequence continues at coordinate 173,826 of NZ_SGUA01000005.1, read as the reverse complement.
TCGCGCCCGACTCGTAGCGGACCTGCGCGCCGTACGCGTCGTCGACGGTCACGTCGCGGTACTCGGTCACCTCGCCGTCCTCGTCGTAGACCGGGCGCTCGTCGACGAACGTCGTGAGCCGCCCCGACACGCGCTCGATCTCGCCGACGCGGCCGCCGACGAGGAAGTCCGCGAGGTCGATGGTGTGCGCCCCGAGGTCGCCGAGCGCGCCCGACCCCGCCATCTCGGCGTCCATCCGCCACGCCCACGGCGCCTCGGGGTCGACGAGCCAGTCCTGGAGGTACCGCCCGCGGACCTGTCGGATCTCGCCGAGCTCGCCGTCCTCGATCAGCCCCTTCGCGTGCCGGATCGCGGGGACGAACCGGTAGTTGAATGCGGTCCCCGCGGTGACCCCCGTCGCCGCGGCGGCGTCGCGCATCGCCGCCGCCTCCTCGACCGTCGGCGCGAGCGGCTTCTCGCAGAGGACCGGGACCCCGGCTTCGAGGGCCGCGATCGACGGCTCCGCGTGGACGTGGTTCGGCCCGAGGTTGTAGAGGACGTCCACCTCGTCGATCACCGCCTCCCAGTCGGTCGCGGTGTTCGCGAAGCCGAACCGCCCCGCCGCCTCGGCCAGCGCTTCCTCGTCGCGCCCGACGAGCGCGTGCCGCTCGACTTCGGGCGCCTCCGGGAAGAACATCGGGAGCCGCGCCAGCGCGTTCGCGTGCGCCTTGCCCATGAATCGATACCCCAGTACGCCGATCCGCAGTGGTTCGTCGGTCATTGTCGTGGATTCCTCGGTCGCCGCCTCACTCCGCCCAGTACGCCTCGCCGGGTTCCGTCTCGAAGACCGCGCGGTCGAGCACGTCGACCGCCTTCTCTAACCCCTCGCGCGCCGAGGTGAGCGAGTCCTCGTGTTCGATCGACAGCGCGCCCTCGTAGCCGACGATCCGGAGCGTCGAGACCACGTCCTTCCAGTGCTCCTCGCCGTGCCCGTAGCCGATCGAGCGAAACAGCCACGAGCGGTCGGCCTCCTCGGCGTAGCCCGTCGTGTCGAGGACGCCCTTCACGCGCGAGTTGGCCTCGTACACCCGCGTGTCCTTCGCGTGGACGTGGTGGATCGCGTCGCGCTCGCCTAGGAACCGGATCGCCTCCGTCACGTCGATCCCCTGCCAGTAGAGGTGCGAGGGGTCGAAGTTGGCGCCGATCCGCTCGTTGGTGGCCTCGCGCAGCGCGACCATTCCGGTCGGCTCGTACACCAGCATGTTCGGGTGCATCTCGACCGCCACGTCGACGCCGTGATGCGCGGCGTGTTTCGCCAGGTCGCGCCAGTACGGGACCGCCACCTCGTCCCACTGGTAGTCGAGCGCGTCGGCGTGCTCGGTCGGCCACGGCGCGGTCACCCAGTTCGGCGTCGAGTCGCCTGGCGCGCCCGCGGGGAGCCCGGAGAAGCAGGTCACCGTTTCGACGCCGAGCAGGTCGGCCAGCTCGATCGCCTCGCGCAGTTCGCGGTCGGCCGCCGCGGCCCGCTCCTCGTCGGGGTGGAGCGGGTTGTTGTGCGTCGCCAGCGCGGAGATCCGGAGCCCGTGCCCGTCGAGCAGGCCGCGCAGCTCGTCGCGCGCCTCCCCGTCGCCGAGGAGCCGCTCGCGGTCCGCGTGGTCCTCGCCGGGCCAGCCGCCGACGCCGAGTTCGACGGCGTCGACGCCGAGGCCGTCGAGGTACGCGGCCGCGTCTTCGATCGGTTCGCCGCCGAGGGGGACGGTCAGCACGCCGATGTCCATGCGCGGGCCTACACCGACGCCCCCGATAAGTGTTCAGGGGGCGCCGCCGGGCGGGGCCTCGTCCGGTCGACCGGCGGCCGCGCGGCCGTCTCCGTGACCGTGCGTTTCCGCCCCGCACCGCGTCGCTCCGCCGCGAACCGCATGAGGTTTTAACGGGTGGAACGCGTATGACGGGATATGGGAATCCTCTCGCGCGCCTCCTACGTCGTCCGCTCGAAGGTGAACGCCCTCCTCAACCGGGCCGAAGACCCGACGGAGTCGCTCGACTACTCCTACGAACAGATGCGCGACGAGCTCCAGGACGTCAAGCAGGGGATCGCCGACCTGACGACCCAGAAGAAGCGCCTGGAGATTCAAAAGCGCAAGCTTGAGGAGAACGTCGAGAAGCACAACCGCCAGGCCCGCGAGGCGGTCCAGCAGGACCGCGACGACCTCGCGCGGAAGGCCCTCGAGAAGAAGAAGTCGAAGATGAACCAGATCGAGGAGCTGGAGGGCCAGATCGCCGAGCTGAACAACACCCAGGAGCAGCTCGTCGAGAAGAAGAACAAGCTCCAGAACCGCATCGAGGAGTTCCGCACGAAGAAGGAGACGATGAAGGCGCGCTACGAGGCGGCCGAGGCCTCCTCCCGCGTCTCCGAGGCCATGACGGGCGTCGGCGACGAGATGGAGGACGTGAGCCGCTCCATCGAGCGCGCCGAGGAGCGCACCGAGGAGATGGAGGCGCGCGCCGAGGCGATGGACGAGCTGGAGGACTCCGGCGCCTTCGAGGACGCGCTCTCCGACAAGGACAGCATCGACCGCGAGCTGGAGGGCCTCTCGACGGACAGCGAGGTCGACGCCGAGCTGGAGACGCTCAAGGGCGAGCTCGGGAAGAGTGAATCGGCCGACGACGGCGACGCCGTCAGCGACGAGGACGTCGACGCCGAACTGGCGGACATCGAGTCGGAGATCGACGCGGACGAGTTAGAGAGCGATCTCGACGGCGATTCGAGCGCAAACCTCGACGAGGAGCTCGACGTCGAGCTAGAGGAGTCGGAGTCCGACGCGGACGAGCAGCGGAACTGAGGTCCCGTCCCACCCGCGGTCGGTCCCCGCGGTCCCCGCCTCTCGGTTCTCGTTTCCGAGCCGTTCAGTCCGAGGCCAGGCGCGCGCCGGTCCCCGCGCGGTTCTGGTCCGCGAGTCGGATCTCGCCGTCAGCGAGGTCGACGCCCGCGTACGGGTCCTCGGCGAGCAGCAGCGATCCGTCGAGGTCGGCGTAATCGAGGAGCGGCGCGAGCTGCGCGGCGGCCGCGATGGACGCGTTCGCCTCGATCATACAGCCGCACATCACCTCGAGGCCGTGGGCCCGCGCGGCGGCGATCAGTCGCCGGGCCTCCGGGAGGCCGCCGGCCTTCATCAGCTTCAGGTTCGCGATGTCGCAGCGGTCGGCGATCGCGGGCACGTCCGCCGCGGTGACGCAGGACTCGTCGGCGGCGACCGGGAGTTCGGACCGCTCGTAGACGTAGCGGAGCCCCTCGGGGTTCTCGGCGGGGACCGGCTGCTCGACGAACTCCACGTCGCGGTCGGCGAGCCACGCGCTCTTCGCGACCGCCTCCTTCGGCGTCCAGGCCTCGTTGGCGTCGACGCGGAGCCGGGCGTCGGGCGCGGCGTCGCGGACCGCGTCGATAAGCTTGCGGTCGCGGTCCGTGCCGAGCTTGATCTTCAACACGTCGTACCCGGCCGCGACGGCGTCTGCCGCCTTCTCGCGCACGCGTTCTGTCTCGTCGAGCCCGACCGTGAACGAGGTCTTCGGCGCGTCGCTCGGGTCGAGGCCCCACAGGCGGTAGAGCGGGACGCCGAGCCGCTTCGCCGCCAGGTCGTGGACGGCGATCGAGACGGCGCAGCGGGCGGCGGGGTTGCCGTTCACCACCTGCCGGAGCTCGGCCTCGATCTCGCGGACCGCGTGGGGGTCGCCGACGCGCTCGACCGCGTCGAGGAGGGCCGGCAGCACCGCCGTCACGGTGTCGGCCGTCTCGCCGTAGTGCGCCGACGGCGCAGCCCCGCCGACCCCGCTCATCCCCGCGTCGTCCGTGATCCGCACGACCACGTTCTCCGCCTCGGTCTGCGTCCCGCGCGCGATGGTGAACGGGTCGTCGAGCGGCAGCGAGACCCGTTCGAACTCGGCGTCGAGGCTCATCGGCCGCCGACCCCCGCGTCGACGATTCCGTCCACGATTCGCTCCGCGCCGTCGCGGACGGGGTCGGCGGCCGGGACGCCGACCGCGTCGCCGAACTCGGTCACGGCCTCGGCGGCGGCCGCGTCGTCGCTCACGTCCTTCGTGTTGAGCGCGCCGGCGACGACCGCGGTCTCGCGGACGGGCGCCGCGAGGTCCTCGTAGAGGTCGACGTAGTCGGCCAGCGGCGGGAGGTCGAACGACTCGTAGCCGTGGACGACCTCGCGGCCCGCGGCGTGACACAGGACGAGGCCGTCCGCCATCGACCCGTGGAGGATGCCGCAGGTGACGGCCGAGTAGGCGGGGTGGACGATGCTCCCCTGTCCCTCGACGACGAGCAGGTCGTGGTCGTCGCCGACCGCGACGAGCATCTCCTCGACGGCGCCCGCGGTGAAGTCGGAGACGACGCGGTCGATGGGGTTCCCCCAGCCGGCGATCATGATCCCGGTCTGCCCGGTGGGGACGAACGCGGCGTCGATGCCGCGCTTGCGGGCGGCGGCGACGATCTCCAGCGAGGCGGTCATCTTCCCGACCGAGCAGTCGGTCCCGACCGTGAGCACCACGTCGGCGTCCACGTCGCCGGACGCCCCGGTCGCCACGCTGAGGTCGTCGTCGGGCCTCCGCACGTCGATCAGGTCGACGCCGTGCTCGGCGGCCAGCGCGGCCAGGTCCTCGTCCTCGTTCAGGAAGTAGTGGAGGCCGCTCACCACGTCGCAGCCGGCCTCGACCGCGGCCTCGACGTCCGCGCGCCACGACTCGTCGAAGCCGCCGCCGATCGGCGCGATGCCGATGTACAGCGCGTCGAGGTCCCCTTCGGCCGCGTCGTGCGCCTCCGCGAACGACGAGACGATCGGCGCGTCGGAGACGTCGGCGACGTGGTCCGCCACGCGGTCGCCGGCGCTGTCGCGGTCGAGGACGGCGCACACCTCCTGGTCGCCGTAGCGTAACACGCCGAGCGCGGTCTTCGCGCGGTCGGGGAACTTCTCGTGGGCGAGGACGGCGATCCGCTCGTGGTCCATGATGGGTCGCTCGCCCCGGGAGTTGTTAAAAGAGTCGAGGGTCGACCGGGCGATCGACTCGACCGCGCCGATTCCGTCCGACGAGATCCGAACGACGGCTGCGACACTTATAACCGAACTGCGGTGGCGCGTGCCGGCGAGCGCCCGGAGCGAAGCGGAGGCCGCGAGGAGCACGCGCGAGGGACGCGGTGAGCGCTCGAAGAGCGCGAACCGCGAGGCTGGGGAGGTGTGAGGCGCGATTGCGGTGCGGAGCGGGGCGGGACTCAAATGGGCAGCCGGGAGGCGTTCGCCGCCGATCTACTGCCAGCTATTTATCAACGACCGACCGGCGACTACTCAAAAAGAACGACAGCGGACTCGGAAAATCCGTATCAAGCGCTGCCGTCGACGAACTGCTCGGCGCCCTCGTAGAACCAGTAGCCGTTCTCGCGCATCGCGCGGCCGAGCTCCTGGTGGAACTCGACGAAGTCCGCGAACTCCTCCTTCTCGACGTGCTCGAAGATCTCCTCGACGGAGACGACCGTCTCGAAGTCGATCCGGATAGGGTGGTCGCCGTACTGCTCGACGTACTCCGCCGCCGTCAGCGGGAAGTCCTCCTCCTCGTCGATCTTCTTCGCGAGCACGGCGTGGCCGTACTGCCGCATGCCCTCGCTCCCCTGCTCGCCGTCGGGGTCGTGTGGCCAGTCCATGTGTTGAGGTTCGCCGGATCGGGGATAGTGGTTTCGGATGCGGCGGTGGCGGTCGGCCGCGCTTCGCGCGGCTCCGCCCCATCCCGACCGGCGCACAAGACACTTCACGGCGCTCCGCGTCGCCCCCGGTATGCGCCGCAGAGCCCTCCTCGCGTCCGCGGCCGCCGCTTCGACCGCCTCCGTCGCGGGTTGTCCCACGCCGCCGTGGACCGACGACCCCACCGAAATCGACGGCGCCGACGTGACGTTCCGGCGCGAGCACGACGGGGAGATCGACGCTTCCGGCGGCGGGAACGACGTCGCCGAGGTCCGCCGCCGCCTCGACGAAGACCCGCCGCGGCTGGTCGTGGCGGGCTCGCTCCTCGACGGCCCCCGGAGCTGCTACCGCGTCACGCTGTTTGAGGCCGCGCTCGACGAGGGGACGCTCCGCCTCCGGATCGTCGCCGAGGACGACCCCGATTCGGACGTCGACCGCTGTTCGGACGTCGCCGAACCCCACCCGTACTCGGTCGCCGTCCCGTTCCCCGAGGCGCCCGTGCCGGAACGCGTCGTCGTCCGACACGGCGACGAGACGGTGCTGGAAGAGCGGGTCTGAAAACTCCGACCCCGCTCAGTCGTCGGCGGACGCGGCGCCGTCGCCCGCGGGCTCGATGTCGACCTCTATCTCCGCCGAGGCGGCCTTGTACTCCGGAATCTTGGCGCGCTCGTCGAGCACGTCGTTGGTGAGTCGGTTCGCGGAGGCGGCCGCGAAGTGCGGCGTGGTCCAGACGACGCCCTCCTTGATGTCCTCGGTCACGTCCGCGCGGACGGTGATCTCGCCGCGCCGGGACTTCAGCGTCACGTGGTCGCCGTCCTCGATGCCGTACCGCTCGGCGTCGTTCGGGTGGACGTCGACGAAGTTCTCCGGGTGCTGCTTCGAGAGCGTCGGCGACCGCCGGCTCATCGTCCCGGTGTTGTAGTGCTCTTCGAGCCGCGCGGTGGTCAACACGAGCGGGTACTCCTCGTCGGGGGTCTCCTTCGGCTCCTGGTGGACGACGCCCTCGATGCGGCCGAGGCCGTCGTCGGTCTCGAACGAGTCCGCGTAGAGGAACGAGTCGCCCTCGTCGCCCTCCTCGTAGCAGGGCCAGTGGATCCCGGTCTCGCCGAGCGCGTCGTAGGTCATCCCGTGCATGATCGGGCACACCTCGCGCAGCTCCTCGAACACGTCCTCGGGCCCCTCGAAGTCGAACTCGTCGCCGTCAAACAGCCGCGTGCCGACCTCACAGAGGATGTCGAGGTCGTGGCGCGTGTTCTCGTGGACCTTGTGGACGCCGCGCATGCGCTGGACGCGCCGGTCGGTGTTGGTGACGGTGCCGTCGCGCTCGGCCCACGTCGTCGCCGGGAGCACCACGTCCGCGAGCTCGGCGGTCTCGGTCATGAAGATGTCCTGGACCACCATGAAGCCGAGCTCCTCGCGGAACCGCCGCTCCGTCTCGTTGCCGTCGGGCTCGCTCATGATCGGGTTCTCGCCCATGACGTAGAGCCCGTGGACGGTGTCGCCGATCGCGTGGGAGATCTCGACGTTCGTCAGCCCGGGCGCTTCGGGGACCTCGAAGCCCCACACCTCCTCGACGCTCTCGCGCGCCTCGTCGTCGTCGACGAGCTGGTACCCCGGGAGGACGTTCGGCATCGCGCCCACGTCGCAGGTGCCCTGGACGTTGTTCTGCCCGCGCAGGGGGTTGACGCCGGTGCCGGGCCGGCCCAGGTTCCCCGTGACCAGCGCGAGGTTGATCTCGTTCTGGACATTGTCGACGCCGCAGGTGTGCTGGCTCATCCCCATCCCGGTGAAGATGGCGGCGTCGTTCGCCATCGCGTACTTCTCGGCGGCGAGTTCGATGTCCGCCAGCGGGACGCCGCACTCCTCGGCGGCCGCCTCCACGTCGAAGTCCGCCAGCGTCTCCTTCAGGTGGTCGATCCCCTTCGTGCGCTCCTCGACGAACGCCTCGTCGATCCAGCCCGCGTCAGGCTCCGCCTCGTGGCGCTCCAGGATCGTCTTGAGGACGACGTTCAGGAGCGGGATGTCGGTGCCGGGCTTCAGCTGGAGGTGCATGTGCCGGTCGGTCTCGTCGATCTCGAACGACCGGGTGGTCTTGTTCGCGTGCGGGTCGACCTGGATGACGGTCGCGCCCTCCAGGACGGCCTGCCGGAAGTACTGGCTGTTGGCGATCGGGTGCTGCTCGCCGGGGTTCGCGCCCTGGATCCACAGCACGTCCGTCGCGTCCTCTAGGTCGGCCATGCTGTTCGTCATCGCGCCCATGCCCAGGCTGGTGCGCAGCGCCCAGACGGTGGAGGCGTGACACATCCGCGTACAGTTGTCCACCTGGTTGGTGCCGTACCGGCGCGCCAGCTTCTGGATGAGGTAGTTCTCCTCGTTGAACGTCTTCGAGGAGCCGAAGAATCCCATCCCGTCCGGGCCGTGCTCCTCGCGGATCGACCTCATCTCGTCGACGACGCGGCCGAGCGCCTCCTCCCAGGTCGCCTCGCGGAACTCGCCGTTTTCCTTGATCAGCGGCTCGGTCAGCCGGTCCTCGTGGTCGACGACCTGCGTCGCCGCGCCGCCCTTGATACAGACGCTCCCCTCGTTCACCGGCGCGTCGCCCCACGGCATAAAGCGCATCTCGCCCGGCTCGTCGCCTTCGAGCACGCGGATCCCGCACCCCACGCCGCAGTACGGGCAGATCGTCTTCACCGCGTCGTCCGGTTCACTGGACATCCGTCTCACCGTCCCCGTGTGTGTTCATACCACACGATCTATCGTCGTCGTCCATGAGTGTATCGGTGGTCTGGAGCCCCAGCGTCGCCGAACGCGCGGAGTCCGGTCGCCGCGCCGTCGGCCTCTGCGCGTCCCTAGTTAACATCAGTCGTTTCAAAATTGTTAAGCGTAATTATTATGGAAAAACATTTACTACGGATTGTTAACACGTTACAATTGGGATCAACATGAGAGCAGTTGTTTATCAAGGCCCGTACGAGGTGGCCGTCGAGGACGTGGACGAACCGGAGATCGAACACCCGAACGACGTCGTGGTCGACATCACGACCTCCTGTATCTGCGGGTCGGACCTCCACATGTACGAGGGGCGGACCGCGGCCGAAGAGGGGATCGTGTTCGGTCACGAGAACATGGGGATCGTCAGCGAGGTGGGCGACGCCGTATCGACGCTGGAGGAGGGCGACCGCGTCGTCATGCCGTTCAACGTCTCCTGCGGCTTCTGTCAGAACTGCGAGGAGGGGTATACCGGCTTCTGTACTAACGTCAATCCCGGCTTCGCGGGCGGCGCGTACGGCTACGTCGCCATGGGCCCGTACCCGGGCGGACAGGCCGAGAAGCTGCGCGTCCCGTACGCAGACCACAACGCCCTGAAGCTCCCCGAGGGGCGCGAACACGAGGACGCGTTCTCGCTGCTCGCGGACATCTTCCCGACGGGCTGGCACGGCACCGAACTGGCGAACCTCCAGCCCGGCGAGTCGGTCGCCATCTTCGGCGCTGGCCCCGTCGGGCTGATGGCCGCTTACAGCGCGAAGATCAAGGGCGCGGCCGAGATTTACGTCGTCGATCAGGTGCCGAGCCGACTGGAGCTCGCGGAGGAGCACTGCGACGCCCACGCCATCGACTTCTCGGAGGGCGACCCCGTCGACCAGATCATCGAGGAGCACGGCGGCATGGTCGACAAGGGGGTCGACGCAGTCGGCTACCAGGCGACGGACCCCGACGACGTCGACACTGAGACCGAGGACTACTCCTACCAGCCGGCCAAGGAGAATCCCGCAGTCGTGATCAACAACCTGATACGGGTGGTCCGGCCGACCGGCGAACTGGGGATTCCCGGCCTGTACGTCCCGGAGGACCCCGGTGCGCCCGACGACATGGCCGCGCAGGGGCGGCTCGGCATCGACTTCGGGAAGTTCTTCGAGAAGGGGCTCAAGTGCGGCACCGGCCAGTGTAACGTGAAGGAGTACAACCGGTACCTGCGCGACATGATCATCGAGGGCCGCGCCGACCCGAGCTGGGTCGTCTCCCACCGGGTCGACCTCGAGGACGCGCCGGAGATGTACGAGGCGTTCGACGCCCGCGAGGAGGGCGTCACGAAGGTCCTGTTAGAGCCCTGAGACCGAACGCGTCGCGCCCCGAGAACCGCTATTTTTCCGCGCCCGCCGTCACGCCCTGAGCCACGCCTTCGGGTGGTCGCTCCGGAGGTGCGCCTGGTACTCCCGGACGAGCGCCGGATACGAGTCCGCCACGCAGTGCCAGTCGCAGAGGTCGCACTCCCGTTCCACTCTGTCGTCGTCGCCGCGGACGTGGCCGCCGCGTCTGTAGGTCGGCATTTGATGCTCCGTCGGCTCGGGTCGCCTCGCGCCTGAGTCACGTACGCACTCACCACGGTTCAGACTGTCGACGACCCGCGCGCGAGACGCGCCGCAGAGGGCGGCGACTGGTCCCGCCCGGCGAAACGGGTATGCTACTCCGGGACGTGGTGACGGCCATGTGTCAGTACTGTAACTGGGCATTCCACGACGGGTGGGGGGAGCTCCTGAAGTACGACGAGACGTACCAGTCGGCGGTCGGCGCGGAGACGGAGTCGACCCACGGGTTCCACGACGAGTGGGACGACCTCCGGAGCGAACTGGGGATCTAAATCGGGAACACCGCGTCGGGGTCCGCCGTCGCCTCGCCCTCGTCCGCCACGAGCCCGCCCAACTCCTCTCGGATCCGTTCCTCGTGGAGGTCCTCGCCGATGAACACCAGCCGCGTCCGCCGGTCGTCGTCGGGGCCCCACTCGCCGATCGGTCCGGCCTGGACCGACGGGCCGGCCTGGCTCACGCCGATCACCTCGTCGGTGCCGGCGACGCGGACCACGCCCTTCGCCCGGACGATCGACCCGTCCCAGTCGTCGAGCCACTCGGCGAGCGCGCCCGGGTCGAGGGGGTCGCTCGACCGGTAGACGAACGATCCGACCCCGTGGGCCGCGGCGGCGCCCTCGGAGTGGACGTGGTCGTGGCCGCCTCCGTCACCGTGATGACCTCCTCCTCCGTCCCCGTCGTGGCCATGGCCGTCCGCCTCCTCGTCGGCGATGGCGCGCTTCCAGCCCGCCGACCCCTTCGCCGCCGCGAAGTCGAACCGGCCGGTGTCGAGCACCTCGTCCGGGTCGACCGCGGAGTAGGTGGTCCGGATCCGCTTCGCCCTCGGTCCCAGCCGCTCCGCGACCGACTCGATCCGGTCGAGCACGTCGTCGGGGACCATGTCGGTCTTGTTCACGAGGAGGACGTCGCAGAACTCGATCCCCTCGACGAGCACGTCCGCGAGCGGGCGGTCCGTCTCCGGCTGTGCGCCCCCCGGCAGCGTCTCGCCCGCGTCGAACTCCTTCCAGAAACCGTACGCGTCGAGGACGGTCACCATCGTGTCCAGCCGGAACCGCTCCCGCGGATCGACGTCGCTGTCGTCGGTCCCCTCCGTGAACGCCCGCGCGACCGGTACCGGCTCCGAGATGCCCGACGACTCCACGAGGAGGTAGTCGAACTCCCGGGAGTCGGCCAGCGCCGCGGCCTCCGAGAGGAGGTCGTCCTGGAGCCGACAGCAGATACAGCCGTTCGAGAGGTCGACGACCCCCTCCTCGTCGTTCTCGCGGGCGATCTTCTCGGCGTCGACGTTCACCTCGCCCATGTCGTTCAAGATGACGGCGAGCCGCCGGCCCCCCGGGTTCGAGAGGAGGTGGTTCACGAGCGTCGTCTTCCCGGCGCCGAGGTAACCGCTGAGGACGGTGACCGGGATGCGCGCGTCTGTCATGTATGATACCAATGACCACGTCTGTATGAAATGATCGATCGGGTGGATTAGAGAACGTTCATCCGTCTCACCGCCGTACCGCGAGGCGATGGACCTGAGCGAGTCGACCGTCCGGGACCGCGCCCGGGCGTACGCGGAGACGGAGCCGCTGTACGACGTGGAGCGCCAGCACGTCGAGACGGTCCCGAAGACGTTCGCGGGCGACGAGTACGGGCGCCGCGACGCCCAGTGGATCGTCCGGTGGTACTTCCGGCGGTACCTCGGCGAGTATCCGGACCGGGAGCGACGAGAGCGCGAGGACGCCTTCCGCGACAACGACTTCGGCGACGTGATCGACGCGCTCGACGCCGCCGTCGACGCCCTCGGCGCCGGGGACCCCGAGGGAGACGCACACGCCGACGAGGGGCGCGACCTCGACGCTCCGGCCGACGAGGACTGCGACCTCGACGCCGCCCTCTCGGCGCTCACCGCGCTCGACGGCGTCGACGTCGCGGTCGCGTCCGCCTTCTGTCAGTTCCTCGCGCCCTCGCGGTTCGTCGCGATCGACCGCCGGACCTGGGCGGTGCTGGCCGCGACCGGCGAGCTCGACGGCGACTATCCGGACCCGCCGTCGGCGGCCGACTACCGGGGGTTCGACGACGCCTGCCGGGCCGTGATGTCCCGGACCGGCGTCGACGCGTGGACGCTGTACCGGGCGCTGTGGCGGTCGTTCGAGGAGGTCTCCGGAGGGAGTCCGTAGCGTTACTCGACGACCTCGACGACCGGGTCGTCCGCGATCAGGCGCGTGAGGAGGACGCGCGGCACGTCGGCGCGGTGGAGGATCTCTCCGGCGACCGCCCGCGCCGCGGCGGCGTCCGCGTCGTCGTCGACCTTGTTCACGACCGGGATCGCGGTCGCGCCGCTCGGCGCGCCCTTCAGCCCGCCGGCCGGGCTCGCGAGGACGGTCGCCACGTCGGCCGGGCGGATCTCGTCGCCCGTCTCGCGGCCGGTGATCGCGGCGACCTCCTCCGGCCGGTGGACGAGGTCGTCGGTGAGCGGCTCGCCGACGACGTGCGCGCTCGCGATCGGGACGACGACGTCCGCGTTCGACGGGATCTGCGGCTCGCGCTCGCCGGGGGCCTTGAACTCACGGAGGCGCGCCCCGTCGGCCTTCACGAGCGTCGCGCCGGGCGCGGCGTCGGCGACCTCCGCGACGGTCGCGGTGTCGTACCCGAGGTATCGGTCCGACCGATCGCGCTCGGGGACCAGCCCCAGCGGCCAGTCCCCCTCTCCGACCTCGTCGAGCGCGGCCACGGGGTCCTCGGTCACGCGCACCGCGGCGACGCGGTCGTCGAAGATCGGTATCCGGACGCTCGCGGTCACGACCGCCCGGTCGAGTCGGTCGGCGAGCGCGAACAGCGTCGACTTCTTGCCGCCCGCGCCGACGACGCAGACGGTCGCGTCGCGGGCGTCGAGCGCGGTCGTCAGGTCCATGACCGGCCGTTCGGCCGCCGCCGGGGTCACTCTAACGGTGGGGCTAGCGGGAGGCGGTCGGGCGGGTCCCACCCCGCGCGGCGAACAGATTGATACGTCTCCGCCGCGCAGAGCGCCTGAATGAGTCGGAGCCGAACCCACGTCCTCCGGGTCGACCTCGACGCGGGCGAGACAGTCCGAGAGCGCGTCCCCGAGGGGTGGCGACGCGACTACGTCGGCGGGAAGGGGCTGGGGGCGCGCTACCTCTACGAGGAGCTGTCTCCGGGGACCGACCCGACCGCCCCGGGGAACGCCCTCGCGCTCTTCGTCGGGCCGCTCGCGGGCTACCTCCCTGGCGAGACGCGCTACGCCGCCGTGACGAAGTCGCCGCTCACCGGCGGCTTCCTCGACTCGTACGCCGGCGGCGACTTCGCCGACCGCCTCGCGGGGTCGCTCGGCGACTGTCTCGGCCTGCTCGTGACGGGCGCCGCGGACCGTCCGGTCCGGGTCGAGGTCGAGGGGGGTCGCGCACGGATCGAGCCGAGCGACGCGTGGGGCGACGACGCCGCCGAGACGGCCGCGCGGTTCCCGGACGCCGGCGTCGCCTGCGTCGGCCCGGCGGGCGAGCGCGAGGCGGCCTACGCGACGGTCGCGAGCGACGGCGGCGACCACCAGGCCGGCCGCGGCGGCGCCGGCGCGGTGATGGGATCGAAGCGGCTGAAGGCGGTCGTCGCCCGCGGCTCGCCTCCGGCTGTCCCGGACGACCTCACCGCGCTCCGCGACCGCGACGCAGCGGCGTACGGCCGCGACCCGACCGGCGAGTGGCAGGCCGCTGGCGAGACGGTCGAGACGGTCGACTACGCCGACGAGGTGGGGATCCTCGCGGCGGAGGGGTGGACGGCGACCGGCTTCGACGGCGCCGACGACATCGGTGTCGAGGCCGCGCTGGAGCGCGCGACGGGACGCGAGGGCGAAGATCAGACCGTCCCCGGCGGCTTCCGGATCGACACCCCGGACGGCGAGGTGGTCCCGCGCGGCGCGGCGCCGATCACGCTCGGCGCCGGCCTCGGAATCGACGACTTCGACCGCGTCGTGGCGCTCTGCGGGGTCTGCGACCGGCTCGGCCTCGACGTGATCGGCGCGGGCAACGCGGTCGCGTGGGCGGTCCGCGCGGGCGAGGCGGGGGTCGTCGACTGTCCCGTCTCGTTCGGCGACGCCGACGGCGCGGAGCGGCTGCTGGAGTCGATCGCGGCCCGCGAGCCGGTGCGCGGTCTCGCCGTCGACCCGGATCTGCCGGACGCGCTCGCCGACGGGATCGACGCCGCCGTCGACCGGTTCGGCGGCGCGGACCTCGTGCCCACGGTGAAGTCGATGGCGCTGCCGGGGTTCGACCCCCGCGCCGCCGTCGGGGTCGCGCTCGCGTACGCGACGAGCGACCGCGGCGCGTGCCACCGCCGCGCGCGGCCGCAGGACACCGAACCGCTCGCCCGCCCCGACCGCTCTCCCGCCGATCAGGTGCGAGACGTGGTCGGCGAGCAGAACGCCCGCTCCGTGCTGTGGAGCCTCGTCGTCGACGACTTCGTCGGCGAGGCGGTCGGGGCCGACCTCGGCGCGGAGTGGCTCGCGGCGGTCGACCACCCCGCGGTCGACCCCGCCGCGCGCGGCGACGACGCCGCGGACGACCCTGTCGACGCGCTCGCGAGGACCGGCGAGCGGATCTGGACGCTCACGCGGCTGTTCAACGCCCGCGAGGGGCTCGACCGCGCGGACGACGCGCTCCCCGAGCCGCTCCGCACGCCGGCCGCGGACGGGACGCCCGGGGTCGACGCCGACGCCTTCGACCGCCTGCTGGACCGCTACTACGCCGCGCGGGGATGGGGCGAGCGCGGGCTCCCGACGCCCGAGACGCTCGCCCGCCTCGGCCTCGCGGGGATCGCCGACGACGCGACCCCGCTCGACGAGGGGCCGATCGACCCCGCGGCGGGCCGTTCGGACGACTAACCGGCGGAGGAGAGCGGGCACCGACCGCCGACCGCGGGCCCGGGCGGCTCAGCGACGCAGCCCGCCTTCCGACTTGATCCGCATGATGTGCCGGACGTTGAGGTATATCTCCTCGGGCGAGGTCTCCTCGCCCGAGTCGTACAGGTCCGAGACCCGGTAGATGATCGCCGAGAGCTGCTTGCTCTCGGAGCTGTCCCCGCGCACGTCCTCGGCGACCTCGCGGAGGAACTCGCGGACCTCCTCGTCCGCGGCGAACTCGCCGCCTCCGGCGTCGTCCGGCACGACCGGGTCGACCCCCGCGGCCGCGAGGGGGTCCTCGCGGTCGTCGCCGCTCGCGGCCCCGTCGTCCGCGCCGCCGCTTCCCTCGGCGTCGGGGGCGCCCTCGCCCGCGTCGGTCGTCTCGCCGTCCGCCGCGTCGGTCATCGGCCCTCGCTCACCCCGCGGCGGCGCACGACGCCGGCGTTGTTCGCGACGTTCTCGACGAGCACCTTGAACGCGTCCGCGGTCTCGCCGTCCTCCAAGACGACCGGCTCGCCGTCGTCGCCGCCGGTGCGCACGTCGGGGTCGAGCGGGATCCCGCCGAGGAACGGGAGGTCGTGCTCCTGCGCGAGCCCCTTCCCGCCGCCGGAGCCGAATATCTCGTGGAACCCGCCGCAGTCGGGACAGCGGAAGCCGGCCATGTTCTCCGCGATGCCGAGGACGTTCGTGTCGTGTTTGCCGAACATCCGGAGCCCTTTCACCGCGTCGTCGAGCGCCACGTCCTGCGGCGTCGTGACGATCACCGCCCCCGTCAGCGGCAGCGTCTGGAGGATGGTGAGCTGCGTGTCGCCGGTGCCCGGCGGGAGGTCCATCACGAGGTAGTCGAGGTCGCCCCACTCCACGTCCTCGACGAGTTGGGTGATGATCTTGTGGACCATCGGGCCGCGCCAGATGACGGGGTCGTCCTCGCCCGTGAGGAAGTCCATGCTCATCAGCTTCACCCCGAACCGCTCGGGGGGAACGATCGTCTCGCCGTCCGTCTCCGGCCGCTGTTCCGCCGACACCATCCGCGGCACGTTCGGCCCGTATACGTCGGCGTCGAACAGGCCGACGCGGGCGCCGAGCGCCGAGAGCCCGGCCGCGAGGTTCACCGCGACGGTCGACTTCCCGACGCCGCCCTTCCCCGAGGCGACCGCGATCACGTTCTGGACGCCCGGCAGGACCTGCTCGTCGGCCGAGAGTTCGTCGGGGATCGACGCCGACAGCTCCACGTCGAGGCCGGTGTCCGCGAGCGCGTCCCGCACGTCGTCGGCGATCGCCGACTCGGTCGGCGAGAAGGGGGCGCCGAGCGCGAGCGAGACGCGGGCCGTCCCGTCCTCGACCGCGACGTCGTTCACCAGCCCGAGCGAGACGATGTCGCCGCCGAGGTCCGGGTCGCGCACGTCCGCGAGCCGCTCCCGCACGTCCGATTCGTTCATGCCCGAGGGGAGGGCCGTGGGTCGAATAAGGGTTCTGTACCCGGGCGCGCCGCCGTTCCCGGCGCGACCGCGGTCGACCGGTCAGTCGATCCGGGTCCCGGCGTCCTCCCCGCGCAGGAACGGCGCCAGCCCCTCCGCGCCGAACACGTGCGCCGGCGCGTCGAGCGCGAGCAGCTCGCGCACCTTCGCGGCCATCCCCCCCGACACGTCGGTGGCGTCGCTCGCGCCGAGCGCGTCCGCGACCGCCTCGAACGCGTCGATCGCGTCGA
This sequence comes from Halorubrum sp. ASP1, assembly GCF_005435135.1. Lineage (NCBI taxonomy): Archaea > Methanobacteriati > Methanobacteriota > Halobacteria > Halobacteriales > Haloferacaceae > Halorubrum > Halorubrum sp. ASP1. The sequence continues at coordinate 157,146 of NZ_SGUA01000005.1, read as the reverse complement.
TCACGTCGCCGTCGCCGTCGAGGACGCCAGGGACCGTCGAGCAGACGCCGACCCGGCGCGCGCCGAGCCCCGCGGCGAGCTCGACGACCAGCTCGTCGCCCGAGACGACCGTCACCCCGTCGCCCGCCGTCGCCACCCCGTCACCGTGGAGAACCGGGACGAACCCCTCGCCGAGCAGCGTCGCCGTCGACCCGAGCGGGAGGTCGAGCCCGCCGCCCGTCCCCGCCGTCCGCGCCGCGAGCGACAGCGGGTGAACGGGCACCGCGGGCACGCCCCGCTCGCGGAGCCGGTCCAACACGTGCGCGTTCAGCCGCTTCATCGCGCCGTGGACCGCCGCCACCGCGTCCGCGTCGCGCGTGCCCGCCGTCGTCGACACGCCGCGTTCGCTGGCGTGGTGGTGCCCGAAGCTCCCGCCGCCGTGGACGACCGCGAGCCGGTCGACGTCGCCCGCCGCGAGCGCGTCGGCCACCGCGTCGCAGGCGGCGTCGAGCGCGTCGCCGTCGAGGGTCTCGGGCCGGTCCTTCTCGGTGATCAGGCTCCCGCCGAGCTTGAGGACGACCGGCGGCACGCCGGCGGCGGGGTCCGCAGCGCCGTCCGCGCCGTCGCCCGCCGCGCCGGGGCCCGTCACGGCTCCACCACCCGGACGCCCTCGGTCGCCAGCTCGGCGCGGAACGCCTCCTCGCAGCCCTGGGTGAACGAGAGCGCGGTCTCCGTCGCGTCGCTCTCGTCGAGCGCGACGATACAGCCGCCGCCGCCCGCGCCGGTGAGCTTCGCGCCGTGCGCGCCCGCGTCCCGCGCGGCCCACACCATGGCGTCGAGCGACCGGGCGGAGACCCCCAGCGCCGCGAGCAGCCCGTGGTTGAAGTCCATCAGCTCGCCGAGCGCCGCGAGCAGCTCCGGGTCGGGCTCGCTCCCGGGGTCGGCGTCGGCGAGGAGCCGCTCGCCCTCCCGGACCAGGTCGCCGACGGACTCGACGGTGTCGGCCGCGAACTCGTGTTCCGCGCGGAGCGCGCGGACGCCGGCGACCAGCTCGCCCGTGTCGCCCGCGCCGCCGTCGAAGCCGACGACGAACGGGAGGTTGGGGGCGTCGATCGGCTCGCAGTCGTCGCCCTCGACCCGGACCGCGCCGCCCATCGTCGAACAGAAGGTGTCCGCCCTGGAGGCCTGCCCGTCCTGGACCTCGAACTCGGCCTGATACGCCCGCTCGGCGAGTTCTCGGCGGTCGAGCGGCTCGCCGAGCGCGCGCGTCGCGGCGTCGATGCCGGCCACGACCACCGCCGCGGACGACCCCAGCCCCGCGCCCAGCGGGATGTCGCTCTCCACGGTGATGTCGAAGCCGGCGTCGGGGGCGTCGGCCGCGTCCCGCGCCTGCTCGACGGCGGCGTCGACGTACCCCATCGCGGCCTCGACGAGCGGCGTCGGCACGTCCACGTCCGGACGGTCGCTCGTCCCCCCGGAGTACTCCACGGTGAACCCGTCCAAGGAGAGGTCCTCCGCCTCGACGCGCACGTGGTCGTCCTCGCGCGGCTCGGCGGTCACCGCGGCGCGTCGCTCGATGGCCGCCGGCACGGCCGGCTCGCCGTAGACGACGGCGTGTTCGCCGAAGAGGTACACCTTCCCCGGCGCCTCGCAAACGGTCATACGACGACGGTCGCTCCGCGGGCTTACAGTCGTTGCGCTTGCCGGAGCGGCGCGTTCCGCGGTCGCACCCCTACTCCGCGTCGCGTACCGGCTCGCCGGACCGGACCGCCCGCCGGAGCCCGACCTCGGCGACGTCGCCGGCGCGCTCGGCGGTCCGTCGGAGCGCACGCGAGGCCCAACGCAGCTCCGCGGCGCTCGGTCCCGCCTCGTCCAACCACCGGTCGAACGAGTCGATCCGCTCGCGCGCCTCGCGGGCGGCGACGACCGCGTCCCGCGCGGCGGCGACGGGGTCGTCGCCGAGGGTCACGCCCACTCCGTCGACGACGACGTCGCGGACCGTTCGGCCGACCTCGCGGAACGCCTCCAGCGGCGGTCCGTCCGGCGGCTCGTCGAGCGCGGCGGCGGCGGCGCCGATCTCCGACGCGGCGTCCCCGAACCGGCGGAGCTCGCGCATCGCGGTCCACGACTCGAACAGCTCCGGCCGCGTCGCGCCGAGCGCGTCGACCTCGCTCAGGTCCGCCGCCCCCCGAGACACGGACCGCTCGATCATCGCCGCGAGGCGCTCGACCTGGTCGTCTCTGGAGCCGACCGGCGACTCGTCGGGCGCCGCCTCGAGCGACTCGACGGCGTCCGCGTGGATCGAGCGCGCGGTGAACGACAGCTGGCGGAGCGACTGGCTCACGGAGACCTCCTCAGAGTCTAACATGATCCGCACCGTCGTCTCGGTCTCGGACTCCGCGGCCACGGACATCCCGATCCGACCCCGAGCGGTCCGCTCGACGACGCGCCGCTGCGCCGGGGTGAGCGCCCCGTCGCACTCGATCGTGACCTCTCGAAGGCCGGCGGCGTAGGCCGCTCGCAGCGCCCGCGCGATCACCTCGGGCTCGGCCGACTCGATCCGGCCGGCGGCCGGCGCGTCGGCGTCGCAGCCCTCGGGCGTCTGGACCGCCAGCACGCCGTCGATGTGATCGTGGAGGCTGACGGTGTCGCCGGCGGTGACGCCCTGCGACTCGGCCCACTCTTTCGGCAGCGAGACGGTGTACGTTCCGTTTCCGACGGTCTGGACCTTGCGGGTTTCCATGCTCAGTAGAGTAGCTCCGGGTCGTTCTCGACCATGTACAGGGTTCGCGCCGCGATGTTCACCGCGTGGTCACCGACCCGCTCTAAGTCTCGCACGGTCAACAGCAGCCGAGACACGTCGTCCAACAGCCGCTCGGCGGCCCACCCGTCGTCGTCGGTCTCGGCGATCAGTTCGCGGGTGACGCTCTCGCTCGCGCGCTGGCAGAGCGCGTCCACCTCGTCGTCGTCGGCGGACACTGCCCGGCACGCCGCGGGGTCGCCGGTCTCGTACGCCGCGAGGCTCCGTTCGAGGAGGTCGAGCGACGCCGCGCCGATCGCGTCGACCGCCACCTCCGGGGCGACGGTCTCCCGCGCCGCCAGCGAGTAGTTCGCGAGGTTCACCGCGAGGTCGCCGATCCGCTCTAAGTCGGTGATGATCTTGAACGAGGCGGTGACGAACCGGAGGTCGCCGGCGACCGGCTGCTGAAGGGCGAAGAGGTCGACGCAGCGGTCCTCTAACTCGAGGTACGTCTCGTTGACCTCGTCGTCGCCGGCGGCGACCTCCCGCGCCAGCGACTCGTCCCGGTTCTCGACGGCCTCCAGGCTGTCTCCGAGCCGCTCCGTCACGAGGTCGCCCATCGCGAGCACCTCCGAGCGGAGCCCGTCGAGCGACTCCTGGTACCGTTCTCGGGGCACGGAATCACCCGAACTTGCCGGTGATGTAGTCCTCCACGCGCTCGCTGTTGGGGTCCTCGAACACCTGGTCCGTGTCGCCGTACTCGACCAGTTCGCCGCCCGTGAGGAACACCGCGGTCTGGTCGGAGATGCGGGCCGCCTGCTGCATGTTGTGCGTGACGATGATAACGGTGTACTCCTCCGCGAGGTCGTCGATCAGGTCCTCGATCTTCGCGGTGGCGATCGGGTCGAGCGCGGAGGCCGGCTCGTCCATCAGGATGACCTCGGGGTCGACGGAGAGACATCGGGCGATACATAGGCGCTGCTGTTGCCCGCCGGAGAGGCCGAGCGCGTTGTCGTCGAGCCGGTCGCTCACCTCGTCCCACAGCGCCGCGTCGCGGAGGCACCGCTCGACCAGCTCGTCGCGCTCCTCAGCGTCGCTCCGGTTCAGGAGCCGAGCGAGCAGGCCCGTGTCGAGGTCGCCGTGCTTCTCCGGGCCGTAGGCGATGTTCTCGCGGATCGACTTCGGGAACGGGTTCGGCGACTGGAACACCATCCCGACCCGCTTCCGGAGTTCGACGAGGTTGACCCCGTCTTGGTAGATCTCCTGGCCGTCGAGCCTCACCGAGCCGTCGATCCGGGCGGAGCTGACGCGGTCGTTCATCCGGTTCAGACACCGGAGGAACGTCGACTTCCCGCAGCCCGAGGGGCCGATCAGGGCGGTGACGCTCTTCTCGGGAATCTCCATCGAGACGCCCTTCAGCGCGTGGTCGTCGCCGTAGTGGACGTGGAGGTCGTCCACGGACATCTTCGCTTCGCCCCGGAACTCGTAGTCGGTCCATTCGGACTGGGTCTGTTCGACAGTCTCACCGGGAGTCGTCGTGAGCGGCTGGTCGCTGTCCGTCGTCGCGGTGTCGGTCTGGGTCTGTGGGTTGGTGTTTTCGCTCATTGGTAGTTACGTGTGCTTGAGGCGGCGCCGGAAGTAGTAACGCGTGACGATGCCGACCGCGTAGAACGAGAGGACGACGACGAGCAGCACGAACGCCGTCGCCCAGCGGAACTCGTCCGCGTTGCCGACGTTGCTGCTCGCGCCGACGCCGGCCGTGATGAGGGCGTACAGCTGGTACGGCAGCGCCGACGTCGCCTCCATCAGCGCCGGATTCGCCACGAACGGCGGCGCCGACGTGAACTGGAAGCTCCCGAGGACGTCGACCGTCTGTGAGCCGGGAATGAACGTCCCGCCGGCCATCGTCAACAGGATCGGCGCCGTCTCGCCGGCGATCCGGCCGACGCCGAGGATGACGCCGGTGACGACGCCCGGGAGCGCCGCCGGCAGCACGACGCTGCGGATCGTCTGCCACTTCGAGACGCCGAGGGCGGCGCTGGCGTCGCGGTACTCGTCGGGAACGGAGAGCATCGCCTCGCGCGACGTGATGACCACGAGCGGCAACAGCATGAAGCCGAGCGTGATCATCCCGGCGAGCAGCGACTTCCCGTTACCGAACCGCGGGATGAGGAACGCGAACCCGAACAGCCCGAAGACGATACTCGGGGTGCTCCACAGCCCGTTGGTGGCGACCTCGACGACCTGCGTGAACCGGCCGCGCTCGGCGTATTCGGTGAGGAACAGCGCCGCGCCGACGCCGAGCGGGACCGCCAGCACGACCGCGCCGATGACGAGCCAGACAGTGCCGACGATCGCCGGCAGCACGCCCTGGAAGTCGTTGAACAGGGCGACGCCGTTCATCACGAACGGCACGGAGACCGGCAGCGCGACCGAAACGCCGAAGACCGACATCGTCGGCCCGCTGCCCAACCCGAACTCGGCGCCGTTCAACAGGCCGGGGATCCCCTGGACGACGACGAAGGCGACGAGGATGAAGAGGAACGCGACGATGGAGAGCGCGTTGAGGTAGACGAGCACGTACGCGCCCATGTGGCGCCCGCGAGCACCGAAGCCGCCGTACGCCTTCGCCGACGCCCAGCCGCCGTACAGGGAGGCGAACAGCGTGGACGCGGGGATGAGGAACTCGGCGGTGATGGCGGCCTGCTGGGCCCAGTCGAGCTCCCACGCCCACTCCGGACCGATGACGCCGGTCAGGAACACGAGCCCCGTCAGCGCGAGGAGGGCCCCGAGCGGGAGCGTCGAGCCGACGTCCTCCCGCGGGAGGACGGTGAGCGCGAACGCGAGGCCGCCGACCGCGACGCCGCCGAGGACGCCGACGGCGGTGCCGAGCCCGAGCGTCTGACTCACGACGCTGCCGCCGATGACGACCCACGGGACGGCGGCGCCGAAGCCCGCGATGAGCCCGGCGCTCGGGTCCGGGTCCGTCTCGACGTAGCCGAGCCGCGACCCGGCGCCGAAGGCGATCACCGCGACGCCGAGCGCGGTCAGGAGGCCGCCGAGCAGCGTCACGGTCTGGACGCCGAGCAGCGACCCGGTGAGGCTGACGCGCTCGAACAGCGCCGCCACGGCGAGCGCGAAGAGGGTCGCAGAGAGACCGACGGCCACGCCGGCGACGGCGTCCGTCTCGGTGGTCTCGGACTCGACGAGCTTCGCGTCGGTCTCGCTGGCACCGGCCATCAGACCTCACCTCCCAGCCGCTTGTACATGCGCCACTCGATGTACTGCGCGCCGATCGAGATGACGAGGACGGTGACGAACAGGATGACGCCCGCGACGAACAGGGCGTCCATCTGGAGCCCGTCCGCCTCGCCGTAGTTCCGCGCGATGATCGAGGTCAGCGTCTCCTGCCCGTAGAAGACGTTGACGAGCGGGTCCGTGAGCCGCGGCACGCCGCGAAGCATCACCGTGGCGGCCATCGTCTCGCCGATGGCGCGGCCGACGCCGAGCAGAACCGCGGCCGACACCCCCGAGAACGCCGCCGGGAGCGTGATCGAGGTCATCGTCTGCCAGTCGGTCGTGCCCATCGCCAGCGAGCCGCTCTTCATCGACTCGGGGACGCTGCTCAGCGCGTCCTCCGCCACGGAGACGACCGTCGGCAGCGCCATCAGGCCGACGACGATCCCGACGAACAGGTACGACCCCTGCCCGGTGGTCTGGAACTGGTCGGAGGCCCACGGGCCGAGCACGGTGAAGCCGATGAACCCGTAGACGATCGAGGGGATCCCGGCGAGGATCTCGACGCCGGGCTTGACGACCTCGCGGACGGTGGGCGGGGCGATCTCGGAGAGGAACAGCGCCGCCGAGACCCCGAGCGGCGCGGCGACGGCCGACGCGATGAGCGTCACCATCACCGTCCCGTGGATCATCGGTACCATCGAGTACCGGATCGGCGGCGAGACGGCGTCCCAGTTCGGCTGGATGAACATCCTGAGCCCGGGGACGGTGACGCCGAACACCGTCGCGCTCTCGTACTGGATGACCGGGACCGACTCCCGGAAGATGAACACGATGATGAGCCCGAGGATGAGAATCGTCGATATGGTCATCATCAGCGCGATGGTGTACGCCGTCTCCTCTTGGTACCGGAACCAGCCGATCCCCGCGGCGCCGAGGAAGACGACGAACGGAACGATCGTGAGGTCCGAGACGGCCAAGAACCCGACGAGCGTTCCGAGCAGCGACATCGCCATCACGAGTATGATCGCGAGCGCGGCCGGTTCCGTGTCCTCGACGAACTCGCGGGTCCGCCGGATCTGGGCGCTTACAGCGCTGTTTATTCGTCCGCTCTGAGAGTCTGTTACCTCTGCCATGAATCTGTTATGAGTGCCATTTGCGTCTTGCGTGTATTATAGAAGTGGTGTTTACGTCGAGAGGGGAGTTTGCGCGTCCCGGAGTCTGCGGACGACGGCCCGGGCGGGCCGCGCCGGATCACGTGGCAGCGCGTGACCGAGCGTCGAGGCGGAACCGGTCTACGGCATCAGCAGGTCTTCCGTGGCCACGGACGAGACCTGCTCTTTCATCGTTTCAAGGTCGCTGGTCGGGAGCGGGATGTAGTTGTTCCCCTCGACGAAGACGGTCTGTCCGAACTCGTTGAGGAACATGTTGACGAACGCCGCCTCGCGCGCGTCGTACCCGCCGCCGTCGGGGTTGTCTTCCTCGATGAGCGTGTACATGTGGAGGTCGCGGTTCAGCGGGTACTCGCTGTCGAAGATGGTGTTCTCCGCGTCCCGGCTGGTCTCGTACAGCGTGCCGTCGAACTCGATCGCGATGGGCGTCACTTCCGGCCCCGTGAACGCGAGCGCCATGTACGCGATGGCGCCCTCGTTCTGGGCGACGGCCTGCGCGACCTGCTGGTTCTGCCCGAAGCGCGTGTCGACGCCGGACATCGAGGCGTCGGCGCTCCCGAGCATGTTCAGGCGGAACGAGGTGTCCGTCCCGGAGCCCTCGGCGCGGCCGATGACGTAGATCTCCTGGTCGTAGTCGACGCCGTCGATCTCGCTCCAGTTGGTGATCTCGTCCTGGTAGATCGCGCGGATCTCCTCGCCCGTCAGCTGGCTCACGCCGGCGTCGGCGACGTCGGAGCTGATAACGACCGGCTGGCCGTCGCGACCGACGACGTTGTCGACGACCGTGCTCTGGGCCTTCTCCTCGCTCCAGTCGAGCTCGGCCGTGATCGGGCCGGAGGAGTTCCCGATGTCGACGAGCCCCTCGGTGACGGCCTCGCAGCCGGTCCCCGAGTGGCTCAGGCCGACCGTCGTCGGGAACGGCGGCGAGGAGCGCTGGTCGGTCGGCTCGTAGCCGAACTTCGCCGCGAAGTAGTCGGCGATCTTCATGTCGCCCGCGCCGTCGGACGAGAGCTGGTCCCAGCCGGGGACCGAGCCCTCGTCGTTCGACCCCCAGTACTCGCCGTCGCTCGGCGGCGCGTTGGAGTTCCAGTAGGAGCTCCCCGTGTTCGAGATGGGGTACACCGTCGAGGAGCCCTCGGCGTTGAGCAGCGCCGTGTTGAGACCGGAGCCGTCGTCGCCGCCGGACCCTCCGTCGCTTCCGTCGCTTCCGTCGCTTCCGTCGCTTCCGTCGCCGCCGGAACCGCCCGAACCGCCGTCACCACCGTCGCTGCTGCCCCCGCAGCCCGCCAATCCGGCGGACCCGAGCGCCCCGGACGTGATGAGAACTTTCCGCCGCGACACGCCTCCGTCAACCCAGTTCCGGTCTGACATCGAGTGGAGACAGGCAGTAGTGTATTAAACTGGTTTATATTTCTGATATGTCGGTATCCGTGGCCGGGTAGAGGCGTCTGTAGATCCCATATTAGTAATATCGGGTTCAATAGGATATATAGACAAATATAGCGCTCTGCTGGCCTCTATCGCATAAATACGTATCTGACCGAAGGTATTACTCCGCCGCGTCGAAAACGGACGTGCATGTCTCGACCCGCGACGGAAGACGTTTCAGTCGACGTACTTGTCGACGAGGTCTCCGATCGAGTCGACGCGGATCCGGAGTCGATCCGCCGTCGGCTCGACCCCGTCACCGACGACGGGACCGTGACGGCCGCTGCCTTCGAGTCGACCGTCACGGACGTGTCGCAGATCCTCGCCACCGCCGAGACCCGCGTCGACCTCGCGACGCGCGCTCACGAGGACGCGACCGCGGCCGCCGCCGACGCGCCCGACCTCGACGTCGTCGAGGTCCGCAGACGGGCGTTCGGGGCGCGGCTCGACGACCTCCGGGCGGAGGTCGAGGCGCTCGCCGACGACCTCGGGGCGGCCAGGGCGGACCCTGAGTCGCCGATGGACGTCTACCGCGCCGCGGTCGAGCTTCACGAGGTGACGACCGGCGCACAGGACGTGGTCCGCGTCGCCCACGACCTCGAAACCGAACTCGAGGCGTTCGAGGCGTGGCTCTCTTCCGCGAACCGCCGCCACGACGGGCTCGTCGACGAGGTCGAGGCCGCCGAGGAGTCCGCCGAGTCCCTCGCGGAGACCGTCGAGGCGCTCCGGGCCGCCGAGGAGCCCGACCCGGAGCGACGGTTCGAGGCCGGCGTCCAGGCGCGCGTCCTCGACCTCGTCGTCGCCGACCTCCGCGCCGAGGCCGAGGACCTCCGCGCGTGGGCCGAGCGCGACGGCGTCGCCTTCCCGGACGACGTCGACGCGCGGCTCGACGAACTTGAGGCCGAGGTGGCCGCACACGGCGCGGCGCTCGCCGACGGCGCGGACCGGGATGACCGGTTCGGCGAGCGGCTCGACGCGCTCGACGCGGAGCTCGCGGCGATCGAGCCGCCCGTCGCGTGGGCGCGGGTGGACGAGACGGTCGCGGAGGCGCGGTCCGCGCTGTCCGACGACGGCGGAGCGCCCGCCGACCGGGCTCGTCAGTAGTTTGACTACCGCGATGTCGCAAGGAGGCGACGCGTCGACGCGGGCTCGCGCCGCGACCGTGGTCGCCCTCCTCCTGCTCGCCGGCTGCGGCGGCGTCGTTCCGGGCGGGGCGGCACCGCCCGACGCCTCGCCGCCAGACTCGCCGCCGATCGACTCCGAGCCGAACGAGACCGCAGACGAGCGGCTCGTAGACGTCCCGTTTCCGGCGGGGTTCTCCCGGACGGGGATCGACATCGCGACGGCGCGCGAGCGGTCCGTGACCTTCCTCCGAACGGAGCCGGTGACAGGGGCCGCGGTCGAGCGCTTCCGCGCCGGGGCGTACGCCGACTACGAGTACGACGCAACCTCGGAGCGGACCCGGTTCCGACTCGACGTTCACAACGGGTACGTCGACGTCACGCGCAGCGAGGTGTACGTCGACGGGGGCGTCCGGTACAGCCGGAGCGCCCGGAACAGGGACGTCTCCTTCGAGGCGTCCAACGGCTCGCTGGCGGAGACGCGGTACCGCGCGGCCGACTCGATGTGGGCGGTCGCCTCCCGGATCCTGACCGTGGCGGACTTCCGCGCGGTCCGGACCGTCGACGAGGACGGCGAGCGGCTGATCCGCTACGCGCCGACGGACGTCGCGGTCCGAAACGCGACCGACATCCGGGGCTACCTGACCGTCGACCGGAACGGCGTCGTCCGAGAGGCCGTCCTCGCGTACGATCGGGCGGGCGAGTCCAAGCGGTTCGAGTACGCGGTCGCTCCCCGCTCCGCCGACAGTGAGGTCGCGCCGCCCGCGTGGCTCCCCGCGGCGCGAGCGGACGCCTAGGCGCCGGGAAAGCGTTGATTCATCCGCAACGCGACCGAGGAACCGTGCCCCGCCACACCTTCGCCCTCTGTTGCGTCCTCTTGATCGCGACCGCCGGCTGTACCGCGCCCGGCGGCTCCGCGGCCGACGCGACGGTCGAGAACGCCGAGTCGACGTCGTACCGGATGACCGCATACCTGATCGACGACCGGGTCGCCGCCGGTGACCTCACCGTCCGCGTGACGGACGGCGCCGGGACGCGGGAGACGATCGAACTCGTTCGGCTGGACGCCGCGGGACCGTACTACGACCTGTTGCTCGGTGCGGCGCGGAACGCTACGGTGCGCCGGCTGTCCGCGGAACTCGCTGAGCCACTCCTTCGTGTTTTCCGACGGCCCGGAGAACGGGTACCGGTCGACCTGCTCGTGACCGAGACGCCGCGACGGAACGCGAGCGACCGGTTTAAGTGGATCTGCTGATGGATCGGAACCGATGCCCTCCACAACTCGCCGCGCGTTCGCCGCCGGGCTGTCGACAGTCGTCGCCGCCGGGTGCGTCGGCCGCGACGACGCCGACGCCGCCCCCCACTGGGTGAGCGTCTACCTCGCCGACCGCGAGGCGACGCGCGACGTGACCGTGACGGTCCTCGACGCGAGCGGCGCGACGCTGTTCGAGGAGTCGTACCGGCTCTCCGACGACAACGAGGCCAAGGAGGACGCGACGTTCCCCGGGCCGGCCGAGCCGGAGACGGTCGTCGTGACCGTCGACGACGCCCGGTTCGAGCGCGACTGGCCCGGGTTCGAGCGGGCGTCCCTCCCCTGCGACGGGCCGAACAGAAGCGGCGTCGAGCTCTGGATCGAGTCCGCCCCGGACCAGGGCCCCGACCTGCGGCTGGAGGCCGACTGTCAGCACGTCACCGAGGCGTGAGCCGGGAGCGACGCCGGAGGAAACGGCTTCGGAACGTTATATATCAATATATACGGGTCTTAGCGGCGCTTAATAGGTGCTCAGCCGTATCGATGGGCAATGGGTCGCTTCCACCCGGACGTCGAACCGAACCACCTCGATATCGACATCGACGAGTACGAAGACGCGTACGTCGTCGGTGACGTTCACGGCTGTCCCGAGCCGCTCGACCGGCTGCTGTCGAAGCTACGCGTCACCGACGACGACCTCGTCGTGTTCGTGGGTGACCTGGTCCGGAAGGGCCCCGACAGCGCGGCGGTCGTCGAGCGCGTCCGCGAGGCGGACAACATGTTCACCGTCCGGGGGAACAACGAGGAGAAGCTGCTGCGCGGCGACAAGTCGCTCGACGCGCTGTCCGAAGCGGACCTCGAGTGGATGGCGTCGCTGCCGGTCGCGATCGAGATCGGGGACAACCTGATCGTCCACGGCGGCGTCGACCCGCGCGAGCCGCTCGACGCGCACACGATCGATGACCTCCAGACCACCCGGTCGCTGGTCCCGGGCGGCAGCTACGACTCTCCGTACTGGTACGAGGAGTACGAGGGGCCGCCGCGCGTGTTCTTCGGTCATACCGTCCTCGACGACCCGGTCCTCACTGAGGGCGCGGTTGGCCTTGATACCGGCTGCGTCTACGGCGGGTCGCTCACGGCCTACGACCTGCGGAACGAGTCCGTGACCGCCGTACCCGCGCTCCGCGGCGGCGTTGAGCGCAGCGACGCCAAGATCGTCGACGTGGCCGAGCTGGGCTGAGCCGCTCGGCGCCCGCTCGGCCGGCAGCGACCGCGAGAGTCCTCCTCGGAACGCCGCGCTCTCGCCGATACGACGCGCTCGCTCCCGGCATCGACGACCGGCCGGCCGCACGCCTGTCACCTCGACGATCGCGTCGACGGCCGACTGACATGGGCGGCGGTCGACGGGCTCCCGCCGGGCGGCCCGCCCTCTCCCAAAGCTTATCTCTCAGCTACGAAACCAAACTCCTGCTATGTCAACACCAGCCACAGACGCCGGGGACGGTCGCGTCGACGGCGACACGACGCTGGCGGCGCTCTCTCACGCGTCGGCGCTGTTCGCCTCCTTCCTCGGGCCGATCCTGTTCCTGATCCTCGCGGACGACGACGACGAACTCGTCACGCAGAACGCGAAGAACTCGCTGAACTTCCAGATCGTCGTCTTCGCCGCGCTCATGCTCGCCGCCGTGCTGAGCTTCGTGTTCGTCGGGCTTCTGCTGTTCCCGATCATCGCGGTTGTCGACCTGGTACTGGTGCTTCTCGCGACCGTGAAGGCCAACGACGGACAGGTCTACTCGTACCCGTTCACGCCGGACATCGTCTGAGGTCGTCGTCTCTTCAGCGCGATGCCGGCGGCTAGCGGGCGGTGACGGAACGAAACGGAAGTGGACTCGAAAACCGACCGCGTTAGAGTTCGTCCTCGAAGTCTTCGAGGGCGAACACGGTGTCGGCCCCGCGGCGGTCGAGCGTCTCGTTGGCGAGGAGCCAGTAGACGACCGACAGCGCGCGGCGGCCCTTGTTGTTCGTCGGGATGACGAGGTCGACGTTCGACAGCTGGTTGTTGGAGTCGCACATCGCGATGACCGGGATGCCGACGGTGATGGCCTCCTTGACGGCCTGCGCGTCACCGATCGGGTCGGTGACGACGACGACGTCCGGCTCGATGTAGCCGGCGTAGTCGGGGTTCGTCAGCGTGCCCGGGATGAAGCGCCCGGTGCGGGCGCGGGCGCCGATGGCGTCCGCGAACTTCTCGGCCGGGAACCGGCCGTACTGCCGCGAGGACGTGACCAGGATCTGCTCCGGGTCGTAGCTCTCGAGGAAGTCCGCGGCCGTGCGGATCCGCTCGTCGGTCAGGCTCACGTCGAGGACATACAGCCCGTCGTCGCGGACGCGGTGGATGAACCGCTCCATGTCCTTCGTCTTCTGCTGGGTCCCGATGTGGACACCGGCGGAGAGGTAGTCCTCGACGGGAATCAGCAGGTCGACGTCGTCGTCGGGCATGACGTCGTCGTCGAACGGGGAGGCCTCCTCTTCGGCCTCCTCTGCGGCCTCGCTCTCGGCGTCGGCAGACGCCCCAGTTTCGGCGTCGGCAGACGCCCCCTCGGCGCCCGCGTCGGCGGTCGGTTCCTCGGTCGTGTCGGCCTCCTCCTCGACCGCCGCGTCGACCGCCTCGGTCTCCGCGTCGTCGTCGAGTTCGACCGCGTCGTTGTCTTCGCTCATGCGTGGTGTGGGCCCGTCATACCGCGTCGTCCGCGATGCGGACCAGTTCGTTCAGCTTGGCGGTGCGCTCGCCGCCGACCGTGCCGGTCTTGATGTAGCCGGCGTCGGTCGCCACGGCGAGGTGTGCGATGGTTGCGTCCTCGGTCTCGCCCGAACGGTGGGAGATGACCGTCTCGTACCCGTTGCGGGCGGCGAGTTCGACCGCGTCGAACGCGTCCGACAGCGTTCCGATCTGGTTCGGCTTGATCAGGATGCTGTTGGCCGCGCCCGCGTCGATCCCGTCCTGAAGTCGCTCGACGTTGGTGACGAACAGGTCGTCGCCGCAGATCAGCGTCCGGTCGCCGACCCGCTCGGTCAGCTCCGCGAACGCCTCGTAGTCGTTCTCGTCGAGCGGGTCCTCGACGTACGCGAGGTCGTACTCGTCGACGAGGCCGGCGACGTACTCGATCTGCTCGTCGGCCGACTTCGTCTCGTCGCCGTAGACGTACGCCTCTCGGTCGTCGTCGTACAGCTCGGCGGCGGCCATGTCGAGCCCGAAGCGGATCTCAAAGCCGACCTCCTCCTCGACCCGGTCGACCGCCTCGTCGACGACCTCGAACGCCTCCGCGTCCGAGATCGGTGGCGCCCACGCGCCCTCGTCGCCCTTCGCCGCGGGCACGCCGCGCTCGTCGAGCACGTCCGCGACAGCCGCGTGGACCGCGGCGTTCGCGAAGACGGCCTCCGAGACGCTCGGCGCCCCGACGGGGGCCGCGAGGAACTCCTGGATGTGGGTCGCCTCCTTGGCGTGCTCCCCGCCGCCGACGACGTTGCCGAGCGGAATCGGGAAGTTCTCGCCGCGGAACGCGCCGCCGAGGTGCTGGTACAGCGGCGCGCCCAGCACGTCGGCCGCCGCCTTCGCCGCCGCCATCGAGATGGCGACCGCGCTGTTGGCGCCGATGGCAGAGAAGTCGTCCGTCCCGTCGGCGGCGCGCAAGGCGTTGTCGACCGCGCGCTGGTCGCCCGCGAAGACGCCTTCGAGGCGCGGCACCGCGTGCTCTCGGGCCTTCGCGATGGACTCGCTCGCGGGCAGTTCGATCGCCTCGTACTCGCCCGTCGAGGCCCCGCTGGGGGCCGCGCCGCGGCCGAAGCCGCCGGACTCGGTGAGCACGTCGGCCTCGACCGTCGGGTTCCCGCGCGAGTCGAGGACGCGGCGGAGCGAGACGCTGGTGATCCGCGTCATCAGCTCTCCCTCCGGACCGTGAACGGGAGCGCGCCCGCGTCGTACTCCTCCGCGGCGACGAGGATCGGCTCCGTCTGGTCGGTGTCGATCAGCACGGGCGCCCCGTAGGACACCTGTAGCGCTCGCGCGCCGAGGATGCGTGCCTTCTCGTATCGATTGTATCGCTGTCCTGACATGGTTACTGGTACGGCGAGACGACGTCGACCAGGTCGCGGTGGCTGACCAGCATGCGCCGGCAGCAGTGCCGGTCGACCCCGAGGTCGTCGAGCACCTCGCCGGGGTCCTCGTCGCCCTCGCGAGCCCGCTCTTTGAACTCCTCCCAGTGTTCACCCACGACGTTGCCGCACGTGAAACACCGGACCGGGATCATCATGACTGGATCACCTCAGCGGTAGGACTTCTGGTAGCGAGCGCGCGCGCCGGGTCCGCCCCACTTCTTGGGTTCGGACTGGCGCACGTCGTTGACCAGCAGGGTGCGGTCGAAGTTCATGTACGCGTCGCGCAGCTCGGCGTCGCCGAGGTGCTGGACGAGGCCGCGGGCGATCGCGGTCCGGGCCGCGTCCGCCTGCCCGCTGAAGCCGCCGCCCTCGACGTCGATGTCGATGTCGACGCCCTCGCGGAGCTCCTCGCCCGCGATGCGGAACGGCTCCAGCATCTTGAGCCGCGCCTGTTCCGGTTCGACCAGCTCGACTGGCTGGGAGTTGATGCGCACGCGGCCCTCGCCCTCGCGCACGGTGGCGCGGGCGACGGCCGTCTTCTTCTTGCCTGAGGTGTTCGTTACCATGTGACGTTGGCTCCCAGAGACTCGGAGATGTCCCCGAGCGTGGTGAATTTGATGTTCGAGAGGCGGTCGAGCGAGGTGCCGTCGAGGACGACGCTCTCGACGTCCTCGTCGCGCTCGTAGGGGTTCCCGACGTACACGCGCACGTTCGAGAACGCCTCGCGACCGTCCTCCGACTTGTACGGCAGCATGCCGCGGATGGCGCGCTTGAAGATCCGGTCCGGGCGCTTGGGGTAGTAGGGCCCGCTGTCCGAGCCGAGCTCCGCGCGCTTGTGGTACGTCTCCATCGTCGACTCCTCGTTGCCGGTGATGACGGCGCGCTCGGCGTTGACGACGGCGACGGTCTCCCCGGCGAGGGCGCGCTGCGCGACCTCGGAAGAGACGCGACCGAGGATACAGTCGCGGGCGTCGACGACGACGTCCGCGTCGATCTTCGCGAGACTCATCGGATCACCCGCACGTCGCTCCCTTCGGGGTTCTGTTCGATGAACTGTTCCAGCGTCACCGCTTCGCCGGCCTGGTCGATCTTCGTCCGGGCGGTCCCGGAGAAGTCGACGGCGGCGACGGTGACGTTCGTTTCGAGCACACCGCTGCCCAGCACCTTGCCGGGGACGACGACCGTCTCGTCTTCCTGAGCGTACCGCTCGATGCGGCCCAGGTTGACCTCAGCGTGCGTGCGCCGTGGCTTCTCCAGTCGGTCGGCGACGTCCTGCCACACGTTGGCACCGGAGCCACGCGAGACCGACTTCAGATCGGCGATGAGGTTCTGTAGTTTCGGGTTCGTCTTGCTACTCATAGCTGTCCCTCCTGAACGGAGAGTTCGTGGAAAACGGAGTGCAGGGAGCAGGATTTGAACCTGCGGACCTCTACAGGACAGCGCCCTGAACGCTGCGCCGTTGGCCTGACTTGGCTATCCCTGCGTGCACTCCATCGTATTCCGGCTCCCTTCAAACCACTTTCGGTCCCGCCGTCCGCCGCGTCGGCCGCGGGCGCTCCGGCGGTCGGAGCGGGGCCGCGGCTGTCGGCGGGGGCGACGGTCAGGGTGTTGGTTCGAAGGGCCGTCATTTCCTTAGACTGCGACTTTCGTCTGTAGTTCGTCCGCGCGCTCCTCGATGGAGTCGATGGCGCGGAGCAGCAGTTCCTCGACGTCGAACGAGCCGTCCGTCTCGATGTGGAAGACGAACGCGCCCGGCACGTCCTCGACCGCGACCTCCTTCCCGGGGAACCGTTCCGAGAGGTCGTTGTCGAACTCGTCCGTGAGCTCGATGTCGCCCTCGGGCGTCTCGATGACGCCGCGGAGGATGTTCGGCTCGTCGTCGTCGAACTCGCCCCGGTCGCCCTCGACCGTGACGCGCTGGAGGTGGCGGTAGCCGACGGAGACGCCGCCCTGGTGTTTGGCGTGCTCCTTGCCGGTGTCGAGGACCGCGTCGGCCTCGAACTCCAACCGCTGTCCCTCCTTCAGCTCGATGATCGGGACGTTCTCGTCGGCGACCTCGACGAGCGGGTCGCTGCTCTCGACGTCGCCGGAGTACGCCGTCGCCGGGCCTTCGACGTCGAGCGCGAGGGTGACCTCGTCGCCGAGTTCGAAGTCGTCGAGCGGCGTCGTCAGGGGCACGAGCCCCAGACGCAGGCCGATCATCTCGTCGAACATGACCGAGGAGTTCTCGACGAACCGAACGGTGTCGATCGAGAACGTCGGGACGTCGGCGATCATCGCGCGGCGGATGCCGTTCGCGAACGCCGGCGTGAGCCCGCGGATCAGCACCCGCGCGCTGCGTTCGTCCCGTTCGACGTACTGGACGTCGAATTCGTCTTCGGTCATGTCAGACTCGCTTGTTCTTCGGCGCCTTCGTCCCGTCGTGCGGGATCGGCGTGACGTCCTCGATGCGCCCGATCTCGACGCCCGCACGCGAGAGCGCGCGGATCGTCGCCTGCGCACCGGGACCGGTGGACTTGTTGAGGTTGCCGCCGGGGCCGCGCACGCGAACGTGCACGCCCTCCAGACCGGCGTCCTTGACGCGCTCGGCGACGACCTCCGCCATCTGCATGGCGGCGTACGGCGACGCCTCGTCGCGGTTCTGCTTCACCACGGTGCCGCCGGACGACTTGGCGATCGTCTCGGCGCCCGTCTCGTCGGTGACCGTGATGAGCGTGTTGTTGAACGACGCGTACACGTGGGCGATGCCCCACTTTCCGTCCTCGGATTCACTCATGGTTGGTTACTCCTGTGACTCCGCGCGCTCGGGGTGGAGATCGTCCGCGAGCGGGCTCGTCTCGTCGAAGGCGATGGCGCCTTCGTCGTCGACGTCCACCTTCACCGACGGGCGCGTGACGCGGGCGCCGCTGACGGTGATGTGGCCGTGGACGATGAACTGGCGGGCCTGCTGGGTCGAGGAGGCGAAGCCCTGTCGGTAGACGACCGTCTGGAGGCGACGCTCCAAGAGGTCGGTCACGTCGAGCGACAGGACCGTCGAGATGTCGTCGTTGTCGCCGAGGATGCCGATGCGGCGAAGTCGAGTGACGAACTCCGCGCCGGCGTCCTGGGCGGCCTCGACGTCGCCCTGCGCCTCGCCGAGCAGCCGTCGGGCCTCCCGACGCATGTTACGCAGCTCGGACTGGGCACGCCAGAACTCCTCTTTATTCTTCAGGCCGTACCGCGAGAGGAGATCGGACTCCTCGGCGATGCGCTCGCCCTGGTACGGGTGGTTCGGCGTCTCGTAGCCCTTGGTGTTCTTTCCGGTGCTCATTCGTCGTCACCGCCTTCGTCGTCCGCCATCTCCTCGCGGATCTCCTCGACGTTGACCCCGATGGTCCCCTCCGAGCGACCCGTGGACTTGGTGCGCTGGCCGCGGACCTTCTGCCCGCGCTTGTGGCGCACGCCCTTGTACGATTCGATGACCTTCATCCGGTTGATGTCGTGACGGCGCTTCTCGCTGACGTCGGTGCCGACGAGGTGCGTCGTCTCTCCGGTGAAGAAGTCGTTCTGTCGGTTCGTCATCCACGACGGGACGTGGTCTTCGAGGTTCTCGGCGATGTCGACCACCGCGTCGATGTCCTCCTCGTCGAGGAGCCCGAACGTGGCGTTGCGGTCCACGTCGGCCTTCTCGGCGACCAGCCGCGCCGTGCGCGTGCCGATGCCGTCGAGTTCGGACAGGCTTCGCTCGACCGTCTTCGTCCCGTCGAGGTCCGCGCCCCCGATCCGAACGAAGTACTGGAGGTCTTCCTCCTCCTCCGGCGAGTCGTCCTGTGATTCTTCCGTGCTCATGTGTTGGTTGTGGTGAGCCCTACCGACGCGAATCGGCGGTACTCGTCCGTTCGAGCGTTGCGGCGGGGATTCGAACCCCGGAGGCAGTGACGCCACAGAGTTAGCAACCCTGCGCCTTGGGCCAGGCTTGGCTACCGCAACCCGCGTTGTATCATCGCCCTTGCGGACTCGGGGCCCGACGCCCCTGCAGTTCGTGCGTTCGTATGCTCCCGCCTTCGGTACTTAAACATCACGAAACGGTCGGGTCGCTGTGGGGGTCTCGCACGGTCAGTTCGCGCGCAGTCCCGCGGGTTCGCGTCTCCGTTCGCGGGGCCGGTCCCCCGTTTCCGTGAGGCGTAGTGTTTAGTGGGTCCCGCGGGAGGGTCCGAGCATGAAGGCCGTTCAGTTCGCCGACCACGGCGACCGCGACGTGATCGAGTACGGCGAGTTCCCCGACCCCGAACCGGACCGCGGCGAGGTGCTCGTCGACGTGAAGGCGGGCGCGTTGAACCACCTCGACGTCTGGACGCGACGCGGGATGCCCGGCATCGACCTGGAGATGCCGCACGTTCCCGGCAGCGACGCCGCGGGCGTCGTCGAGGCCGTCGGCGACGGCGTGACGCGCTTCGAGCCGGGCGACCGCGTCGCCGTGAGCGCCGGCGTCTCCTGCGGGGACTGCGAGTTCTGTCGCAACGGCGAGGAGTCGCTGTGCGTCTCCTTCCACATCATCGGCGAGCACGTCCGCGGCGTCCACGCGGAGAAGGCGACGGTGCCCGCGGCGAACCTCGTCCCGGTCCCGTCCGGCGTCGACTGGGAGGTCGCCGGCTCCGCGTCGCTCGTCTTCCAGACCGCGTGGCGCATGCTCCAGACGCGCGCCGACATCGAGGCCGGCGAGAAGGTGCTCGTCCTCGGCGCCTCCGGCGGCGTCGGCCACGCCGCGGTCCAGATCGCCGACCACGCGGGCTGTGAGGTGTACGCGACCGCCTCCACCGAGGAGAAGCTCTCGCACGCCGAGGACTGCGGCGCAGACCACGTCATCGACTACGAGGCGAACGACTTCGCCGAGGAGGTCGCCGCGCTCACCGGCAAGCGCGGCGTCGACGTGGTCGTCGACCACGTCGGCGAGGCCACCTACCCGAACTCGCTGAAGTCGATGGCGAAGGGCGGCCGGCTCGTCACCTGCGGCGCCACGACCGGCCCGAACCCCGGCGCCGGGCTCAACCGCATCTTCTGGAACCAGCTCTCCGTCATCGGCTCCACGATGGCGACGCCCGGCGAGGTCGACGACGTGCTGGAACTCGTCTGGGACGGCACCTTCGAGCCCCGCGTCCGCGAGGTCCTCCCGATGAGCGAGGCCGCGCGCGCACACGAGATGATCGAAAACCGTGAGGGCTTTGGCAAGGTGGTGCTAAAGCCGGACAGTGAGCTCTGAGACCGACAACGACGACGCGGACGCGACCGCCGACGGTACCACCGACGGCGGCTACGTCCACGTCCCGGGCACCGACGACGGCGCCGACGCGACCGACAGCGCCGGCGCCGGCGGCCCGACCGCCGCCGACGAGCCCGCCGCCGACGGCTTCGGCCGCAAGGGGTGGGCGCTGACGGCGGCGATATTCATCTGCGCGCTCGTCATCCCCGGGATCATCTACGTCTACCCGTACGCCGCGGGCTGGTTCGGTCTCCCCTTCTTCGCGACGTACCTCGCGCTCCCGCTCGTCCCCGCGCTCCTCCTCGGCCTCGTCGCGGTCTGGTCGATGACGGCCGCGACGGCCGACGACGAGCCCTGACCGAGCGGGGCCGGATTGCCCGCGAACGGACGGCCCCGCCGCGGCCGAACGACAACCGTTTTGAACGACACCCGCGCAGTGGTGATATGTTGATCACCGTCTCCGGCCCGCCCGGCAGCGGGAAGAGCACTAACGCCGTCCAACTGGCGGACGCGCTCGGCCTCGGACACGTCTCCGGCGGCGACATCTTCCGCGAGATGGCGGCCGAACGCGACATGACGCCCGTCGAGTTCAACGAGTTCGCCGAGGAGGACCCACAGATCGACCGCGACCTCGACCGCCGGCTCCGCGAGATCGCCGTCGAGCGCGACGACGTGGTCCTCGAATCGCGGCTCGCCGGGTGGCTCGCGGCCGACCACGCCGACTTCCGGTTCTGGTTCGACGCGCCGCTGTCGGTCCGCGCCGAGCGGATCGCGGCGCGCGAGGCGAAGCCGGTCGACCGCGCGCGGACGGAGACGGAGCGCCGCGAGGCCTCCGAGCGCAAGCGGTACCGGGAGTACTACAACATCGACATCGAGGACCTCTCGATCTACGACGCCGCGTACAACACCGCCCGCTGGGGCCCCGAACCGTTCCTCGACGTCCTCGTCGCGACCGTCGAGGCGTACGACCCCGAGGACGACGAGGGGAAATCGCCCGTCGAGGGCGTCGCGTACGACTTCTGAGTCCCCAACCCGCCTCCACATGACAGACGCCTCAGACTCCGACGCCGACGCACTCGCCGACGGGGAGGACCCGCTCAGGGCGCCGCCGGGCGAGCGCTCGGTGCCGGAACTGCTCCGGTTCGGCGTCGTCAACCTCGACAAGCCCGCCGGCCCCTCATCGCATCAGGTGTCGGCGTGGGTGCGCGACGCGATAGACGAAACGCTCGCCGCGCTCGATCCGGCCGGTCCCCCCACCGGCGGCGTCGCCCACTCCGGAACCCTCGACCCGAAGGTCACCGGCTGCCTCCCCACGCTGACCGGGGACGCGACGCGCATGGCGCAGGTGTTCCTCGAAGGCGCGAAGGAGTACGTCGCGGTGCTGGAGCTCCACGGGGCCCCGCCGGCGGACTTCCGCGAGGTGGTCGCGGAGTTCGAGAGCGAGGTGTACCAGAAGCCGCCCCGAAAGAGCGCCGTGAGCCGTCGCCTCCGCACGCGGACGGTCCACGACCTCGACGTGCTGGAGGTCGCCGACCGCCGGGCGCTTCTCCGGATCCGCTGCGAGTCGGGGACGTACGTCCGGAAGCTCTGTCACGACATCGGGCTCGCGACGGGGGTCGGCGCGCACATGGGCCACCTCCGCCGCACCGCCACCGACCCGTTCGACGACCGCGACCTCCGCCCGCTCCAGGACCTCGTGGACGCGCTCGCCTGGGCCGAGGAGGGCGACGACGCGCTCCTCCGCGAGGTGGTCCGTCCCGCCGAGGACGCCCTGACGCACCTCCCCGCGGTGGCGGTCGCGCGGTCGGCCGCCCGCAGCGTCGCGACCGGCGCGCCGGTGTACGCGCCCGGCGTGATCGACGCGGACGACGCGGCGGTCCCCGGAACGGTCAGCGGTCGGGAGCCCGACGCCGACGAGGGCGATCCGCCGCTCGTCGCGTGTTTCACCCCGGACGGCACCGCGGTCTGTCTGGGGCGAGTCGTCGGCGACCCGAGCGCGGACGGCGGGAAGGTCGTCGACTTGGAGCGCGTTCTTTTATAGGTCCGCCACCGCGTCGACGCCGGCGACGCGTTCGACGAGAGCGACGCGCTCGCCGAGGCGGTCGACGCGGCGGGAACGTCACGCGCGACGGTCCGCGCCGAACATGACGGGTACGTCCTCGGCCGGTGCGAGGGGCTGGCCGTCTACGAGGGCGACCCGATCGGGAGTCTCGCCGTCCGGGACGGCGGCGACCCCGTGGCGTCGCGGGACGCCGCCGACGAGTGAAGCGAAGTCCTTAATTACCGGACCGCCGTTCGTCTGCGTGTAGTTAGGGACCGTGGGGTAGTGGTATCCTATGCGGATGGGGTCCGTATGACCTGAGTTCGACTCTCAGCGGTCCCATCAGAAATTTTACCCATTCTCATTATCAGCAGCCTTAGCACCATCTAACGCCCGAAAACCGCATTCGGGGGGTACGCTATGAACCGCCAACCTGGCGGTTCCGACGAAACCGCGCAGTGCCGGTATTGTGACGGTCACGTCTCTGATAGGTTCCGGGCTGTCTTCGGTGACGAAGACGACGTCGCGCACCGGTGTCTCGGGTGTGACTGCTTCCGTCGCATCAGCCGCGGTAGCGCCGCCGGCGTCGACGTCGACCTCGTCGATCCTGCCGAGGATCCGAACCGTAACCGCGGTCAGCGTGTCGGCGCCGCTCTGCGCGCCGACGGAGGTAGCCGATGAGTCGCCCGCGCAGCCAGCCGTGGTACTCAGGCGCGCATCGAGCGCTCGTTCCCGAGGTCGGTCCCGTCGACGAACACGGCCTCTGTGAGTGCGGTCACTGCGATCGCGAACAGAGCTACCGTCTCCCCTGGCCCGAGATCGGAGGCGACGTCGCGTACTGCGGGTATCACGTCGCGCGGTACCGACATCACAACCGAGAGCTCTGGGAGCGTCTCCGTAGCCTCGACGAAGTTGAGGATCCCGATGTCTACGCCGTCGTCGGCAATCGATTCCTGACGCTCGAGGAGGTCCCCGAGGCGATCTCCGTCGACGGCGAGAGGATGCGCCGCGTCGCGCTCGGTGTCGACGGCTGGGCGCTGTTCGACAGCGCTGAGCCCGATGACGACGGGAAAGTCCGATTCGTGACCGTCGATCGGAACCTCGAGCCCCGGGAGTCGGTGGAGATCAGCCGATCGTCCGCCGGCGAGTTCCTGAACTGGTTCCGTGAACACGAGGGCGTTCACGACCTCGACGCAGACGCTCGTCACGCGCTCTACGGAGGTGAGCCTCGTGATGACTGAGAAAGTCAGAGAAAACCATGAAGACGCTGATCAGCGTGTCTACACCGGAACCGAGGTGAGGGAAGAGCGCGGGCACGAGGACCTGCCTCTGACATGGTGTGTCAAGCACACCAGTAGATTGTTCAGTAGGATTAAGCATAGTCCTTGCGAAAACACAGAAACATGTCAGCTGCTCTCAGGTGAATTTGAACAGCGAGATGACGCTGATCGCGACCGAGCGTCTATCGCTCGGAAGTACCTCCTTGAGTCGACTGTGCGGGCGTACAGTAGCAGTGAGATAAATATCATATCGAGGACTAATACCGGAAGGGCGAAGATACCCGGGAGGTTGGGCCGATGAGCAGCGATACTCTCGCTGCCGCGAAGCGCGCTGGCGAGAACGCCGAACACGAGGTCTTCGACGTCGTCGTCGAACTCGAATCCACCGCGGACAGCGAACACTACGATGCTGTCGCCGAGACCGCTATCTTCCCGCGCTCAGACCTCCCGTTTGTCGGGATCTGTGTCCTCGAAGCTGGAACTGTCGTCGAGATCAAGAGCACGATGGCGGTCTACGGGAGCGCGCAGCGTCGCGGGCGTTTCAGCCTCCGCGAGACGCAGCACGATGCGCTCCTCGACGCCGCCGGCGTCTACGTCTTCGTCGTTTGCGAGCCCCGCCCGGCTCGCCCGGCGATCGCGATGAAGGTCGTCCCCGCGACGACTGTCGAACACCTTATCGACGAGACCTCCAGCTGGCGCGATAGGCACGACGGCCGCGGTCGGGAGACGCAACTCGCCTGGTCGCGCGTGTTCGACCCCGCGGAGGTCGAGTGATGCGGTCCGACGGCATCTTCCTCCGTCGTCCGATCGCGCGGTGGGTCGCTGGCGAGAAGCACGCCGCGAACCCGGTCACGAAGGACGTCGTTCTCGACTCGGTCGGGACACCGTTGATCCCACGGCGCCGGATCGCCGGTGTCCACATCGACCGCGTCAGCTCTGAGATGGTCCCGGTCCGTGGGTATCGCGACGGTCGCTACGTCCTCGCGATCGCACCTGAACACGCCTCCGTCGATGTGTTCGATCCGAGCGAGCGCGATCCGGGTGAGCCCGCGCTCAACGTCACCGAGCCGTGGATCCCGCTCGTCGCGGTGTTCACCGCCGGCGAGCGCGGTGCCGTGGTCGTTCCCCGGAAGGAGGTGGAGCTTTGAGCGACGACTACCTCGAACCCGGGCCGCAGGGCGACCTCGACGAACTGCTGGGCGACGCCCAGCCCGTCACCGGTGACGACGAGGACTCGATCGAGGGCGTCGTCGATTCCGAGGAGGCGCGTGAGCTTCGCGATGCCGCCACCGAGGGGACTCGACAGGTCCATCCCAGCAGCCCGGAGTCGACCGATTACCGGACCTTCGACGTCGAGGGGCCGATCGAGTGCGTCGAGCCGCGTGTTCACGCGTTCGGCGCGCATCTACTGTTCTCGCAGCCGGACACTCGTCGGAACGGTCACCCCGGCTCGCTGTCGCCGTACGACGCGATCGTCTCACAGTACGAGCCCAGCATCGCCGACGACGTTGGGTCGTTCGCCTTCGACGGTGAGCTCTGGGAGATCAACCCGGACAAGACGAACTACTGGTCCGGCGGTATCGCGGCGCCGTCGCGTCCCTACGAGACGTTCAACGAGTACCAGATCGCTATTCGAGCGCAGGACGGTCTCGGTGAGCGGAAGGCGTCGTTCCAGTTCCGGCCGTCGGTACCGGACGCTCGAACGGCTGACGGCGAACGGATCGGGTCGATGCCGGAAGATCTCCCGTACGGCCTGCGCGTTCAGGCGAATTCCAGCAACCTAGAGCCGGACGAGGTGATACCACTGCTTCGTCGACTGGCTGAGGAACTCGACATCAGTACGCACTACTTCCGAGACGAGTGCGTTCACAAACACTCGAACGCTTACCAGATGGAGATGTACCTCCGCCTGGACCGCGGCGCCGGCGAGCAGCACGTCGCCGGGCAGGGCGCCGTTCTCGATCAGCTCGCGCTCTTCGGTTCGAACAACCGCGGGAAGGGCGAATACAAGTGGGACAACGAGAAGGTCATCGGTCACCGGAACGCCGTCGCACTTGACGAGTCGACCTGGAAGAAGCTCACAGAGAAGCCGAACGGCGTCGGGAAGCTGGTGAAGTACTACCATCCCGAGTTCGCCCGGTCTGAGGAGACGTCGTCGGACGACGATCCGCTCTCAGATCCGAAGCTCGAGCTCCAATGGTCGAAGGAGTACTCCGACCTCTCCTCGGTGCCCTGGAGCGATGAAGGCGCGTTCGACGTCGAGGCGCTTCGGACGGAGCTCGACGAGTCGCTCGTGAACGTCCTCCTCTGGGCGGGGCTCCCGACGCGAGCCGACCCGCGCGTTTACACGGCGGATCACTACTTCGAGGCGACCGAGTCAGAGCGAGATCTTGACCTCGTAGAGAACAAGATGCCCAGCGTCCAGGAGGGCGAAGAGCAGCAGGCGGTCGCGCACTTCGCCCGCGGTGACGCCACCGAGTCTGAGCGCTCCGTACTGGCCGCGCTGACCGATGGCGGCGACGGTGCCGACGTCGAGCAGTTGGCCGAGCTCTCGGACACGTCTCGCTCGACGGTCTACCGCGCCGCCGAGAAGTTCGACGACCTCGTCAAGATCGCGAACGCGAAGATGTCGTTCGAGGACAGTCTGATCCGTGAGAAGTTCCAGGACCTGCTGAACACCTTCGAAGACGTCACGGACTGGGTCGTCGGCGGCGTGCGGCAGCTCGCGTCGGCGGAGACAGAGATGATCGACCAGGACTCCGCGCTCGCACGCTGGGCTCGGCGTCACGGGATCTCGATCACCGAGTCCGTCGACGGGATGGTCGTCGACCTCGGCGGTCAGCCGCTCTCGCGCGTCGAGCTCGTGAAGCTCATCCGGGCTGGCGTCGACGCTGCGGAGGACACGGGCTCGATGGCGTACCGGAAGTTCATCAGCGGCGAGTTCTCCTGGACGGAGAAGGAGAAGGGACGTCGGACGGGTCAGCGCCCGATCAACCGCAACGGGGACGTTCTCTTCTCGTCGAAGCTCCCCCGCTGACCACCGACAGTTGAGTGGCAACACTATCCTGCCCCCTGTTTCTTGTAGAAATAGTTATGTTTTGAGCGGTATCTGAGCCGATTTTGCTCTCGATCGCGGTCGCGATCGACCTCGACGTCGTCGCGAGCGCTGCGGCTGGTCAGGGTTCGATCCCACGGGCTGGGACGGACCCCTTAGGGAGTGTGCCTAAGGGCACCCCCTTCGGGGGAAAATACACAGCAACCGCTTTCGGAAGTTCCACCTGAAGCACTCGAAACAGGGGTTCGTCCCGCGCGGAAAATTTCAGTCCTAACCACTTCGAAGGAGCTTCAGGAACCCAACCGGCGCGTATCTCTTCGAACGCTTACAGCGGAGCAGCACGCGCCGAGAAAACAGGTCTGCTCGCGAGTCTTCTAAGAGGTTAGTCGGTCGCGAGCAGAACCGAGGAAAGCAATTACAAATAGTACCGCTAGAGCCCCAGTGAGCAGGAACTCTGTCGAGCGAACTATCTCGGCCAACGCTCCGCCCTGCGCCACGAACAGTTGGCCGAGCAGTGACCGCCTACAGCTGTAGGCTGTCCGACCACACGTTCGGAACATCACGTGAAGAGCGAGCGGGATGCCGAGGAAGGTCAATATCGCGTACGCTTTCGCCTTCTTCAGCATCACACGGTCGCCTCAAGCCGGCCGAGCGTCTGCTCGATGACCCAGTCGCCGATAGCCGACCAGACGGTGTCAGCGAACGTTCCGAGTTGCGAGGTCATCGCACTCACGTTCGGGTCGACCCAACCGAGTGCGATCGCGACCCCGCCAACGACGAGGATCGCGATCCCGTAGGCTGCCCCCGACGAGACCGTGTCACCGATGATCTTCCCGATTTTGACGACTTTCAGGATGTAGAGCGCGCCCATCAGCAGCATCGCGCCCATCAGCAACTGCTGGCCGGCGCCCAGCGCTTCAAGCGCGTCGAGGAGCCAGCTCATCAGTCCGACCCCTCGTCGTCGTTCGAGAACCGCCCGCCAATAACGACCTGCGGCCGGTCGTCGTCGGGTGAGTTGTTCGCGCGGTACTCGCGGACGAGCTGAATGAGCGCGTAGCCGCCGATGAGGACGGCGATGAGGAACGCGTCGGAGTTGACGAACTCGGCGAGAAGGTCGCCCTCACCGAGGCCCTGGAGCGCGACCACGCCGGCGACGGCGACGATGGCGATCCACCGCGCAGTAGTGAACTCGTCGGCCTCTCGGAGGAGGAACAGCGAGCCGATGGCGATGCCGCCGACGGCGAGGATGGCGCCGGCCTCGGAGCCGAGCGAGAAGAGCCCGGCCTGCCCGGCCGCAACGACGACGGCGGCGCCGATGGCGCCGGTGAGCAGCCGGTTCTCGCCGATACTCACGAGACCGCTGCCGACGCTGGAGACGGCCGCCTTGACGCCGTTCCCGAGCGTGGGACCGACTCGCGGGATGCGGGAGACGGCGCTGTCGGCGCCGGAGGCGAAGCCGTCGATGGCGTCCCGAGAGGCTGCCGGTCGGGTCCCGGCGACGAACAGCATCGCGACACTGCCGAACAGCACGGAGAGGCTCGGCAGGTTGCCGGTGGTGAACGTGGCGAAGACACCGCCGCCGACGGAGTCGGTCCCCGGACTTGGCGGGTCGGTCGGTTCGATCGAGACGAGGCCGACGTCGTCGCGGTCGACAGTGATCGCGTCCGGCTTCTCGGCGGCACCGAGCTCGTTGCCGGAGCCGTCGACGACAGCGTACCACTGGCCGTCGGTGCCGGCGACGTACTCCGCGGTCCACGAGTCGCCGACGACGCTGGCGGGCTCGACGACGAACTCGGTGTTGGTCGCGTTGACGCTCTCCGGGACGCGGACGCGCATGGAGTTCCGCTCGGGCTCGACGCGCGCAGAGAGCGTGTTCAGGGTGACCCTCGAACCGCTGCTCGCGTTCGGCGCGTAGAAGCGCTGGTCGCCGTTGCTGTAGAGTTCGACGTAGTCGCTCTCGGCGCTGTACGTCTCGTTCTCAGCGTAGTAGACGAGGCTTCCCTGCGGCGTCTCGCCGACTTCGAGGTAGCTCCCGGAGTTCCACGAATCGAGCTGGATGCGGGAGTCCATGTCGAAGCCGACCGGCGTCGCGCGGACGACGGAGATCTCGGAGTCGTGCGCGTCGACGCGGGAGCCGGTGGAACGGACCTCGACGGTCGTTCCCTCCGGCACCGGGTCGCCAGCGAGCGCAGACACGTCGATGTCGAGCGTGGTTCCCGAGAGGTTCGCGGCCGACTGCGGGACGCTCGACCAACTCCCGGTTTCGTTCAGCCGGTAGTCGAGCGCTCGCATCGAGAGGACGGTACGAGCGTGCGGGATGGTGAGCGTGGCGTTCGCTCGCGAACTTGTGTACGTCTTCGAGATGTTGTAGCGCTCGGAGAGCGCTTCGCTCTCGTAGTCGACAGTGCGCGGCGATTCGAGGTCGTGGCGGAACTCCAGTTCGACCTGCGGCTCGGGGCCGTCGCCAGAGTACGAGCCGTCGCCGACGTGGACGGTGACGTTGTTCTGGCCGTCTTCGAGCCACGAGATGCTGCCCCCGAGGTCGACGGTCTCGCCTTCGGCGAGTGTGCCGTTGTAGGAGGCGGTGTGGCCGTTCAATTCCACGACGGGAGCGGGCGTCCGGCTGACCTCAGTCCATGACACCGACACGTCGACGGGACCGTTTACCGACACGTCTGCCGACTGTGAGCCCGTCGAGAGGTCGACCGACTCTGTGACCGTCTCACCCGGCCCGAGGACTCCCGAGTAAGACACGGTCGATCCGCCGACCGAGGCCGACGGATCCTCTGTCGCCGTGATCTCTGTCCATGACGCCGACACGTCGACAGGACCGTTTACCGACACGCCAACGGACTGTGAGCCTGTCGAGAGGTCGATAGGCTCGGTTACAGTCTCGCCCGGCGCGAGGATCCCCAAGCGAGACACGGTCGATCCCCCGACTGAGACGGACGGATCCTCTGTCCGTGTCCGAGTCTGGTAGTCGATCGAGTAATCAAATGTCCCGTACCCGTTGCCGGACGACAGCGAGATGCTGTTTGTGTCAGGCTTAAAGTCTATCTCTCGCGTTATGGTGCCGGTTGTGGTCACGTCTCCGAGAGATATTGTCTGGCCGGTGTCGGTCGTGATCTCGACGTTTTGAGCGGTCGCTCCGCCCTGAATATCGGCCCAGTTTTCAGCTCCATATTCCGCGGATCCGATGTGTCTAACGTGCCGTTCGAAGTTGCCAGCGTCAGAGGCCGGAACCTTCCAATACCCTGACGATCCGATGCTTTTCGCGTCGAACCCGAGCGTCACTGTATCAGAGTTTATGTCGACCGCTTGGTCTAGATCGACGGTGTAAATGCCGCCGCCGGAGCGCGGTGGTTGCCAATCAGACTTGACGAGCGTCCCGTCGGTTGGTTGGACCTGATCTGCCTCGGACCCTTGTTGAACATAAATGTCCACCGAAGCGGACACGTCAGGAGCGTCCCAAAACTGGATTTGGAGCTTGTTGAGATTGTTAGGCGGGTTTTTGAGCCGTGTTGTCGAGGACGTTACACCTCCACTATTTTTGCCGACGAGAGTAACATCGGACGTTTGCCCGCCTTCGCTCGATCCTGTCGGCTCGATATTTGTCGGCTCAAGCGTTATAACCGGCTCACCGTTACCGTTCGGCCCAACTGGATCGACGTTGCCGCCCACGCTGATTGAGTCCGTCTCGCCCGCCGAGAGTGTCCCCGATTCGGTCTTATCTGTGCTCGATCCGGCCCCCGTGAGCGTTACAGAACCGTCCTCTGTGGGTTGGTTGCCGCTCACGTCGATCGTCGTTGAGTATCCGTCCGAGACGGTGCCCGTCGAGAGCGAACCGGTCGACGTTTGCTTGACGCCGGTGAGAGTGATCGTCTCGTCGCGCGGCGTGTCCGTCCCGCCGACGTTGATCGGCAAGGCATCGCCATTAGTCGCGGAGATACTCGTCGATGCGGGTTCCGTGTTCTCTACGCCCGTCAAGTTGATCACGAGGTCGTCGACGGAGTCGCGCGAGTCGAGCTGATACGTGTGCCGCGTGCCGTCGACGGCTGGCTGGTCGCGGATGACGAGTTCGCCGCCGAAGGTGACGGTGTTCGTCGAGAAGCCGCGGACGTAGAAAGCCGCGGAGTCGCCGCGGACCTGAATGGTCTCCGTATACGTCCCGTTCTCCTCGTGAGCGATGCGTGCGACCGACGGAACGCCGCCTTGAGTCCGGTTGAACCACTCAGTCGGCACAGAGACCCAGCGGCCGTCGTGCGTCCGGTCATCCGAGAGGTTCAGTGCCGGCTCGCCGTT
Source organism: Halorubrum sp. ASP1 (assembly GCF_005435135.1). NCBI lineage: Archaea > Methanobacteriati > Methanobacteriota > Halobacteria > Halobacteriales > Haloferacaceae > Halorubrum > Halorubrum sp. ASP1. Next base: position 126,145 of record NZ_SGUA01000005.1, on the reverse strand, counting down.
AACCGTGGTCGTCTCGACGCGCATCGTCTGTGCGCCGGCAGAGGCGTGAACTGTCGGACTCTCGTCGTCTCGGAGGTGTGACGCCGGAATCGCGTTCAGGCCACCGAGCGGCCCGCGATCGACACCGCCGTCGACCTCCTGGAGTTCCGTGCCGTCAGGCGTGACGACCGTGCCGTTGTTCGGCTCGATCTCGGTGTCGTCCGACGGCATCAGCAGCATCGGACCGGCGGCCATCGCGACGATGACGACGCCGATCAACCCGACAACTTTCAGCTGCTCGTCGTCGAGGTAATCGTCGATATTCATGCCGACCTCCATCGCGGGGGGATATGGGGGGTTGGCGCACGCGCGTGCGCGTAACCGTCTGCTCGGCGCGGTTCGACTCGATTTTGGCGATTGGTTGAGATCAGTTTCATTTGGCGCTCACTCTCCGAACTTCCGGCGAGATGATGCGGAGCTTTCCTGGAACCTTGTAGCGGCGAGGAAGATCGTCCCAGCCGAACTCAGTGTACTGACCGCTGGTCCAGAACAGACCGCGGCCGAGCCTCCACGTCGACGTCATTTCGCTGCTCATCGGCGGCCGAACACCGATGATCTCGTCACTACCGGTGGGGTTGTCGGTGCCGGAGAGGGTGACTCCCCAGCGCATCTTCTTTCGAATCATCCACGAGATCTCTCTCGGCTTCTGTGTGAGCAGCACAAACGACAGCCCGTTCCGGCGGAAGTCGACGTACTGCTGGCTGACGGCGTCGATTTTTGTCGAGAGACCGCCGTTGTCGTTCGAGGCGTGGTGTTTGAACAGGTTGCTCGCCTCGTCGCAGACCCACGTCGTCCGCATCGAACGCTGCTCGTTGACGTTGTGGTGGACGAGCCAGCTGAACCACCAGTGACTCGTCGGCGTCACCTGCTTGTCGTCGAGCTCGGGGTCGTGCTTCGCGCGCTCCGCTTCCCAGACGCTGGTGTACTCCAGCGGCGGACACTCGGACGCCTTCCGGGTGATCTCCTCGGCACCTCGGAACCTCGGGTCGGGGTAGACGACGTGGAACGCACCCGACATGAGGACGTTGTTGTTCAGGTCGTCGAGGTCGCTGTACCGCTCGACACGCCAGACGATGTCTTCGAGGTCGACCTCGATCGGCTCGAAGTCCGTCTCGGCGAAGCCTGAGTCGTCCTCTGGCGGCGCGAGTTGGACTTTGTACTCGATACCCTCTGGCAGACACACCACAGCCCACGGGGCGAGCGGGAGCCACTCGGTCCGCTGTGGCGTCCCACGCCAGACGACGGCCTCCCCGTTGACTTCCATCCAGCGAGCGATGAACGTCGACACGCTGGTGGTCTTCCCGCGCCCCATCGGCCCGTGGATCAACGCGTCCGAGCCGCCAGTCGTTTCGAGGTCACTATCGTCGACGCTCGTGTCCGGGTCGGTCAGGTACTCGAACACGCCTTTCCGGGCGTCCGAGAGGCCGCTGAAGTCCTCGAAGTCGAGTCGGAACCCGTCCATGTCCGAGGTGTGGACAATCGCGTCGAGCATCGCTCGCGGATGACGAAGCGTGCTGTGTGGCGGTGTTCCTTCGACTGGGTCAGGAGTCCGCTCTAGCCGGTCGAGGAGCTTCGGGAACGGCGTCATCTCCATGTGCCGAACCAGATTCTCGCCGATGCTGTGCCTCCGCTTGTCGTTTTGAACCTCCCGAGTAGCCTCGATGTTTGTCGCCTGAAGGCCTGTAAGCCACTCGTACAGGTACTCCGGGTCCTGTACGACCTCAAGCATCGAGTCTGCCGAGTCTACCGGGATGTCGTCCGGGATGTCCGCTGAGTTACTCATGATATGTTGCCTCCAGAAGAGGACGCGACAGTTCCGCTCGCTAGCTCCTCGGCGTTCGAGGCAGCCGTCCGGAGCGCACTGTTCCAGGCGGGCAGAACGTCCTGCGCGAGCATTGAGTCGAGGACCGCCGTCTGCTCGTTCGCGAGCGCCGTCCACCACTGGCTCATCGGGTTACAGACCTTCGCGGTGAAGTCGCGCGGGAGGTGTCCCGAGGCCGCGTACGCGACTTCATCCGCCCACTCGACCGCGTCCGCCTGAGACCGGACTCCCGCCTCTCCGAACGGTTCTCGAAGCGCTCGGTGTTGGTCGACGACGCGCTGGTGGAGTCGCGGGCGCATCGCGATGAACCGTTGGCGGTCAACGTGTCGAACGCCGTCCTGCTCGTCGGTGAAGTCCCCAGACTGAGCGCGGATGACGTCGACAGCCTTCTGGAACGCCGGAGAGAGAACGTCCTGAATGATGCGCGTCCGCTCGGTGCGCGCCTCCGACGGTGACGGCGCCGTGTCGCCACAGAGCCGCTCTCGCTTCTCGTGCGAGTCGAGACACGCCGCAACGGTCCACTGGTCGTTGACGAGCCGGCTGAACCACTTGTCCGGCACGCGGCCAACGGAAATCGCGGCCGCGACGTGGGACCACACCAGCAGCTCGTGCCGGCTCTTGAATCCGGAGCGGAGTCGCGACCGGATGTCGCGTTGTTGAGCGCGGAGTGTCGGCAGAGCTGGGACGTGGGCCTTCTCCGCGGACCGCTCGTCGTCCTCGCGTTGCATCGAGATGATCGACCCGAGCGGGTCCGGCGAGGTGGCAGAACTAATCGTCCGCCACCCCCGAATCAGTGTCCGCGTCGATTTCCCACGGCGCCGGTGTGTCGCCATCGCCGTCGTCCGAGTCCGAGCCGGAAGAGGCGCCGACGTTGTCGGCCATGTCGGTGCCGAACATGTCGTCCATCTTCTCGGCCATCTCCTTCCGCAGGGTCTGAACCGTGGACTGAGCGCGGTCGAGCGCCTGCCAATCCATATCCTGAATCTGCTTGTGGAGGTCCTCGAACGTCCGCCGAGCGACATACTCCTGCCGCTCGGTCGCGACGGTCGCGCGAACGTCCGAGTAGTGGTACGGCGCCGGCTCGACCGACATCTGCCCGTCGACGGCGACCGTGCCGGCAACGAGGACCGGGAGCAGTGCGAGCGTCGCAGCGACGAGCTGCGCGCCGAAGACCGCCATGCCGGCGAAGTAGGCGAGCGCCCCACCGCCGACCGCGACCCCCAGGAACGACCAGTTGAGCTTCTTCGAGAAGTTCGAGAGGCTCGTCGAGATCGCCGCCGGGAGCGCCGCGATTCCGTCACCCTCCGGCGGCTCCTCAAGCTCGTCGTCCGCGACGTCGACCGTCAGCGACGGTGAGAACGAGAGGGTCGCCGGCGAGTGCGTGAGGACCTCATCGCTCGTCGGGTCGACCTCGTACATCCGTTCGAGGTCAGAGTCCGCGTCTCCCTCGTCGACGGTCGTCAGGTCCTCTCGGGGGACGGCCGCCGGGTCCGCCCAGTACCGGGCGATCATCGCCGTGAGCCCCTTCGCGGGCGCGTATAGCGTCCCACCGCGGCTCACGACTGTCTTGATGCGGTTCGGAACGAGGCGGCTCGAAGCTGCCTCGTCGCCGGTCGGCGTGACCGCGTCGTCGTCGAGGCGCCGCTGGAAGAAACCCGCCTTCTCCGCGTCGGCGTCTCGGAGGCCGAGCATCAGGATAAGCCCAATGAGGCCGACTACGACACCCACAACCGCGGGCGCGTTCGCGAGCACGGCAGCGGTCGCGAAGGTCGCGAACCCGGCCGCTCCGATGAAGATCACCCCGGAGAGGATGAGCCAGAAGCCGAGCGGCTTCTGCGCCCCGATCACGATCCGGTCGAACACGTGGTCGGCGATCTTCCGGGAGACGAACAGCGACGCGAGCGCCGGGAGCAGGATGTAAATCCCGCCCCAGCGGAAAAGGTCACCTTCAGAGTCGACCGAGAATGCCGGCGACTGCGCGAGCGGGTTGCTCTGGTGCTCGAACCGCCAGCGGGCGCCGTCGACGATCTGCCCGTCGCGCTCTAGCCACATCGACACTTGAACTGTCTCGTCGAAGTGCGGCTGAAGCGAGATGCGCGACGCGTCCCGCCCCTTCTCGACGTTGATGCCGACGCGCTGGACCTCTTGGCCGGCCGCGTACGTCCGCTGTTGGCCGTTGGGTCCGGTCGTCGTCTCGGGCGTCCAGTAGACGAGGACAACCTCGTACTCGCCCACAGCGTCGACGTACGCGCTCGTCTCAAACGTGAGCGTGTTCGTCTCGACACGCGTCGACGACGTGAGCGGCTTCTTCTGCGAGTTGATGAGCGACAGAGAAGAATACTTTACGAACGCACCCCCGGTGCCGAGGCTCCGCTCGGATTCGATCGTCACGGCCTCGGACGTGCTCGGCGGCTGCTTTCCGCTTCGCCGGAGCTCCTCGATAGAGAACGGTCCGGGGGATTCCCACGTCACGTTCCCCTCGGTTTGAGAGAGTCCGTGGGCCTCCACGGCCGCCGAGGCGTCCGTCTGAGTACCCACGGCGGCTCCGGCCACCGGCACGAGCGCACTCGCGACGAGAAACGCGGCGGTCGCGACGACCCACGCGCGTTTCATCGGGCCTCCTCGTGCTCGTCGCTCTCACCACCGTCCGTCACCGGTGCCGGAGCGCGTTCAGGCGACTCTCGGCGCTCTAGCTCTTCGAGACCGACCGGTCGGAACCGCTCATCGACGCGCTCGTCGATCGGCGGCGCCGCCTCGATCTCGTCGAGACGCTCGCCGCACGTCGGACAGAAACGCGACTTCATCGCGTTCAACGAGGAGTTACACCTCGGACACGCGTCGAATCGGCAGCGGTCGCGCAGGACGAACAGAGCCATCCCAGCGCCGAAGCCTGCCAGCGTCACGACCGCAGCGTCCGCGAAAACACCGAGGGCCGTGACACCTACGGCAGCGGCGTAGAGCGCGTATGCCGTCCCGCTCGGGGCGTCGAGGAACCACTGTCGGACCGTTCGGCGAGTGGTAAGCTTCATGCGTTCACCTCACCGTCAGACTCCGATTTGTAGAGGTCCTCGAACACGAGCCAGTTGTTGAAGGCGTATCCGGCGACAAAGCCGAGAACGCCGACAAACGCGACGGGTAGGCTCGACACGGTAATTCCGAGGACAACGACGAGGCCGAGCATGACCGCCATGAACGCGTGGTCTCCCCTCTCCTCGTACCGTTTCTCCACTTCGATGAACGGTGCCGAACGCGTAACCGAGACGGTTCGGACTTCTGGAGGCTCGCTCGCCGCCATCAGTCATCATCCTCCGTCGAGAGGACCGATGCGAACACCCACGCGAGGATCGCGACGACACCGACCGCCGCGAGCTCGCCGCCGGTGAGTTCGAAGCCGAGCCCTTCGAGCGCGATTACGCCGGCACTGCCACCGACGAGGCCGCCGACCGCGGCGGCGCCAATCTCCCACACCGCGGGGCCGAAGTACATCCCGCCGATGAGGCCGCCAGCGCCGAGCACGCGCTCGGCGTTCGCGGCGCCGAAGATGCGCTTGAACGCCTTCTTCGGGTACATGACGAGATACGCCAGCACATCAGTGTACTCGCCGATGACGTACGCGAAGCCCGCGATGATAACCCATCCGAGGATGGCTTCCATGCTCATCGTCGGCATCTACATCGCCTCCGTTGACCGCGCTATACTGCCTGTAATCGTGTTTTCGTGTTTCATGAGTCGTCGATTGAATCTTCGAGGTCGTTGCTCGCGTCCCAGAGCAGCTTGATGAGGAGGATGGCGCCGGTGATGACCACCGCCTGCGTCCCCCAGCCTTCCGGAAGCGGACTCGATTCGCCGAGCGTGCTGAACAGCGAGCTGATGTAGAACAACTGGTTGATGTTCGTCCACGCGTAGAGCGCGAGCTGGTCGACGAGCGGGATGTTGACTACCGCCGCGACAGTGCCGAACAAACCAGTTATCACCGCTGCTGGACTTTTCAGTGCGTCTGGTGCCATTGTCAGGTTCCGAGTATCCCCGCGAGTCCCGGCACCGCGTCCGCGATGACCAGGATGATTCGCTGCCCGATGAACGCGACCGTGTACACGACGAGGACGACCTCGCCGGCAAGGATGATCGGCGCGAGCGGCCCGCCGATCGTCGCGAAGGACACGAGCGCATCGATTATCGTGTCGACGATGCCGAGGATGCCGGTCCCGCCGATCGCGGAGCCACCGAGGGCCGAGCCGACGCCGATGAGCGTGTCACCGATGAACAACGGAATGTCGGCGAGCCCGAGTGTACCGACGAGCCCCGGCCCATCGCCCTGGAAGACGAGTACGATAAGGTCGAGCACCTGAGTGACGAGGCTGTCAACGCCGCTTATCAGCGGCTCCAGCAACGCCCCGAGGATGAACCCCTGCGGAGCACTCGCGAACCGATACAGAACTCCGGGGATGCTCGTGTCACCGCTTCCGCCTCCGTCACTGGCGCTAGTCTCACTCGCAGCCACGTCACCCACCTCCAACGAGCCGGGCAGCAGCTGCTTGGAGGCCGACGCTCAGGACGTATACCGACGCGAGTACAATCGCGACGTTGATCGGGAGCGAGAGGATACCGAAGTTCGACGTACTGAACGCGAACGCGTTCGAGTACGCCGTCCCGATCGCGCCGATCGTGAGCTCGATGAAGCCCGGCGAGTCCACGGTCGGTCGGCCGCCTGCTCCGAGGGGCTCTTCCCACCCCTCGATGAAGCCGGCGAACCCGCCGACAATCGACACGAAAGCGTCCGCCCCCGCCGAAATGAAATCGGTTACCCCCGCAACGACGGTTGCGATCACTGACGTGAAGATGGCCTTGCCGAGCTTCCCCCAGTTGACGGGGTTCGAGGCGTCCACAATCGGGTTCGTGCCAGACGTGTCGCCGTTGATGAACTCTAGGAGCCCGCTGTCGCCGCTGCTAGACATCGGCGCTCACCTCCCGAGTCCACGGCGACGAGTTGGTCATTGGTCGTCGGTCGCCTCCTCGTCGGCTCCGATCACCGGGACGTCGAACGGGAGTCCCGGGAACAAGTTCCCAGTCTCTTCTTCGTCGAGGAACGTCGCAAGGAAATACAAGCTCAAGAGGGCGAGTCCTACCGTTAGCGGTAGCGCGAGGATACCGGCGATCGTCTCGCCGAACACTGCTATAATCGCGTCCGCCGAGATACGCGACCCCGCTTCGATCAGCGCTGCCGGCGCGGTGAGGAGTCCGTCGAACAGCGACGAGATCGACTCGCCGGCGCCTTCGAACGGCGACGTCGCGAACTGCGTGATCGCGTTGATGATGTCGACAATCGCGATGAACGGCGACGTGATCAGGCCGATCACTGACGCACTCAGGACGGTCGCTGCTTTCCCGCCGTTAGAGAGGTAGTTCGCGATACCGTTCAGCGTGTCCACGCCGCCACCGTCTCCAAGCGAGAGGGTAGCCATGTTATCCCTCCAGCGCGTTCTTGAGCGGGTCCAAGAAGCCGGCCACGTAGGCGCCACCGATGACGACTAGGCCGATGAGGATGTTCCGCGGCGTGAACAGTCCGCCGCCACCGACGCCCGCGAAGACGCCGCCCCCGCTCGCCTGGTTAACCGTCGTGCCGATCTCGATGCTGTCCGCGGACTCCTCGTCGGAGTCGCTTGCGTCCTCGGTGACGAGGACTCGGTACGAGTCGTACTTCTCCGAGTCGACCGCGAACGTCTGCCGTGCCGTGTCGTTTTCGTCCGCTGACGAAATGCTCCCAGCCTCTACCTCCGTCGAGAGGCCGTCCGCGATCCCGTAGACCGTGTAGTTGAGCGCGTCACCGCTCGTGTTCGTGACTTCGAGGTAGACGCTCTCGGTGTCACTGTCGACGGTAACCTCCTTGTCTGCGAGCTCGGCGCCCGACTGTGCGACTGCGGGTACCGCCATCGACGTGAGAAGCGCGAGCGCCAGCAGCGCCGCGAGTCCGGTCTTCTTGATGTTCATGCGCTACCTCCGTAGCCGCCGCTACTGCGAGTCTGTGTCATTGGATTTCGAAAATGTCCATTTCCGGCGGACACACCGTACTTCTCGGCCAATTCAACATCGAACGGGTACCGTACCCGGAACCGTTCGAGGTACTCAGCGAACCGGTCGCTAACCGCCAGCCCGCGAGTGCCGTCGCTCACGGTCGCCGACCACCCCGGCTTCTCTCAGTTGTGTTGTCCATCGCTGTCTATCGGCCAATTCCGGCCGATAGACCGGCTGTAATGTCCCCCTCCGTTGAACCCTCGTCTCAAATGGGACAAAGTAACCTCTCGTCCATGTCAGAGGTACCTTTAAGAGACCCAGACAGTACGGCGCTGCTATGCAGAAGCTACAGAACCACGGTGGATCGGGAGTCGTGACGCTCCCGCGCGACGACCTCGAAAAAGACGACCTCCTGGAGGAAGGCGAGCTCCCGGACGAACAGCACCTCGACGTCGATCGGCTCGGGCGACGGACCTACGTGGTCCGAATCCCCGAGGAGGGAGGCGACCTCCCGGAGCTGGCGCAGTGCGAAATCGTTGAGCGGCTCGCCGCGAAGCGGGCACTCGATCTCGGTGTCGGGCGGAGCGTCTCGCAGGCGGACTAATCTAGACAGGATAATTCTGACCAGCTCCTGACTGATTCTGCGGTAGGGGGCCAAGCGGAAGGAGGCGAGCCGGTCAGAGGAGATGTGGGAGGGGAGTGGGAGTTATGACTCGCCTCCAACAGGGACGAAACGTCCCTAACGCCATTGCGTCGGTTTATTAGTGAATAGATTTTGATCCTCTCTCGCTTTGTCAATACATAACACCTCTTCCATTGCCACCCTCAGGCGTTGGATTCGCCAGTGGGGTTTCACGTTTCTATACAAACGCGAAGAACAGGCGGCGAATCCGCCCCGATCACTCTCGAAACCCCGTCCGTCGCAACCTTCATATTTCATGGACATGCGGAGAAGCACGAAATGAGAACAGAGCGAAACCGCGACGGCTCCTGGAACGTCTGGATGTCCCGCGAGGAGTACCAGGCGCTACCCCGAGCTGCCGACTCGTTCCAGCACGAGATCGCGATTCGGTTGATGGGCGACTGCGGACTCCGTGTCGGCGAGGTCCTCGACGTCGAGCCGCGGCACATCTCGCGGATGACCGACGGTCGCCACTACGAGCTCGAGGTCGTCGGCGGGAAGGACACGACCGGCGAGTTCGTCGACGGGAAGCAGCGCGAGACGTGGCTCCCCGTCGACGTCGAGGCGACGATCAACCGCTATGTCCAGACTGAGGAGATCGCGCGGGACGAGTCGCTCGTCGACGTGACGAAGCGCACCGTTCAAAATTGGGTTGAGAAAGCCGCCGTCAGCGCTGCCGAAGAGAGCGGCGATCCAGACTACGAGCGTGTGAGTACCCACGACCTCCGTCGCTGCTGGGCGAACCACTTGCTCGTTGAGGAACACGTCTCCCCGCGGATCGTGATGGCGCTCGGCGGCTGGAGTTCCTACGACGCGATCGAGCCCTACCTCGCGGCGCCGACAGAGAAGAACATCATCGACTCGATGAGCGGGGTAGCGCTGTGAGCAGCGGTCGTGCGGAGCTCACGTCTTCCGGTTTTGCTTGAGCGGCGTTGTTTGTGATCTCCTCCGGGACCCTAGTGTTCGCTCACGATGATGTGACTCTCCCGTTCTAATCGGTTCGCAGAAGGGCCGCTCGTGTCCGACTCTCCATCACTTCCGGGACAGGCGCCTACGAAACACTCCTTTGTTGATGGATTTTAGCGGCCGTGCTGAATACAGCGCGCGAATGTGGCACGAACTGAGGCCAATCTACGGGAGAGAGTGATCGGTCAGTACAGGTGACCCACAGATCGTTCGGTGCGGCGATTGAGTCGGTTTTCACAACTTCTCATAAGTCGTCGAAGTCAGCAACGGTGACCGCCATGCCGAGGAACATCAACCCAAACCCAGCGGCACCTGCCGGGATCGAATTCTGTAGCAGGAATCCCCCTGTGAACGCACTCACACCGCCAACAATAGCTCCACGCTTCCTTGCTGGGGCGGCCTCACGAGAGAGGGAGATAAACCTTTGGCGATGTGCTATCATCATTGAACTCACAGTCACATAGAGCGGTAATAGTGAGATTGTAAGCAAGTGGTCTGTCGCAGCAAATTCTGCGACGGATGCCGTAACTAACAGTCCAACAAGTAGCGACACAGCGTACCGGAGGGCACGATGCATATCTCGAACTGTGGTTACTGCGGATAAAAACTATCTATGTTACATACACTAGCCGACTGGTTTTTTTTTTCGGTTATTAAGAAGGCACATTCTATCGGTTAGTTCAGGATTTAGGTGGAGAAAACAACGCAGTTCCGTTGCTAATTACATCCTCTGTATCTCGCAGCGCGGTCTTGCCAATTACGGGAGTTCGTCAAGTACCTGCTGAATAGAGGGCGCGTACTCACCGGTCCTCGACACCGGTCACCGAAGTTTGGTGATTGGCGAGCGGTTCTTACTACACAAGCGGTATGTGAGCGGAGACCCCTTGTGGGATTATGGGCGCTCTCGAACGAATTGCTGCCTCGGACCTGAAACTCAGGGTCGTCATCGGTGGGGCAGCAGTAACCTTTGCGACCATCTTCGCCGGACTCTCGTTCGGATTACAGTCGACAACAGGGCTGGCCCTCGGAGTCGTAGTCGGCATCATTGCTTCGTTTGCTGTAGGGTATCTCCTTCTCCAGTTGGTGGCGTGACTCCCGCCACCGTCGGATACTCGCTTAACTGGAGACCAGTCAAAGAAGAGAATTCGGGCTGCTGAGTATACGCTCTATATGCAGCACGCTATTCTTGTCAGGTGAAGGGAGTCCCCCCGGCTCAGTGTCTAATTTAAACTGAAGGGGCTACTCGCCAGTTGGGCGAGAAGGATGTGCTTCTCGCCCGCCTCTCAGTCCTTCCCGTAGAACACCGCGGTATCGGCCTTGTCGGGATGTTCTTTGAACATCCTGTCCTCAAGATCAGATTTCAACTGCGACTGTGTATCTGAGAGGTCATCGTACAGGTCGCCGTACACTGACTTCGGAACATCGCCGCGATGGGCCATCGCTGATAACAGCTCACTGTGTGCCTCTTGGACATCACGCATCGCATGGGCAATCTCTTCCCAGTTCTCGAAATCGGTCGTCTGTAGGTTATCGCTCATAGGTCGCCTCGTTCATCTGATTCAATACGCTCGCCGGACTTGTACACACGGGCTCTTGACGTGGTCCCCACCGTCTGTGCCACGACCTCGTCCGACTCTCCGCCAGTTCCCGGACACAGTCGAATCAATACCTATTCTTCGGAAAGGAATTTGTAGGCAGGCCGTCCATAGAGTTCCTCATACAGGTGGTTGACGACATGGATGATGTTCCAGAGATCGTTGATACTGTCTAGCATTTGTAGGTCGAATCGCCGTTCAACGTCATGAACGAGCTCTCTCCGGTTTTCTCTGATTTGGGTGATGTCGCTCAGGTATGAGCTGTCGATGAGGTCGAAGTGGTGTAGGAGTTGGGCGCGGGTTTGGTACTTTCCTATCTGATTTTGAAGCTGTTGTTCACCAGTTTCCGTGGCTACGTCTTCATCGAGTATTTCTAGGAGTAAATCGCCCATGAGATCTTTCACGAGCTCGTATCCGAGAGTGTAGATGACCATTACAGTATTGCCGACAGTGTATCGGCCAATCCTATCAGCCATTTCGTGAGCAGCTTCTGGATTCTCTTCGACGTCTTCCAAGAACGCGTCTCGGGCCTGTTCGCCTTGCTTCTGGTACATCTCGCCGCAATCTTTGATGAGCGTATAGATTCGGACGGTAGTGATGTACCTGTATTCGTAGTCCTCAATTTCGTCTTCTTCTCTGTGGATGACGTAGGTTGTGAGTAGATCTTCGAGTTCTCTTACAGAGGAATCATGAGTTGGTTCTGTTTCGAGGCCTTCGAGGCCATGTTCGTTGAGGTAGTCGAAGATATCGGGGCCCTCTCGCTCGTCAAACATGGTTGATGGCTATTTCCTAGTAGTGTAAAAAGGTGGTCTGGGCTACGAGCGTGCGTCTTTAATTAAATGAGCTATTCGCAAGTTGAGCGAAAAGGACCTGCTTCTCGCCATATTGATTGATCATCAATCGTCTTAGCCGAATCTACTAAACAGATGATATTCTAATAACAATCAATGCCGGATCCGATTACGAGTGCGATTGCGGGATCTGTCGCGAGCAAAGCGATAGAAGGTATTATCGATGTGATTGAGTCTTCGGAAGATCCTGAAGAGGCTTGGAAAAGATCCGGTCTTGAAGTTGCAATCCAAGCTGAGTCTGCGTATAAATATGGCATTGAAGCAGGTGGGTTACAAGATCTGGATCGCACTGGAGAAAAGTTAGACGAATTTGGTGAGATGGCACAGCAGCTAGCGATTCGTGGTGAACTACGCGGATTTGATGAGGAATATGTCGATATTCTCGAAGATTTCTCAAATGCCATCGCCACGTGGGTAGACACACCCTTTGATGATATGGTAAAATCCTGGAATGATATGGTAGATCCGAATATTACAGATATTAAGACAGATGTGAATATTGAGTAAATGGAGATTTAGTATACAAGCTCAGGCCACGAGTACATCGTCCTCAGGGACGGTCTCGACGAATTTCCGCCAGCAGACCGAGGTTGGATGATTCTTAAAGAGTTGGGAGATTACCTAAATCATCCTGCGGAATATTGTTACCGTCTGTCCTGATATACTCGCCTTTGACCGTGTGGACCTCATCACCGACAACATACTTACCGTTCTTCTTGTATGCGGTCACGTATGTCATATCTCTCGAATCAAGGTCTCTGACAACGCTTGTTTTCAATTTCAGATCAGTGATTTCACCGCTTAAAGTCCCTGAGGCTGCGACTTTTGAGATGTCGCCATCTGAATTTTTCTCTACTTTTTTAATGTATGAATCGGCCATATCGGCAATTGTTGGAGAGATATAATGAATGTCTGGTTCGCAGCGGAAGTAGTCTCACCATCCGGAACCATCCGGAACACCGAGGGTTTCGCTTAAATCCCGGTACCGTCTCCGGGTGAGACGTGATAAGCGACGGAGCAGTTTTCGAAGACGACCACCTTCCAGATCCGATTGTCGGCCGGAATCGCCACATGAACGAGGTGACCGATGCCCTCGCGCCGATCGAAGACGGCCAGCGCGCCGAGAACTGCTTTCTCTTCGGTCCCTCCGGCGCCGGGAAGACGACCGTCGCGAGGGCCGCCGTTCGCGAACTCCGCCGCGAGGTCCTCGACGTCCCGTACGCCTACGTGAACTGCTGGCGGGACTACACGCGGAACGCCGTCCTCGAACGACTATCCCGCGACCTTGTCGGTGCGGCGGTCCCACGCTCCGCGTCGACGTCGACGCTGCTCGACCGCGTTCATCGCGACTTCAACGGCCCGGGCGTCGTCATCCTCGACGAGGTCGACCAGCTGCGCGAGACCGAGCTGCTCTACGACCTCCACGAGTTCCGCGGGCTCTCATGGATCGGAATCGCGAACGACGAGGTCGACCTGCTCGCCGACCTCGACGAGCGCGTCCGCTCTCGCATCTCGGTCGGCTATCGCGTCCGCTTCGACCGGTACGGCGAGGACACGATCGCGGAGATCCTAGAACGACGGGCTCGTGAAGGGCTCGGACCGAACGCCGCGAGCGATGAGGTGTTCGAGACGATCGCTCGGCTCGCCGACGGCGACGCACGCATGGGGATCACGACGCTCCGGGCGGCAGCGCGGAAGGCGAGCAGCGAGGGACTGTCGAACATTCCGAGGCGACTCGTCGAGGACTCGATCTCCGAGGCGGAGCAGGAGATCGCCATGAAGAGGTACTCGAAGCTGAACCAGCACCAGCGCGTCGTCGTCGACGTGCTTCAGGAGGATGGACCGCTCATCCAGCGCGAGCTCCACGAACGGTACTCCGAGTGCCACGACGATCCGGTTAGTCTGCGGTACTTCCGTGACGCTCACCTCTCGAAGCTGGAGCACTACGAGCTCGTCGAGACGGAGAGCCGGTCCGGAAAGAAATTCTACAGCCTCGCAGAACCCGCTGAAATCACAAACATTCAAATCTGCTGACTCATTCTTCGAGTATAATGGCTAGCAAAAGCACGTGGGCCAAATGGGGGATTGGTGTACTCCTCATACTTGGCGGACTCGGCTATTTTGTCGAAGGCCTACGTGGTATTCTTGGTGGTAGTTTGTTTATTCTAGCCGGACTACTACTGCTACCCACCCGCGATCCGATCGTAACAACCGTTGTGGAGAGGTCCTCATTCGATATTGAGAAAGTACCTGGGGCAGCTGTCGTTGTGATAGTTTTAGTGGCGGTCTTCGCAGGAGGTGCCATCGTTCCGACGGTAGACGGCCCTGCCGAAACTTCGCCATCTCCAGAAATTTCTGACTCCCCTGAATCTACAGAGTCGCCCGAAACGACAGAATCACCTGAAACAACCGACGAGTCGAGTAGTTCTGACGATTCAGCTGGTTCCGACGGAACGAGTGAGACAGACGATACAAGTAGTTCTGCTGGAGGAGACACTACGAGTGACACAGACGGGACTAGCGATACTGGAACATCGACTGAATGGACAGTCACGGTGATCGACGTTGTAGACGGTGATACGATGGACGTACGCATGCCCGATGGGAGTACCGATACGATCCGGCTGCTCGGGGTGGATACGCCCGAAACGTCAGCTGGTTCGACCGAACCGGGAGAGTGGCCGGGTATCTCCGAGAACACACATGGGCGTGAGCACCTCGCTAACTGGGCCGGGCAGGCAACATCGTACGCAGAAGAACGCTTAGGCGGTCAGGAAATCCATATCGAGGTCGATGACGAGTCCGACCGGCGCGGCTCGTTCGACCGGTTGCTAGTGTACGCGTCGCAGTCAGAGAGTTCCTCGAAATCATTCAACATGCGGCTTCTTGAGAACGGCTACGCACGAATGTACGACAGCCAGTTCACGCAGCGGGCGGAATACGGTGCTGCTGAGATGGAGGCGAGAAGCAACGACGTTGGCGTGTGGGATTACACCGATACTAGCGAGTCTGACTCTGGCAGTTCGAGCGACCCAGATAGCAGTTCAGGGTCGGTTTCCATAGAAATCGCAGAGATTCACGAAGACGCGGCAGGGGACGAGTTTGATAACCTCGATGATGAGTATATTGTCCTTGAGAACACCGGCAGCAACAGCCTAAATATGGACGGATATACCCTTGAGGACGACGCGAATCACGTGTACACCTTTGACTCATTCACGCTCGGTTCCGGTGATTCAGTGACTATCTACACCGGTGATGGGTCGGACTCAGATACCGAGTTGTACTGGGGGCAGGACGCTCCGGTGTGGAACAACGGTGGGGATGTCGTAACCGTGCGCGACGACAGTGGGAACGTCGTCGTACAGCGGTCGTACGACTAGCATCTATGGCATTCGAATTTGAGGGTAACCCAATGAAGGACTCGTGCTCTGTAACCAGCAAGAGCGATGAGAGCAGTCACCATGGAATGACCTCAGTGGGGTATTAACACAGGTTGTTATGTACTTCCATTATCAAGTCACACCCAATGCCTGAGGGGATATTCAGATCTAAGCTTGACAAAGCCGATCAAACCCTCTCGGAGATATACGACGGAACACACCTGACAGGGTTTCGGGACGATCTTGAGAAAATCTGGATGGACAATCGAAAGAAGGGGTCTGCTGAACGCAGCCCTGAGCAACTGGCCGCAGATGCCAACCGAGCGGCGAGTAGATTGCGGGAGGATCTTCTGACAATTGAGGACGGTGTGAGCAAATTTCAAATTCTGGATGGAATAACCGGTGGCATATCTGTTGTTATCATACTCCAAGTCTTTTCGTGGTCAGGAGTAGGATGGGTCCCGTCGGCTGTGGTTTCAGCTATGGTATTTGCTGTGACTACGCTTCTTAATCACGGCATTCTATATACAAAAGCAGTAGTTGACCGGCTTGCCTACCTAGATTCTTCGGCACAGGAACCGCCGCGATTGCTGGAGTGGAAACGTGCTTGGAATCTCAAAGTTTTACGCAGCAACAGTTCTATCGCTGGAATTTTGCTAGTTGCTCTATTTCGAAGTATCTGGCAGTCGGCTTATCGCATAGGGTTGGAAATCGTTGACGATGTACTCGCTGAACGGCTCGGTTGAATTCTCCGTAGCAGATAAAATTAGCAATTTGATCCCAAGGAACCATCCAACGGGGTCGTTCTTCACATTGTATTATACTCTTAACAGTTTCCGAACAAGATGCGATGGGCTTAGTATCCATCTGCGGGTGAGGATTTCATCAGACCTGTTTTCACACTCCGGAACACCATCCGGAACTTGTCTAATCGCATTACGTCATCGGGTTCGGAACCATCCCTAACCATCCGGAACACCCTGTGGGACCCTCAAGAGGGAGTCCTGACCACCGCAGGGTATGGCCTCGAAGCCACCTGTCCACGGCAGTAGCGCACGCACGAAAGAGTTCGATGTCGACCTCGTCGCAGAGGGCATCGAGACCGGAACCGGCCCGTACAGCGCGAGCGTCGTCGTCAGCGTCGACGCGAACTCCACGCTCCGCATCGAGATTGAGGCGGCGAACGAACTGAACTGGGAGCTCGACGCGCGGATCGCCAGCGGCTCGCTGGAGATCGGCCGCGCGTTCAACGACGGCGATGGCGTCCCCGAAGATGTGATTCCTAACTGGGTCGAGCGCGTCGGCGAGGTGGTCGTCGACCGGATGGCGGAGGGGCGCGTGTGAGGTTACTCTCCGACTTCGAGAAATTCACGACCCTCGTCCGTCAGCCACCATGCTGGGTTCCTTCCAACCTTCTTGAAGTCAAGCAGTTCCTCGTCAGCAAGCGCGTAAAGCCGCTTCCGAGTACCCTGCTTAGAGAAATCGAGATACTCAGCTACCTCGTTCGTCGTCAAGAAGTGGTCCGGAGACTGCTCGAAGAACCGGAGAATCTCTTTGTCGCTCACAGTCTCCTTGCGACCTGCCATTACTCAGATTACGAGACTCCGGGGTTATATCATTTTGTGGATATTAGTTGTTCTGAACAAACTTGTTCAAAACAATTGGTTGCTTCAACACAACTAAGTGCCCACCCTTCAGAACGTGTAACCACGGAAGCACTCCCGCGGACCCGTCGCTGGTCGATGGGTCCCTTCGAAAACGTAAGCGGACCCCGCTGCTGGTACAGCGGGTCCGCGCGGGCTTCCGTGTCTAGGCCACGAAAGCCATGTCAGCAAACCCGTCCGGGACCCTTCAAACTCCCGGCACAGACCACGGCGGTATCGTTCTCACTGGCGACAGCGACGCTTGTCCGGGTTGCGGTCGCCCGCTCTCGGCGCACGGCTACTCGTTCGAGGGCTTTGGCGGTCGCACCACGCTGTCACCGTGCGGCCTCGACGTCAGCGGCGTTCCCCTTCGGGAGCTGCTCGACGCGATCGGCCGAGACACCTCGCAGTTCACAGACTCATGAGTTCCGACTCCACCACGCCGACGACCGACCCCGAGACGCACCGCATCCGCCACACCGACCTCACGATGTTCCAGATCGACATCCTCGCCGTCTGCGCGCGGCTGGAGCCCTCGCTGGACGAGGTGAAGGGCCTCGCGATCAAGGACGGCCTCGAAGACGTCATCGAGAAGCCGGTGAACCACGGCCGCCTCTACCCGAACCTCGACGAGCTCGCCGCGAAGGGGCTGATCGAGAAGGGGAAGATCGACGACCGGTCGAACTTCTACCGCGTCACCGAGGAGGGGTTCCGCGTCCTCGACGAGCGCCGCGACCACATCGCGCGAGCGATCGACGGAGGTGCGTGATGTCGGAGAACTCGCACGCCGGCACCGTCGCGGAGCAGCTGGCGATCGCCGAGGCCGACGGCGACGAGCCGACCGTCATCGAGGTGCCGATCACGCTCCACCGGAACGATCAGGGCCTCCATGCGTGGGTCGACGAGAGCGCTGTCGGCGACGAGGTCGCGAACGAGATCGACATCGAGGAGGTCGAGCGCCGGCTGTTCAACCGCTTCCCGGAGGTACTCCTCCGGAACGCGGAGGAAAACCTGACGCCGGAGTGGTGCCGGAAGCCGGACGAGGCACCGCGGGTCGCGGTCGCTGAGTACTACCCGGATGTCGAGCGACTCGGCGGCGTCACGGTGTCGATGGACCAGCGCGCGCAGTGGGCGATGATCCCGCGGGACGACGGAGGGGATGCGTGATGCCGGAAGTCGTCGAACGCGAGACGGAGCGGACGTTCGGGATCACCGACCACACGGTCCAGCAGGTCGCGGTCGAGACCGGAAGCTCGGTGCTGGCGACGTACGAGTGCGTCGACTGCGGCGCCAGCGCGAACTCGGTGCTGGTCTTCGATCAGTTGGACTGCGAGGCCGGCGAGTTCGACCGCCCCGAGGCGCTCGGTGAGCCGTCGCCGATGGACATGCGTGCCCATCGCGACGTCGAGGCGATCGTCGACGACCTGGAGCGCAACGAGAGCGTCGAGGAGGTGAAACTGAACACGGACGGCCGCGACCGAGTCAGTTCGCTTCGCGTTCGGCTCACGGGGACTATCCCCGGTACGAGAGACATCGGCTCGGTCCTCCGAGATCAGGATCTCGTGATCGCCGGTTCCGGTGTTTCGCCGGCGGGAGACCTCAGCGTTCAGCTGACCTGTCCGGAGGTGACTCGGTTTGCCGCGTGAGCTAGATGGCGAACTGGTCGACGATACAGTCGAGATCGAGGCCGTCGAGCTCCTCTTGGAGATTCGCTTCGGCCGTTTCGGCGTCGGCGTCGCTGCCGTACGCCCGCTGCTCGGAGAGGGAGTTTTCGAGGCGGTCGAGGTCGTCTTTACAGCCGGGACAGCAGATGACGACCGGCGCGTTCGCGAACCAGCCCAGGTCCCGCTCCTCTTCGAGGTACATCCGCCACTCCGGGTCGAGGTTCCACTCACTGGGTCGGCCGGGAATCTGCTCTCCGCAGCTGGCACAGGTGTCGGGGACGTCGTCGGTCATCGGTCTACCTCACGTATCTGCCATCACCCGCATCAGTCTTCGGGGGGTGTCGCGGCGTGAGCGACTCCGAGACCTCCGAAGACGAGTACAGCGATCCGTACTTCGAGCGCATCTCTGGAAAGAAGGCCGTCCAGTGGCAGTGTGGTGTCGCGGCGTACGGCCGGTTCGAGCCGGACGAACCGGAGTACTGCGACCACGAGCCGGAGACGATGGAACTCGATGAACCGGCCAAGGTCAGCCCCGACGGCGAGATCTCGCTCCCCGGCTTCCCGGGTGAGTGTCCGGAGTGTGGGAACCCGAAGGAGTTCGAGATCAACGGACTCGGGGTGATTCTCCGGTGAGCGGCCTCGACTGGCCCACCGGCTTCGAGCGGACAGCGGCCGCGGAGCGCGAGCGGAACCGGTGTTTCGAGGCGACGCTCGGGGCGACGACGAAAGAAATCGCGACCGAGATGGGCCGGATGGACGTCGACGAGTGGCGCGGCGAGATCGCGAACGCTCACACGAAGTCGAACGGGCTGCCGCTCCACAACGCGAACCCGGACGATCCCGGATTCGTACTGCGGTGGGTCGACGACGGCGAGCAGTTCGCCGTCGCATGCGACGACTCGCCGCGACTCCGCGACAACGTCCGGTACGTCCTCAAGTGGGTCCACGAGACGCGGATGCGGAGCCAGCGGCCCGTTCAGACCGGCGACTCGGAGTTCGCTGCGGCGCGGCTCCCGCCGGGCGATGACGACGAGGCGGTCGTTGGAACTGCTACGAGGCAACCGCCACACGAGGTCCTCGGTGTCGCACCGAACGCGCCCGAGAACGTGATCGAGTCAGCGGCTCGGGCCCGGAAGGCGGAGACCCATCCGGACAACGACGGCGACCGAGAGGAGTTCAAGCGCGTCGTGAACGCGAAGAAAGCGATGCTGGAGGACGGCCGATGACGGACATCGAGCGCCGCGCCGTCGACGCCGAGCGCCCACTTACGGGGGTAACGTACGGGCCTGCGGTCGACGACGACGGCTACGTTCTCACGCTGATCACGGCGGACGGCCCGCTCGAAGTCGAGTTCGACGAGGAGGCGATGTACCTTCTCTGGACCGAGGTCAAGGGCACGCCGTGGCCGGACCCGCCGACGTCGACCGAGCAGGACCTACTGTTGAAGCGGCTCGTCGAACTCGCGAACGGCGCCGACGAAGAGATGCTGAAAGGCGCGATCAGCGCGCTCGGAGGGAAGCGGTGAGAGACGACGAGTACGAGCCACCGGAGGGAGGCGACGAGCTGATCCCGATGGCGCCGCGGGAGGCGCTCGACATCTGGCTCGAACGCCAGGAGATGGACAAGGCCGAGTCGACGGTCCAGAGCTATCGCTACCGGGTCAAGCCGTTCGTCGAGTACCTCGAAGACGAGGAGGGTATCGAGAACCTGAACGACCTGAACGGCCGCCACTTGCTCCGGTTCGATTCGATGCGTCGGTCGGGCGGCGACATTCAGAAGAACACGCTGAACAACCAACTCGGGACGATCCGGCAGTTCCTCGAGTTCGGGATCAAGGCGAACGCGGTCAAACCCACGGTCGCCAGTCAGGTCGATATCCCGCACGTATCGAAGGACGAGCGGATCAACCGCGAGAAGCTCCCGACACAGCGGGCGAAGGACATCCTCGCGTTCCTCGACCGCTACGAGTACGCGAGCCGCGACCACGTCATCGCGTTCCTGCTGTGGGAGACCGGCGCCCGTGCGGGGTCGCTCCGAGCGCTCGACCTGGAGGACGTCTACCTCGAAGAGGACGACCTCGACCGGCTGCGGTACCAGGAAGATCTCGACGTCGGGGAGTCCGTCCTGGAAGACATCCTCGCGGGCGTCGAGCTCCCGTTCATCTACTTCCGACACCGGCCGGAGACCGGCACACCGCTGAAAAAGAAGGACAGCGGCGCGCGTCCGGTGAACATCTCGGAGGAACTCGGCGACGTGCTCGGAGCGTACATCCGAGTCCGCCGGGCGACGGGGACCGACGAACACGGACGGAAGCCGTTGCTCTCCTCGAAGAAGGCGCCGGGGCGGATCACCGTCTCTGGAATCCGGATTCGGTCGTACGAGATCACGCAGCCGTGTCAGGTCGGGAAGGAGTGCCCGCACGATCGCGACCCCGAGGAGTGCGAGGCCCGGGTTCCCGGTCAGAAGTCGCGTTGCCCGTCGGTTCGGTCGCCGCACAAGTGGCGGACGGGCTCGGTGACGTGGCATCGCGACCGGGGATGGCCGCCGGAGGAGATTGCGACCAAGATGGCGACCTCCGTGGAACTGGTGAACAGCGTCTACGATCAACCGGAGCAGCTGAAGCGGATGGCGATCCGCCGCGAGAACCTCGACAAACTGTACGAAAAATGATACACTCAAACGAAACGCTCGATTCGGATGAAGCGCAGCAAAAACCGTGTTTGTGTCCTCAGCGGTCCCATACGAAATTTTACACGAACTGTCCGAAACCGGCCAGATAGACCGGTATGACGATGGTTTGGTACGACAGTGACCGCCCGGTTCACCCGTCAGTTACGCCCGTCGAGGACGCGGGAGACGACGTTCGGAGTCGGGTCAGACACGCGAGCAGTCAGGCGACCGAGCGCGTCTACGACCACCTCGGTCGAGCGTAACACCCGCTCTCGTCAGGGATCCATCGCACGTGCGGCGTCGAGATCTGGTGCTCCCTCGAGGCCATCGTCAGCTGTCGGCCGTCACGTCGGTCAGGTACCACGCGATAAGCCGCGCCTGTGCCCGGCGGACAATCCCCGACGCGGTCGACTTGTCCACGCCGACCACGTCGGCGAGGTCCGCGAGGGTACACTCTCGCGGGACCTCGAAGTATCCCTCTCTGAGCCCGGCGGCGAGGAGTTCCTCCTGTCGCCGCGTGAGGAGTCGGTCCGACCGCTTCTTCTCCACCTTCGAGAGGAGTTCGTACTCGGTACCGCTCGATTCCAGCGCCTTCCGGAGCTGGTCGAACTCCTCGCGCGTACCGGTCAGGTCGAACTCGTAGAACCCGTTCCGAACTTCGATCGGAAACTCGGGCGGGAACCCTCCGGACTCGACGAAGGCGTAGAGGTCGACGTCGGTCGTCTCGTACGTCGCGAGGAGTCGGTCGTCGGTGCGTTCCAACACCTCGTACGCGTCGACCGCCCCGTGTTCGCGAAACGCTGCTGCGACCGACCCCGGGGTTCGAGTCAGCACCTCTCCGAGTTCCTTCGCGGTGGCGCCACTGCGGACGCCGGACAGCAGGCGAAAGGTCGCATCGGGGAACGCCTCCGACAGGTCGGCGATGTACAGGTCCGGCGGGAGGCGAATGCGGAATCGGGCGTCGATCATGCTGAGTACTGCCGCCTCGGACAGATACCAACACGTTGGGGTCATTCACACATGAATCGCCCGGCAACACTGTAGTATGAACTCCGAGTCGGCCGGGGCGGCCACGAGCGGACGGGCGACGCTGCGGACGATGGCACGGACGATCACCGGACCGATCGGAGAGCTGTGGCGCCGCGATCCGGTTTTGTCCGCCGTGGCCGCGATCAACGCCACCCTGTTCGGTGCCTTCGCCGTCGGCACCGTCTTGGACCCAATGGTCGTCAACGGGGAACCGGCGTGGCTCAAGCCAGCGAAGTTCGCCGGCTCGATCGCGCTCGTGTGCGCGACGCTCGGCTGGCTCGGTGTTCACCTCCCGGTCGACCCGGACTTTCGCCGCCGTGTCTCCCGGATCGTCGGCGTCGGTCTCCTCATCGAAATCGTCCTTATCGGCGGACAGGCCGCGCGCGGCGTCGGTTCTCACTTCAATCGGGCGACGGTCATCGACGGGGCGATCGGAGGCGTCATGGGCGTTACAATCGTCATCGTCACCGTCGCGATCGCCGCGCTGGCCGTCCGGGCACGCGGCGACGAGTTCGACGTCCACCCGGCGTTCGCCGCGGGCATCCTCCTCGGGGTCGGGTGGTTCGTCGTCGGCGCGTTCGAGGGGGCGGCGATGATCGCGATCCAGTCCCGGGTCGTCGAGACGACGGAGCCGACGGTCCCGGTCGTCGGCTGGCAGCTCGTCGGCGACTTCCGCCTGGCGCACTTCGTCGGCCTCCACGCCCTCCAGCTGTTGCCGCTGACCGGCTACCTCGCGGCAGTTGGACACCGTCGAGGCCTCGTCGACTATCCGCGACGCGTCGTATACCTCGTCGCTGCCGGATACGTCGCGGTCCTTCTCGTGACCGCCGCCCTCGGCGTCGCACCGGTCCTCATCTGACGAGGGATCTCACGAAGCGTGGGCGATAACGCTTACAGCAGCAGATATTGATACCTGAGTAGCAGCCACATCACCACGCGCCGAGAGGAACTGCGGCACATGGCGATTTCACGCCAATCGAGACTGAACGTCTCTCCGACGAGATTTCGCGCCCGCGTGTGCGCCAGCCTCCCCACCCCCGCGGGGGATGGAGTCGAAATCCCTGCCGACCGAGGCGACACAAGATCAGTTCTGATTAGGGCCAGAGGGACCGGAGAATCAGATACCAGTTCTCAGAAGCTCGCCAGCGTCTCGTCTCTCGTCTCACCGAGATACTGCCGGATCGCTCCCTCGTCCCAACCGACCGCCGCCAACACGCTCTCGACGGCGCGGACAGCGCCGTCCTCGTACCACGCGGCGTCGTATCGTGGTATCTCTTCGAACTCCAATCTGACCCGCGACGCACCTCGTGCGTCGGCATCAACGACCACGTACCGGACGGTCTGTCCCGGGGCGAGCCCCGCGCCCTCGATTTGCGCCCGCTTCAGGGCCGCGACGGTGAGCGTCTCCATCGAGTACTCGTCTGGGTCCTTCGACACGCGATTGTCGACGACGAGCGCGTCCGGGTCGACCGTCCCCTCTCGTAGGTCCCCGAGGCGCCGCCGGAGTACGTCGCACACCGCCTCCGGAGAGCGCGTCTCGTCGAACACGCGGAGCGCCTCGCTCTGGACCGCTTCGACCCATTCCGGCGTCGAGCGCTGTCGCCCCTCGATGCCTCGCGTCTTGACCGCGTCGCCGACTCCCGTCTCGGGGTAGTCCTCACCGCGGCGCTTGCCGAAGTACCGAGTGAGCGCTCCCGACTCGGAGTTCCGCATCGGACAGAACGCGACCCACTCGAACGCGCATTCGTACTCCAACTCGATGCCCGCCTCTTCGCTGATCTCGGCTGCGACTTCCTCCAAGGGGCGCTGCTCGCGACCGTCGGCCGGAGTCACCCAGATGGAGTCGACGATGCCGTGGACCACGCGCCAGCCGGCCGCCTCCAGTGCGGTCTTCGCATTGAGGAGGAGCTCGCGAGCGTAGGCGTTGATCGCCTCGTGGCACTCGATGCGCCCGAACTTGGCGTTCGAGAAGCCCTGATACCCGAAGCAGGACACGAGGATCCACTTGATCGCGGAGGAGGCGGCCTCCAATCGCTCCCGTTCGTCGCCGGCGGCGTCGGGAATCCGTTCCTTGATCTCGCTCCGGGCGTCGATCAGCGGGCCGAGCACCTCCGGCAGGTAGCCGTCCCGGTCGCAAACGGAGTAGCCGAGCCCCGGCACGTCGTCGGTGTCACAACACCCGCAGCGGACGGTCTCGGGCGAGATGTTCCGGGTCCTGATGATGTTGGGATACAGGGATGCGAAGTCGAGTTCGTGAACGTCCTCGTGGACGCCGACGTCGGGGGCGAACGTCGTGCCGCCGCGGTCGGCGTCGTCGAGCGTCGACGCCCGCTTGAACAGTTCCGGACGCCACGCGCGCCACGGCACGAGCACGCCTCGGTCCCTCGCTTCGCGGATCTGCATCGCCGTCAGCACTCGCCCTATCGACGCCCACCCGAGTTCCTGTAACGGGAGCCCGGAGCGCTCGACGAGGTCGAGACAGCCTTCCAGCCCGGACTCATGGTAGAAGAACGAGTTGGACTCGTCGATGATGGCGCGTCCGGGGACCGAGTACCGAGCCGGCGAGTGCCCCACGTTGCCGTACGAGGCGTACGTCGACTCGCCGGCGAGCTTCGTGTAGCCGTCCCGCCGACCGAGTTCGAGATCGACGCCGTAGGCGTCGGCCGCCTCGAACAGCAGGGGCACGAGGTCCGCCGTCGAGACGACCAGGACGTCGGGATCGCGTTCGTCGAGCGCCGCTTGAACGCCGGCGACGGTCTCGGCGGGCGACGACCAGACTCGGTCACCGTCGACGGCGAGCTGCGGCAGCGACTCGATGCCCGACTCGTGCCGGGGTAAATCGAGGTGGAGCGTCCGCAGGTCGCGCACCGAGCGGTCCGGAGCGGCGGGCGTGTCTGTTTCGAGGCAGAAGCGGAGCTGGCGGGTAAAATCGACGTTGTAGCAGGTGTAGGCGTCGGGCTGTCCGAACTGCTCGGTTCGGCTCGCGACCCTTCTGACCGCGTCGATCGAGGCGGCGTCGACGCGGAGCAGCGGCCGGGCGTCGGTCCGGAACGTCTGCCGGTGGGCCTCGACGCCGAGTCGCTCGACCGCGTCCTGTCCGTCGAGGAAGGACCAGAGGTCGCGGAGCGCGTCCGAGAGCCCGTCGCGGGACGGCGGCGTCGGATTTGGGCCGCCCGATCGACCGTAGAGATCGCCCGCTGAGTCACCGACGAAGAGCGTCGGGTGGTGGTCCTCGTGGACCTCGCGAGCGGCGCCGTCCGGGGTGAGCGTCCATCGGGCGACGCGGCCGTCACCGAGGTACTCCAGCGTGAGCGTCACGGGCTACGCCTCGGTGAGCGACTCGACTTCGTCTTCCAGTTCGGCGATCCGGCGCTCCTGTTCGAGCGCGATCGCCATCCACACCGGCGCCAGCGGGTCGGCGGGGTTGAGGTTCCCCGCCGCGTCGGCGTGGTCGCGAGCGTACGCGAACAGCCGGTCGAATCGGGGCTTGTCCTGCCGGCGGAGGACGCGTCGGAACGAGCGCCAGTCGTCTTCGATCGCGCTCAACTGATCCCGGTACGTCGGGTTCGTCCGACCCATTACCGGACGCTCGGCGCGGCCGCGGCGCGGTCGACGGTCGCTCCCTCGTACATCCGGGCGCGGTGTTCGAGGACCTCCTGCCAGTACGCGAGCGTCGTCTGGAGCCAGCCGTCGTCGGTGTGGTAGACGAGCGTCTCCGTGTCGCCGTTAGCGTCCTCGAAGCGCGGGCCGAACGGCGTCTGCCGGCAGGTGAGATGCGTCGCCGCGGCGCGGCGCACCGGCGTCGAGAACTCGTCGTCGCGGCACCGCGTCACGAGGACCGGCACGTCGTGGACGCGAGCGACGCGGGCGACCGACGCGATCGCGCGGACGAACAGCCGCTCGGCGGTGTCGGCGTCGACGTCGGCGGCGCGGTACATGCCGTCGAGGCCGGTCGCGACGACGACCGAGGGCGACTCGCGGGCGGCGAGCCGCCCGCCCAATCGGTCGAGCAGCGAGGTGTGCTGGTGGGCGGTGAACCCGCGGGCGACCTCGATGCGGTCGAGGACGCGGTCGGCCGGGGCGAGCTCGCGGAGGCGCGTCGTGTTGGCCCTGTTCGCGCCGTCGACCCAGAACGCGGGGCCGTCGGCGCCGAGGACGCGGTCGAGCAGGAGCGCCTGGACGGGCGTGACGCCGAGTTCGTCGTCGACGTCGACGAGCGTGACGCCGGGCGCGAGCTCCGGGAGGTCGGCGGTCGGTCGTCGGGAACGAGTGGACATGGTAGGGCCGACGGGGAATTACCTAAAAGGGGTGAGCCATGGACGGGCGGTGAAAGTGGAAGTGGTGACGAGGGTTGGACCCGTCGAACGACGGGGGACGCACACGAGACGGATCTCGGGGTTGTGACGAGACAAAGTACCTGGCGGCGTTCCGGATCGCGGACCCGCGGAATGGGAGGCGGGCCTGCTCGAGTACTCCGCACCGATTACCGCTCACCCAGGAGTCAGTTTGCTCTGGAGGTCGGCGATCCCGCCCGCTCCGCAACCACTAAACGCGGCTCGCTCCTTGCTCCGGTAATGGCCGACTGGACGGAGAAGTACCGCCCGAGCACGCTCTCGGAGGTGCGCGGCAACGACAAGGCCCGCGACGCGTTCGCGGAGTGGGCCCGGTCGTGGGACGACCACCGCGAGGCGGTCGTCCTCCACGGGAGCCCGGGCGTCGGGAAGACGAGCGCGGCCCACGCGCTCGCGAACGACATGGGGTGGGAGACCGTGGAGCTCAACGCCTCCGACCAGCGCACCGCCGACGTCATCGAGCGGTTCGCGGGGCGCGCGGCGCGCAACGCCACCCTCGGCGGGAGCGCGGCCGGGGGCGGCGCGGCCGGCGGCGACACCGCCTCGCGCCAGCTCGTCGTCCTCGACGAGGCCGACAACATCCACGGCAACTACGACCGCGGCGGCGCCTCGGCGATCACGAAGCTGGTCAAGGAGTCTGGCCAGCCGATCGTGCTCATCGCCAACGACTACTACGACATGTCGCGCGGGCTCCGGAACGCGACCCAGGAGATCGAGTTCCGCGACGTCTCCGCGCGCTCCATCGTCCCCGTCCTGCGCGACGTCTGTCGCAAGGAGGGGATCGAGTTCGAGTCCGACGCCCTCCAGCGAATCGCGGAGGGGAACCGCGGCGACCTCCGCGGCGCAATAAACGACCTCCAGGCCGCGACGCAGGGACGCGACTCGGTCACGGTCGAGGACGTGGTCACCGGCGACCGGGACAAGGCGCTGGGCCTCTTCCCGTTCCTCGACGCGGTCCTCAAGGAGGAGTCCGCGGAGGAGGCGCTCCAGTCCGCGTACGCCGTCGACGAGACGCCGGACGACATCTCGCGCTGGATCGAGAACAACGTCCTCGACGTGTACGAGCCCGCGGAGGCGGTCCGCGCGTACGACTTCCTCGCGAACGCGGACGTGTGGCTCGGCCGCGTGCGCGCCACGCAGAACTACTCCTACTGGCGGTACGCGACCGACAACGCGGCCGCGGGCGTGGCGGCCGCCCGCGACGGCGAGAAGGGCGGGTGGACGCGGTACGGCCGCCCGCAGTTCTGGTCGTCGTCGGACGCGACCGCGGACGAGGTCGTCGGCAAGATCGCGGCCGCGAGCGGGTGTAGCGTCGCGACGGCTCGCCGCGAGGTGCTGCCGTTCCTCGAGGCCGTCACCCACCACTGTAAGCCCCGCGAGCTGACCGTCGCGATGGCGGCCGCCTACGACCTCGACGAGGCGGGCGTCGCCTTCGTCACCGGCTCCGGCGAGTCGACGAACAAGGTGGCGTCGATCGTCGAGGACGCGCAGGCCCGCCGCGAGGAGCTGATCGAGGAACACGCCGACGGCGCCTTCGCGGTCGACGGCGCCCGCCGCGGCGACGAGGGCGACGCGGCCGCGGACCGCGACGGCGACGGTTCCGGATCGACTGACCCCGAGAGCGACCCGGCCGACTCGGGGGAGGAGCCGGCGGACGACGAGTCTCCGAACGAGAGCGACGACGATCAGGCGGGACTGACCGACTTCATGTGACCCGGCGGCGGTCGCTCACAGGCTCCCGCCGCCGAGCCGGGGCGAGTTCGGATCCGCGTCGCTTCCGCTCGGCGTCGGGGAGTCGACCGCGTCCGCGCAGCGGAACTCGAACCGCGCGCCGCCCTCGCGGCTCTCGGTCACCGAGACGGTCCAGTCGTGCGCCGCCGCGATCCGCTCGACGATGGCCAGTCCGAAGCCGGTGCCGTCGGGGGCGGTCGTGTGGCCCGGCTCGAAGACGGCGTCCCGCTGGTCGGGGTCGATCCCCGGGCCGTCGTCCGCGACGTAGAATCCCCCGTCCGTCCGTCCGACGCGGACGCGGACCGCGGCGGCGTCGGGGTCGCTCGGGTCGGCGTCCGCCGATCCCGAACCCGTCGCGAACGTGTCCGGCGTGACTCCCCCGGCTGAGCCCGCTCCGTCGTTCCCGTGGGCGGGGGCGCTCGCGCCGGCTCTGTCGGGGGCGCCGTGTTCGATCGCGTTCCGGAAGAGGTTCTCGAGGCACTGCCGGAGCCGCTCCGAGTCGCCCGTCACGGTCGGGAGCGGTCCGTCCACGACGAGCGCGGCGTCGGCCGGCTCGCCGACGGTCCGCCACGCGCGGTCCACGACCGACCGCAGGTCGGTCGGCTCGGCGGTCCGGACCGTCTTCCCCTCCTTGGCCAGCGTCAGGAGGTCCGAGATGAGGTCGTCCATGCGGTCGAGCGCGTCGAGGGCGCGGTCCAGCCGCTCGTTCGACGCGTCCCCGTCGAGCTCGGCGGCCAGTTCGACGTTCCCGAACGCGACGGAGAGCGGGTTCCGGAGGTCGTGCGAGACGACGCTCGCGAACTCGTCGAGCCGCTCGCGCTGGCGTTCCAGCCGCTTCCGCCGCTCGACGCGCTCGTCCGCGGGGAACAGGTACCCGACCACGTCGCCGCCCTCCGTCGCCCGGCCGCGCTCGTGGACCCACTGCGGCTCGCCGCCGGAGACGACGCGGTACACCACGTCGACCGGGGCGGCGTCGAGCGCCTCGCGGAGCCGCTCGCGGTCCTCGTCGACCACGCAGTCGAGCCAGCCGCCCTCCGCGCGCTCCGGGACCTCGATCCGAGACTCCCCGGACGCCTCGATCACGAACCGCGCCGGATCCCCCGCAGGCCGGCGGTAGGCGATTCCGGGGCGTCGTTCCATCGCTGCGGACACGTGTCAACGAGGCTACTCGGTCAGTATAAACCTTACTCGCCTATCACTTGTCATACGCTGAGATCAAGTCTGAAAAGTGCGAAAATAACAGGACAGGCCCCCGCGACGCCGAGAGAGCTTTGTCGCGGCCCCCGGTGGATCGCCGTATGCGCGCAGCGATCCTGCGAGAGTACGGCGAGCCGCTCGCGGTCCGCGACCTCCCCGAGCCCGACCCCGGCCCGGACGGCGCCGTCGTCAGCGTCGACGCCTGCGGCGTCTGCCGCAGCGACTGGCACGCCTGGGCCGGCCACGGCGAGTGGGCGGCCGACCGCGTCGCGCGCGGCCAGGTCCTCGGCCACGAGCCGGCCGGCGAGGTGGTCGCCGTCGGCGGGGAGGTCGATCGGTTCGAACCTGGCGACCGCGTGGTCGTCCCCTTCTCGCTCGGCGACGGCACCTGCCCGCACTGCCGCCGCGGGGCCGGCAACGTCTGCGAGGACGGCCGGGCGCTGGGGTTCGAGGCCGCCGCGCCGGGCGCGTTCGCGGAGCGCGTGGCGGTTCCGGCGGCTGACTACAACCTCGTCGAGCGCCCCGAGTGGCTCGACGCGACCGCGGCCGCTGCGCTCGGCTGCCGCTACATGACCGCGTACCACGCCCTCGCCGAGCGGGCGACCGTCGGCGGGGGCGACGCCGTCGCGGTCCACGGCTGCGGGGGCGTCGGGCTCTCCGCGGTCCAGATCGCCGCCGCGCTGGGCGCCCGCGTGATCGCGGTCGACCTCGACCCCGACGCCCTCGCGCTCGCGGCCGAGTTCGGCGCGGCTGAGACCGTGAACGCGGGGTCGCTCCCGGGAGACGAGTCCGTCCCCGAGCGGGTCCGCGCCCTCACCGACGGCGGCGCCGACGCCTCGCTCGACGCCTTGGGGATCGCGGAGACCTGTCGGAACTCCGTCCGGTCGCTGCGCCCGCGCGGCACGCACGTCCAGGTCGGGCTCACCACGGACGCGGAGCGGGGCGAGGTGTCGCTGCCGACCGACTGGATGACGCGCTGGGAGGTCTCCTTCCTCGGCTCCCGCGGGATGCCCCCGACGAGCTACGACGACCTGTTCGCGCTGATCGAGGCGACCGGGATCGACCCCGGCGCGCTGGTCGCCCGGGAGCTGTCGCTGTCGGAGGTGTCGGGCCGGCTCGCCGCCATGGAGGAGTACGACGTGCGGGGCGTCGAGGTTGTCACCGACTTCGAGGGGTGAGCGTCACCGCTCGCGGTCCGCCCCGAGCCCGGGGATCGCGACGCGCTCGTCGACGCGCTCCATGACCTTCGACGCCGTCAATACGAGCGCGAGGTACATCGCGCCGAGCACGAGGAAGACGGTGGTGTACCGGAAGGTGTCGCTCGCGACCTGGTTGGCCAGGTAGTACAGCTCCGGGACTGTGATGAAGCCCGCCAGCGACGAGTACTTGATCAGGTAGACGAACTCGTTCGTCCACGAGGGGATCGCGTAGCGGAGCGCCTGCGGGAGGACCACGTGGTATATCGACTCCAGCTTCGAGAGCCCGATCGCCCGCCCCGCGGTGATCTGGCCGTCGTCGACGCTCTCGACCGCGCCGCGGATGTACTCGGCCTGGTAGGCCGCCCCGTTGAGCGTGAACCCGAGGATCGCCACCCAGACCACCTCGCGCGGGAAGACGCCGGACAGCACCGCCGGGACCGACGCCGCCAGGTTCAGCCCGTAGTAGAGCACGAACAGCTGCGCGAGGAGCGGCGTGCCGCGCAACAGCTCGGTGTAGCCCAAGGAGAGCCACGCGGAGAACCGACCGTACACCCGCGCGACGGCCAGCGGCACGGCGATGAAGAAGCCGCAGACGAGGCTCACGCCGGTGATGACCACGGTGAGCCACGTCCCCTGCGCGAGGACCGGCGTGAGCTCGACCACGAACGCGGCGTCGGCCGCCACCCCGGCGAGCCCCGGCACGCCGGCGAGCGCGGCCTCGACGGCGTCCGGTGCGACGAGCGGCTCGCCGACCGGGGCGATCGCGCCGCCGAGCCACCGGTTGCCCCAGCTGACGACGAGCCAGCCCCAGAACAGCGCGCCGGCGGCGACCAGCAGTAGCCGGCCGGCGGACTCGTCCGCGTCGGCCACGCGCTCGCCGACCGTCCGCGGTCGCGTCGCCCCCGCCATCACTCGTGGCTCGCGATGCGGTCGAGGAACCGGGCGGTCCGGTCCCGCTCGGGTCGTTCGAACAGCTGTTCGGGCGGCCCGCGCTCGACGACCCGGCCGTCGTCCAGGAACACGACCTCGTCGGCGACGGCCCGCGCGAAGCTCATCTCGTGGGTGACGACGAGCATCGTCATCCCGTCGTCGACCAGCCCGCGCATCACTTCCAGCACCTCGCCGATGAGCTCCGGGTCGAGCGCGCTCGTCGGCTCGTCGAACAGCATGAGCTTCGGCTCCATCGCCAGCGCGCGGGCGATCCCGACGCGCTGCTGTTGCCCGCCCGACAGCTCCGCGGGGTACGAGTCCAGCTGGGCGGCCAGCCCGACGCGCTCCAGCTGGTCCGCCGCGCGGTCCCGGGCCGCGTCCTCGGAGAGCCCGAGCACGCGCCGGGGGCCGAGCGCGACGTTGCCGACCGCGGTGAGGTGCGCGAACAGGTTGAAGCTCTGGAACACCATCCCCACCTCGCGCCGGAGCTCGTCGACGTCGGTGTCGGGCGAGAGCACCTCCTCGCCGTCGAGCGTGATCGACCCCTCTTGGGCCTCCGCGAGCCGGTTGACGCAGCGGAGCATCGTCGACTTCCCGGAGCCGGACGGCCCGATCAGGACGGTCACGTCGCCGCGGTCCATCCCGAAGGAGACCTCGTCGAGCACCTGCTCGTCGCCGTACCACTTCGAGACCTCGCTCACGCGGAGGAAGCCGTCGTCAGTCACGCCGACTCACCCTCCGGGATCGCGTAGCGGGTGCCGAGGTAATCGAGCGCGCGGTTCGTCGTGAACGTGAGGACGAAGTAGATGGCACTGATGAACAGGATGACTTCGAGGACCGCGGTCGTCTGCTCCGTGAACAGGTCGTAGCCGCGGGTCAGAAGCTCCGCGAGGCCGATCGCGAAGACGATGCTCGTGTCCTTCAACACGATGGTGAACTCGTTTTGGAACCCCGGGATCGACCGGCGGAGCGCCTGCGGAACGACGACGTAGCGGATCGCCTCGAACCGGGAGAGACCGACGGCCCGGCCCGCCTCCAGTTGCCCGTCGTCGACGCTCGACAGGGACGCGCGGAAGATCTGCGACTGGTACGCCGCGCTCCGCAGTCCGAGCCCCAAGATCCCGGCCGAGATCGCCGGCGAGATCGATCCGACGCCGAGGTTCACCTGCGGGACGCCGAGGACGAAGTACATGACGAGGAGGATGACCACGATGGGGGTCCCGCGGAGGACGACGCCGGCCGTCTCCACGAGGCGCTTCGAGAGCCCGTCCCCGTACACCTCCACCGCGCCGGCCGGGAAGCCGACGAGGAAGCCGAGCAGGATCGACGCGACGGTGAGCCCGACGGTCAACAGGAGCCCGCCGCCGAGGTAGTCGGCGTTCCGGACGACGAACCACCAGTCCGCGGGGTCGCCGACGAGCCACCAGTCGATCGACTCGACGGCCGACAGGAGGGCGCCGCTCGCCGTCGGGTCCGGGGCCCCGAGGCTGGCGAGGCTGGTGGCCGCGGCGAGCGCGAGCGACCCCGAGACCGACATCCTACTCCTGCCCGAACCAGGTGTTGGTGATCTCCTGGTACGTGCCGTCGTCGCGGACGGTCTGGAGGCCGTCGTTGAGCGCGGACTGGAGCTCCGACTCGTTCTGCCGGATGCCGAAGCCGAACTGCTCGCCGGTCTCCTCGACGAACGCGATCGTCACGTCGCGGTTCGCGGCGAAGGTCTCGGCGACGGGGTTGTCGACGACGACAGCGTCGATGTTGCCGTTCGCGAGGTCCTCGACGGCGAGGACGTAGCTGCCGTACGTCGAGAAGTTGTCCGACGAGATGATCCCCTCGTCGACGAGGTTCGTCTCCACCTGGTTCGCGCCGGTGGTGCCGGACTGCGCGCCGACCCGGGTGCCCTCGAAGTCGCTCCACCCGGACGGCTGGAAGTCGCCCCCCTCGCGCACGAGGATCGCCTGGTCGGACTCCCAGTAGGGGTCAGAGAAGGCGATCGTCTGCCGGCGCTCCTCGTTTATCGTCATCGCGGCGGCGATGACGTCGATCTCCTCGTTCTGCGTGAGCGCCGGGATGAGCCCCTCGAACTCGAAGGTCGCCCACTCGCCGATCTCGTAGTCGGTCTCGGCGACGACCGCTTCGAGCAGGTCGACGTCGAACCCGACCAGTTCGCCGTCCTGCCGCATCTCGAACGGCGGGAACCCGGGCGCGGTTCCGGGGGTGATCGTCGTGGCGCTCCCGCTGTCGCCGAGGCAGCCGGCGACGCCGGTCAGTCCGACGGCGGCCGATCCGCCGGTCAGCTTCAGGTACGTCCGACGGCTCACGTCGGAATCGGCGTGGTGTGTCATACCTGTGCGAGTGCGGCGATTGGTTTTAACCTTTCCTCCCTCGGACGGTGGTTTCCACGTATCGACGGGGAGACCGGGCTCGGACGGACGGATCTGGCAAAAACTGCGCCGCTCAGTCCCCGCCGATCGGCGCGGCGCCGTCGCGCATCTCGTCGGCCCCGCGGAGGGTCCACGCCGCGCCCGCGGCGAGCGCGATCGCGACGCCCAGCGCGACGAGGTTGACCTGCTGCCAGACGGCGGTGTACAGGACCAGGTCGCGGCCGAGCAGCAGCGTGCCCACGAGCGCGCCCATCGAGCCAACGGCGAGCGCGCGGACGGTGCCGGCGGTGCCGGCGTCGAGCCCGTCGTACCCGACGCGGACGGCCTCCGTGGCGTACGCGACCGTCGCGACGAGCCCGAGGTGACCGGCGAGGCCCGTGATGTAGAACGCCGCCTGCGCGGGCGGCGCGTAGGTGAGGAACGGCACCGCGCGCGAGAAGGCCGCGCTGACCATCTTCACGCTGCTCGGACTGGCGACCATCTGGGGCGGCGGGCGTCGACACCGTGTACCCGCCGGGCACGAGCCCGCTGAGGGTGACGGTGATCGCGCCGACGGTGATCTGGAGCGGGAGGATCGCGACCGCGAGCGTCGCCGCCAGCTTGGTCCGGCGCTCAAACCCCGAGCCGAGCCACGTCCACCCGGCGACCCCGATGATGAGGAAGCCGGTCACCATCGCCCACGCGCGGTGGAACCACTCGATGAAGTCGGGGTTGATCGTCAGCGCGGGGATGAGCTGGTCGGAACACAGCGGCCACTGGGCCTGGCACGCCAGCCCGGATCCCGTCGCCGCGGTGTAGACGCCGAGCGAGAAGAGGACGAGCGTCATCCCCGTCGTCGCCGCCGCGTATCGCCTGAACGTTAGCCACGCGGGCCGAAGACTCATTGGCTGGATTCGGGCGCGCGCGCACTTAGACCGTTCGGCCGCTCCTCGTCGCCGGGAAGCGCTCGCCGCGGGCCGCCGGCTTCCGAACGCTTTTGACTGACCAGTCAGTCAGTATCGGTGTAAACCGAATGGCAGACACGGACCGCCGGAGCCCCGATCCCCCGCACAGTCCCCTCCCCGAACGCGACGGCCCGACCCACGCGGAGGCGATCGCCTGATGGGCCTCCGCGACGCCGTCGGCTCGCTGTTCAAGGGCGCCGACGAGCTCGACCTCACCTCCGGCGACATCGGGTGGCCGCTGTTCTTCCTCTCCCTCCCGATCGTCGTCCAGAACCTCTTTCAGGTGCTGTACAACCTGGCCGACACCTTCTGGCTCGGGCGCTACAGCACCGAGGCGCTGTCCGCGATCACGTTCGCGTTCCCGATCGTCTTCCTGATGATCTCGCTGGCGCTCGGCGTCTCCGTCGCCGGGAGCGTCCTCGTCGCCCAACACACCGGCGCCGGCAACGAGGAGCGCGCCGCCTACGCCGCCTCGCAGACGATGGCGTACGCCGCCGTCATCTCCGTCGTCTTCGGCGTGCTGGGCTACGTCCTCGTCGACGACATCACGGCGCTCCTCGGCGTGAACGAGACCGTCGCGCCGCTCGTCGTCGAGTACATGCGCGTGTACGCGGTGGGCCTCTTCGCCGTGTTCGGCTTCGCGGTGTTCATGTCGCTGATGCGCGGCTACGGCGACACCGTGACGCCGATGTACGTCATGGCCGGCTCGGTCGTCCTCAACATCCTCCTGGACCCGATATTCATCTTCGGGTTCGACGCCAACCCGCTGTTCGGCGCGCTCGGCCTCGGCGGCGTCGAGGCCGCCGCCCTCGACGCGACCGGGTTCACCGGGTGGGGCATCGGCGGCGCCGCGATCGCGACGGTCGGGTCCCGGGCGCTCGCGCTCCTCGTCGGACTCCGGATCATGGTCCGCGGGGACCGCGGGGTCCAGATCCGGCTCTCGGAGATGCTCCCCGACCCGGAGTTCGGGAAGACGATCCTCGGCATCGGGCTGCCGGCCTCCGCGGAGGGCGCCGCCCGCTCGGTCTCGATCACCGCGCTCCTCCTCGTCGTCGCCAACTTCCCGAACGCGGTGAGCGGGGCGTACGGCATCGGGACGCGGATCTTCTCGGTCATCTTCCTGCCGGCGCTCGCCGTCTCGCAGGGGATCGAGACGATGACGGGGCAGAACATCGGCGCCGGGGAGCCGGACCGCGCCGCCGAGACGAACCACTTCGGCGCCCGCGCCATGCTCGGGCTGCTCACGGTCGGCGGCGGGGTCATCGTCCTCGCCGCGCGGCCGATCGCGGGCGTGTTCTCCCCGGACCCCGCCGTCGTCGACCACGCGACGACGTTCCTCCAAGTGAGCGGTCTCTCCTTCGGGTTCATCGGCGCCATGCGCGCCTACACCGGCGGCTTCCGCGGCGCCGGCCACACGATGATCGCGGCCGTCATCTCGCTGATCACGCTCGGCTTCGTCCGGCTCCCGGTCGCGTGGGTCGCGGCCGGCTCGCTCGGGGCGATGGGCCTCTGGATCGCGTTCCCGGTCTCCAACGTCGTCGGCGGCGTCGTCGCGTACCTCTGGTTCGAACGCGACACGTGGCGCGACGGGAACCTCACGGAGGACGGCGCGGCCGTCGACGAGATCGGCACCGACGTGACGTCGCCGGACGACGACTGACACCGTGAACTTTCGCGGGCGCGGACCCAGTGAGCGGGCGTGGCGTCGACGGGTCGACTTCGATCCGGTCGCTATCCGGACAGCTCCCGCTTCGCCTTTCGGGCCCGCTCGGACATCTCGCCGTTACCGTCGACGTCCGCGAGCGTCTCGATCGCCTCCAGCTTGCGGACGGAGTCGTCGAGGAAGGAGAGCACGTCCCCGGTGTACGCGTACACCATGTAGTCGTCGGTCATCACGTCGACGATGGCCTGCGGCCCGAGCCCCTCGGCGCGCAGTTCGAGGACGTAGCGCATGAACTTCTCCTCGGGACAGCCGCAGTAGGGGTTCGAATCGCAGTCGCAGTCGAGGAAGTCCTCGGCGAAGTCGAGCACGCGGTCTCGGGTCGTCTCGTCGAGCTTCGAGAGCCCGTCGCCGGTGAACAGCAGGTCGAGGGTAGCGCCGGCGAACGCCCCCTTCGGGATGTTCGCCTCCAGCTGGGAGGCGAGCTGCCGGTGGTTTTTCACGTAGATCTTGTCGGTGAAGGCCACGGGTACCCGTCGATACGCCGGCGCGCCTCAAAAGCGACGCGGTGACCGGGGCCGACGACGGCCCGCTCGGTCGTACCGCCTGGGGCGCCACTCGATGCCACGCCCGTCCTGGAGTCGTAACCGTTATTTACCGAAGCGAGGTACGTTTCGACGCGTGTCCGGGTTAGGGTAGTGGACTATCCTTCAGCCTTGTGGAGGCTGAGACGCGGGTTCAATTCTCGCACCCGGACCTTCTTTGAATCGGCGTAAGTCAGAGACCGGAGGTTCCGTCGACCGCGTCGGCGAGTCGATCCAGAAACCCCGCTTCATGTCGCTCGTCAACGTGCGCGATGTTCCACAGTCCCGAGTCGGTTATCTCGTTGCGAGGACTCTCTCGTCCTAACCACTCGTCGCTCCGGGGGTCGACGGAGTCTCGCTCGAAGTTGCTGACGAGCGCGATCGCGTTCCGTTCGACGTACGCGCGGTCGCTCTCGGGGCCCGGCTCGTCCCCGATGTGGACCCACAGAAACGGGAGGTCGCGAATATACTCGCTGACTCGGCGCTCGTGGGCCAACTCCGCGAGGCGACGCTCGCGGTCGGCGGTCGACCCCTCGCCCCAGCGGGGGTACTCGTCGCCGAGCTCGTCCCGTTCGATCATGGCCCGGCCGACGTGCCTGCGGAACACCGAGCCGCGGTGATTCCCGCCGCCCTCGTAGCTCCCGCGGTTCGCTCCGCGGTGCGCCCGCAGCCGAGTCCACAGCGACGTTCCGGACCCTGTCGAGACGGCGTGCGTGCCGACGCGCGTGACTCGCAGCTGGTCTGTCGCCTCTCGGGCCCCTCCGCTCGCGAAAAAGAAGTAGACCCCTCGCTCGGGCCAGTCCATGCGCCCGGTACACTCCGCGAGACGCCGCTTCCCGCCGACGTTCGCTTCGAGACGATCGAGGAGGTCGTAGAACCGATCGAGGTCCGAAGCGCGGGACATACGACTGCGTACCGGGGTGACACACAAAACCGCCGGGGGTCCGCAGCGCGGGACGGCGTGGCGGTCAGAACCCGATCCGCTCCCCATCTTCCGGGACCAGCACGTCTTCGGTCGCCGCCCGGAGCTCCTCGCGCGAGAGCAGGCAGTGGTTGATCGCCTCCATGTGGACCACGGCGACCGCGGCGTCGGTCGCATCGCGCACGGCCCGCACGTCGTTGACGCCCATCGTGATCGGCTCGTCCCGATTGAACCGCGCCGCGCCGCCGTTGAGGACGACCGCGTCGGGCTCGACCCGCGCGAGCGTCTCCGCCACCGGCTCGTACCAGACCGTGTCGCCGGCGAGGTACAGCGTCTCCGCACCCTCGAAGACGAACCCGGAGACGGGGCCCATCGCCTCGGCCAGTTCCCCGTGTCCGTGGCGGCCGGGCGTCCGGCGGAGCGTGACGCCGTCGAACGACGCCGGCCCCTCGACCGGCCGCACGTCGGTGAAGCCGTCCTCGACGAACGCGTCCGCTTCGGCCGGCTGGCAGAACAGCGGCACGTCCGGGTCGAGCGCTTCGACCGCCGCCTCGTCGAAGTGGTCGGGGTGGCGGTGGGTGACGACCACCGCGTCGTGCGCGAGGTCGATGTCCGGCATCGGCACGAGCGGGTTGTTCCGTTTGTTCGGCGTGTCGTCGATCGGCGGCAGCGCGCCCCGCTCGGCGAACACCGGGTCGACGAGGAATGTCGTCTCGTCCACGGTCGCGAGGACCGTGGCGTTGCGGACGAGGGTGACGTCGAGGGCGGCGTCGGTCGACATACCGCCCCTTCGACGAGCGGCATGTTGTGGATTGCGGCGGGACCGCCGCCGACCGCGGCGTCCGCGAGTTATTTGTCGGCCGCGGGTCAACCCCTGCGTCATGAACGGACGTGAGTCGACGTGAGCCCGCGCGGTCTGCGCTCCACGAGCGACGGGACCGGTGGCGACCGCGCGACGGGCGTCGGGTCGGGATGAGCGGGTCGTCCGAGGGGTCGTCGAGCGCGAGCGACGACGCGGACGCCGCCGACGCGGGCGAAACGGACACCGCCGACACGATGCGCGAGCGCGCCGGCGAGAACCGGGTGAAGCTCTGGCTGCTGTTGCGCGCGGACCGGCTCGTCGTCGCGGCGGTGCTGACGCTGGCCGTCTTCGTCGCGTTCGTCGCCGTCGCGGTCGCGCTCTCGCCGTCGCTCGCGACGAAGGTCGGATCGAGCGACCCCATCGAGACGCTGTTCGCGTCGATGATCACCGCGATCGTCACGGGGGCGACGCTCGTCGTCACGATCGGACAGCTCGTGCTCACGCAGGAGAACGGCCCGCTCGGCGACCAGCGGGACCGCATGGACGACACGCTCGCCGTCCGGGACGACATCGCGGACCTGACCGGCGGGCCGGCGCCCACGGACCCGGCCGCGTTCCTCGACGCGATCCTCGGCGCGGCGGCGGGGCGCGCTCGGGATCTCCGCGACTCGGTGGAGGGTCAGGGAGACGACGGCGACGGGTCCAGTCGGGACGCGCTCCGAGCGGAGGTCGACGACCTCGCGACCGGACTCACCGGGAACGCCGACGCCGTGCGCGGCCAGCTCGACGGCGCCGAGTTCGGTTCCTTCGACGTCGTCTTCGCCGCGCTCAACTTCGACTACGGGCCGAAGATCGGACAGATAGAGCGCATCGCCACCGAGCACGACGACGCCCTCACCGACGACGAGCGCGGGCTCCTCGGGGAACTGAAAGCGACCGTGTCGCTGTACGGGCCCGCCCGCGAGCACGTCAAGACGCTGTACTTCCAATGGGCGCTGATCGACCTCTCGCGCCTGATCTTGTACGCCGCGGTGCCGGCGCTGGCCGTCGCGGGCCTCATGGTCACGGTCGTCGACGCCGGCACGTTCCCGGGGAGCACGCTCGGCGTCGCCCACGTGACGCTCGCCGTCGGCGGCGCGTTCGCGGTCGCGCTCCTCCCGTTCTCGCTTTTCGTCTCCTACCTGCTCCGCGTGCTCACGCTCGCGAAGCGCACGCTCGCCATCGGGCCGCTGGTGCTGCGCGACTCCGAGTAGCGAGCGCGGTCGCTCTCGGGGAGACCGCGCGCTCGGCGGCGGAAGATGTCGCCCGCGACTATTCTCCATTATCGATAAATACTAAAATTCTGGTAGTTGGCGCATAATATGCCATACAGAGGCCCCATACAAATAATCGAGCAAACCTTCAACCCCCGATGTAACATTTTAATTATGTTTAGAAAGCTCGTTCTCGGGTTGGTCAGAGGAAACCGACGAGAGTCACGATGATCCAAAGAATGGCCAGATAGAGAGTTAGGAGGAGAGAGAACATCTGGAACAATGGAATGAGAATCTCTTTGAGATGCTCCTTGGATGCTCTACCGTATTCCGGCGGATGATAGGTAACGTTCAGAGTTTTCGGTAGCGCGTCAACTATACCATCAGCATGCCCCGCCCCAACAACCGCGAGTACCGTATCGTTCTCCTCAGCCGCATCAGCGATTGTCTGTGCCATTATCTCGTCCCGATTCTGGTTTCCTGATCTGAACTCCATATTGTACCACCTGAGAAGAAGAACAGGTACAGAGAAACTCACGGCAAGGAAGCCAGCTCCCGCGAGATAGTCCTCCGTTACTAGCCCGACAATCACGCTACTGGGTAAGAGGAGGAAATACAACGAGGCGGAGATCACCCTCATCGTAAACGGGGCATTCCGTAGTACCTCCGCGTCACTCTCCCGCGTGAAGTACACGTCAGCACCCTGTAGCTCAGCGAAGTCGACGAGAATGTCCTTCGAAACATAGAGTGGGCTTAGAATATAGAACATTCCCGCTACCGCCTGTTGGAACCAGCCCTCTGTAACCCCGTAGTCGCCGGTATTCTCTGTTCCTTCCAAAACGAGAGCATCAATACCCTCTTTCATCAACTCCCGCTCTTTGTCGTGATCTCCGCGACTACTGTGAATCTCCCCTTTCAGGTGGACTACTGACTCTGACTCTGTACTACTATCCTCCTCGATCGTGCCAGTCTTTTTGACAGTGGCTCGACTCATTGCGTATGTTAACTGACGTGCCAGGGAATTATAGGGTCAAGAGAATGACCGCAAAAAGACGTCCAAAATCTGTGTCTGTAAGCGGACAGAGCCAGTGTCCGCAAGGGAACACCAACCAATGAGCTTGGAAAGTGAGGATTCTGAGTCAATATCTGATCTTGACGCGAGTCTAAAAACACAGGACAAACCGATTATTGATGCGTTCTCGCATGCGGAGCACCAAGTCCTTCTAACCACAGAAGTAGCCGAGAAAGTTGAATTAAGCGACCGACAAGTGCGCAGGCGGTTGAAAGACCTCGCGAGCCGGGATATTCTAGGAACTCGAAAACCGGGACGGGATCGACTCTGGTGGCTTAAACAGGATGTAAGAGAACCAATTACAGCGCAATATCCACTTCTTCGGTTTGTCCAAAATCGGATCAGTGTTCAGTTGTTGCTGGCTGGACTAGTAGTCGGAATTGTAGCATTATTCCTTGTTCCAATAGCTTCTTTCACGTACGCTAACAGTATTACACCACCTATTGTTACAAGAGAAATATTGCTCCAAGCTGGTTTACTCGCCAGTATGCTGGCAAGCGGTTTTCTGCTTTCCGCCGTACTGGCCGGCATAGTCGAGTGGTCAATTAGATATTTCGGTGTGGGGTTATAATTTCATTGTGCAGAGTAGGGATATAATTCCCATCGTAAGGTCGATTATACTGCTGAAGCTGAAAATGTCGCCCGCGACACTAACGACCGGTCTCATCTCCGGCGGCGTGCCGCGTCGACCGGGAAACCCTCGTGGCGGGCGGTCGCCTGCGCGGCGACGGGCGGGTCGCGTGTGCGACCGATGTCACGCGCCTGGGTTCTCCGCGCTGTCATCGCTCCCATCGGGGAGTACTCGGGCGGGGACTGATGGCGCGCGAGCCAATGTTGCGCCCGGAGGGGCTTAACGGCCCCGCTCGCCGCCGGCCTCGGGCGTCCGGCGGTATCGACGCCTATCCGAACGCACTTACGTCCCTGTCACGGACCCACGCGCAATGTCTGTCCGAGTCGGTATCCTCGGCGCGACGGGCGCCGTGGGCCAGCGATTCATCCAGCTGCTCGACGACCACCCGACCTTCGACCTCGCCGCGGTCACGGCGAGTTCGGAGAGCGCGGGCGAGACGTACCGCGAGGCGGCCAAGTGGCGCGTCGACACGCCGATCCCGGCGGACGCGGCCGAGATGGAGGTCGCGGAGACGACCCCGGAGG
Source organism: Halorubrum sp. ASP1 (assembly GCF_005435135.1). Classification (NCBI taxonomy): domain Archaea; kingdom Methanobacteriati; phylum Methanobacteriota; class Halobacteria; order Halobacteriales; family Haloferacaceae; genus Halorubrum; species Halorubrum sp. ASP1. Next base: position 83,607 of record NZ_SGUA01000005.1, on the reverse strand, counting down.
GGATCGCCGACGCCGACGTGGACCTCCTCTTCTCCTCGCTCCCCTCGGGCGTCGCCGCGGAGGTCGAGCCCGCGTTCCTGGAGGCCGGCTACGTCGTCTCCTCGAACTCCTCGAACGACCGCATGGCCGCGGACGTGCCGCTCACCATCCCCGAGATCAACCCGGACCACCTCGACCTGATCGAGGTCCAGCGCGACGAGCGCGGCTGGGACGGCGCCTTGGTGAAGAACCCCAACTGCTCGACGATCACGATGGTGCCGACGCTCGCGGCGATCGACGAGTTCGGCCTCGAAAACGTCCGCGTCTCCACGCTCCAGGCCGTCTCCGGCGCCGGCTACTCCGGCGTCACCTCGATGGAGATCATCGACAACGCCATCCCGCACATCGGCGGCGAGGAGGAGAAGATGGAGACGGAGTCGCGCAAGCTGCTCGGCGAGTTCGACGGCGCCGAGGTCGCGCTCCACGACGCCGACGTGGCCGCCTCCTGTAACCGGATCCCGACGCTCGACGGCCACCTTGAGAACGTCTTCGCGGAGTTCGCCGAGGACCCTTCGGCCGCTGACCTCCGCGAGGCGATGCGCTCGTTCGAGGGCGTCGGCGACCTGCCGAGCTCGCCGGACCAGCTCATCAAGGTGTTCGGCGACGACGAGCCCGAGCGCCCGCAGCCCCGCCTCGACCGCACGTACGCCGACGGGATGGGGATCGTCGCCGGCGGCGTCCAGTCGACCGACGCCGGCGCGAAGTACAACTGCCTCGCGCACAACACGATCCGCGGCGCGGCCGGCGCCTCGCTGCTCAACGGCGAGCTGCTCGTCGAGGAAGGGTACGTCTGAGCGGTCGCCGTCGGATGCGGCGGGCGGCCTCAGCGAAGTATTGAACCGGCCGCCCTCACGTCTCGGATCCATGGTGGACAAGGAGACGGTACGCCGCGGGTACGACCGGCTCGCCGAGGCGTACGCAGCGGACCGCAACGAGACCGGCCGCGGACGCGAGGTGTTGGCCGACTTCCTCTGCGCGTTCCCCGCGTCGGCGCACGTTCTCGACGCCGGGTGCGGACAGGGTACCCCCGTCCTCAGCGATCTGAGCGCGTCGGCGACCGCGACCGGACTCGACGTCTCCCGCCGGCAGCTGGAGCTGGCCGCGGACCGCGTCCCGGACGCGGCGCTCGCGCAGGGCGACATGGTTCGGCTGCCCTTCGGCGACGGCGCCTTCGACGCGGTGACGGCGTATCACTCGCTGATCCACGTTCCGGCCGAACAGCATCAGGCCGTGGTCGACGAGTTCGCGCGCGTCCTCGTCGACGGCGGGCGACTTCTCTGTTCCGAGGGACCGAAACCGTGGCACGGCGAGAACCCGGACTGGCTAGACACCGGCGTCGAGATGCAGTGGGACATCGCGGGGGCGGAAGCGACCCGGCGACACCTCCGGAACGCCGGCTTCGTCGTCGAACGGGAGTCGAGGGCGGGAGACTCGCTCGCGGAGGGCGACGACGCGCGCTGGACGTTCTTCACGGCGCGGTTGGAGGGCTAGACTGCAGTCCGGTGGGAGACCCGCACCGCGGCCGGGTTCGTCGTTACTTCCCTTCGAACTCCGGCTCGCCGTCGCCCATGAACGCCGTGATGCCCTCCATGAGGTCGTCCGTGTTCATCACGTGGCCGAAGCCCATCGCCTCCACTTCGAGGCCGGCCTCGTTGTCGGTGCGACCGGCGTGGATCGCGCGCTTCGTGTACTTCTGGGCGATCGGCGGGCCGCCGGCCAGCTGCTCGGCCAGCTCCCGCGCGCGCTCGTCGAGCTCGTCGTCCGGGACGACCTCGTTGACGAAGTCGTACTCGGCCATCGTCTCGGCGTCGTAGCGGTCGGCGGTGAGGATGATCTCCTTCGCGCGCCCCTCGCCGACGATCCGCGCGAGCCGCTGCGTGCCGCCCCACCCCGGCAGCAGGCCGAGGTCGAGCTCGGGCTGGCCCAGCTCGGAGCGCTCGGAGGCGATCCGCATGTCCGCGGCGGTCGCGAGCTCCATCCCGCCGCCGAGGCAGTAGCCGTCGATGGCGGCGATCACGGGCTTGTCGGACGACTCCAGCTTGCCGAACGTCTGCTGGCCCTGTCGGGAGAGCTCGACCGCGTGGATCGGGTCCGCGCCGCCGGCGGCCATGCTCTGGACGTCGGCGCCCGCGGAGAAGGCGCGGTCGCCCGCGCCCGAGAGCAGGATCGCTCGGACCTCGTCGTCGTCGTCCAGCCGGTCGACCGCGTCGGCGAGCTCGTCGAGGACCTCGCCGCTGATCGTGTTCATCCGGTGCGGGCGGTCGATCTCGACGTGCCCGACCCGGCTCTCGGCGTCGACCTCGACGTTCAGCACCTCGTAGTCGGGGCCGTCGTCCGCGTCGGCGTCGCCGTCGCCGCGGAACCCGCCCTCCTCGGCCGCCTCGCGCAGGTAGTCGGTCGCCTCGTAGCGCGCCTCGCCGGTCTCCTCCGCGAGCGCGTCGAGCGTCTCCACGAGGGCGGCGAGCCCCTCCTCGTCCGCGAGCTTGGCCGGGCCGTCAGGGAAGCCGGCGCCCAGCTTCACCGCCTCGTCGATGTCGTCGGCGTCGGCCACGTCGTCGCCGATGAGGCCGGCCGTCTCGTTGGCCATCACCGCGAGCAGGCGGCGGCGGACGTCGGCGTCGACCGCGTCGGTCGGGATCTGGGCGCCGTCGCCGTCCTCGTAGTCGTAGAACCCCTTGCCGGTCTTCTTGCCGAGGTCCTCCGCCTCGACCTTCTCGCCGAGCAGCGGGCACGGGCGGTAGGCGTCGCCGAGGACCTCGTGCATGTACTCCAACACGTGGTAGCCCACGTCGATGCCGACCTGGTCGGCCAGCTCGAACGAGCCCATCGGGAGGCCCATGTCGAACTTCGTCGTGGAGTCGACGGCCTCCATCGTCGCGTCGCCGGACTCGACGATCCACGCCGCCTCGTTCATCAGCGGGACGAGGATGCGGTTGACGATGAAGCCGGGACTGTCCTTCCGGACGCGGACGGGGGTCTTCCCCATCGACTCCGCGAGCCCCTCGATCAGTTCCAGGGTGTCGTCGCTCGTGTGCTTCCCGGAGATGACCTCGACGAGGTCCATCCGCACCGGCGGGTTGAAGAAGTGCATGCCGCAGAAGCGCTCGGGCCGGTCGGTGACCTCGGACAGTTCGGTGATGGAGAGACTGGAGGTGTTGGTGACGAAGACGGCCTCTTCGGGGGCGTGCTCGACGACCTCGTCGTACACGTCCTTCTTGATCGCCATCTTCTCGGGGACGACCTCGACGACCACGTCGGCGCCGTCGAGCGCGTCTCCGAGGTCGACGAAGGCGTCGACGCGGTCGAGCGCCGCGTCGGCCTCGTCGTCGCCGATCCGGTCCTTCTCGGCGAGCTTGCCGAGCGACCACTCGATCTGGTCGTACCCCTTCTGGACGAGCTCGTCGTTGATGTCCCGGAGCGACACGTCGTAGCCGGCGAGGGCGGCCACTTCCGCGATGCCGTGTCCCATGTTCCCGGCGCCGAGCACTGCCACGCGCTGGACGTCTTCGAGTTGCATACCCGAACGGTCGGAACCGTCATGGTTGAACGTTTCCATCTTCCAAACGCCAAACTCGAAGTAAGTTTATTCGGGCGGGCCGCCCCCGCCGCGGCGGTCCGAACCGAATCGTACTCCCGCGTGCGTCCCCGGGTTCCGACACGGACGACCGAGTCGCGGCGACCCTGCGCGAGGACCCGACGATGGCCGCGCTGATCGACCGTCACGGCCCCCTCGACGTCGCGCCCGCGGGCGACGAGTTCGCGCGGCTCTGTGCCTCGATCGTGAACCAGCAGCTCTCGACCGCCTCCGCGGCGGCCATCCGCGAGCGGTTCGTGGACGCCCTCGGCGGCGACCCGACGCCCGACCGCGTCCTCGCGGCCGACGAGGCGGCGCTGCACGAGGCCGGGCTCAGCGCCACGAAGGTCGAGTACCTGCGGAACGCCGCCGACGCGTTCCGCGACGGCGAGCGCGACCTCACCCGGGAGGGGCTGGCGGACCTGAGCGACGCGGCCGTCGTCGACCGGCTCACGGAGATCCGCGGGGTGGGCGAGTGGACGGCGCGGATGTACCTGATCTTCGCGCTCGGTCGCGAGGACGTGCTGCCGCTCGGCGACCTCGCAGTGCGGAAGGGAATCGAACGGATCTACAACGACGGCGAGGAGCTGTCGCGCGCGGAGATGCGCGAGATCGGCGAGGCGTGGCGCCCCTACCGGAGCTACGGCACGCGGTACGTCTGGGCCGAGTACGAGTCGTGAGTCGGCGACGAGCCGGCGGCGGTCGAGCGCGGGGAGTCGGTCGTAGACGTGCGGCTCAGTTGGTCTCGCTGCCCTGTCGCGGGCGCCGCCCCTCGCCCTCGACCGGCGCCGGCTCGTCGCCGGCGGCGTCCTCGCGGTACAGCCGGAGCAGCTCTTCGAGGAGGACGGCGTGCCGGTCGCCCGGGACGTACTGGTGGTCGATGAAGTCCTCGGCGTCGCTGAACCGTCCGCGGAGCGCGAGCTTCCGGACGAACGCCACCGAGTCGAAGAACGGCGGCTCCCCAGTCTCGCCGTCGTCGCCGCCGAGCTTCCGCTCCGTCTCGGGGATCACCTCCGCCTCGATCGCGTCGTAGTCGATCGTCGACGGATCGTACTCGTCGAGCGTCCGCGAGAGCACGTAGTCGGCGGAGAACCGATAGAACTCGGACTTGCTCTCGAACTGCCCCTCGTCGACGAGCGACTCGATCTCCTCGACGACCGGCTCGGGGAATCGAACCGTGCTCTTCACCATATGCCGTCACATTGACACCCCCGGTCTTATACCTTCGCCAGACGGGCCCGACGCCCGAACCGGCGCCGTCCGGGCGGTCTACTCCTCTTCTTCGAGTATCTCGCCCGCCTCGCCGCGCTCGGCCTCGTCGGTGTCGGCGCGCCGGCGCACGTCGACCCGGTAGTCGGTGAGGATGTCGCGGCCGAGCAGCAGCGGGTACTCCATGTGGCCGCGGTCCTCGACGCTCGCGGTGACGGTGTGCTGGTTCCCGCCGATCCCGATGACGAGGTCGACGACCGGGCGGGCCTTGCCGCCCTTCACGCTGCCCGACTTGACGCGGGTCATGCTCTTGATCGGGCCGGCGCCGATCTCGGCGGCCAGCTGGGTGTCGATGCTCGTCCGAGTCGCGCCCGTGTCGGACTTCGCGAGCGCCTGCGTCGAGCCGGAGGTGCCGGTGACGACGACCTCCTCGATGTAGCCGATGTCGGGCTGCTCGGTCGTGCTCGGCTTCGGGGCGGGCGCGCAGGAGGGCCGCGAGTCGTCGAGCGTCGCGGCGACGCGCTCGACCGCCGCCTCGTCCACCTCGCCGCCGACCGTCTCGATCGCGTGCTTCGCGATGTACGGGGCCGGGCTCGTCCCGGTCGCCTCGAAGAGGCCCTTGAACCCGGCGGTGGGGTTCACTTCGAGGACGTACCAGCCGTCGTACCCCTCCACGAGGTCGACCCCGGCGTAGTCGAGCCCCATCACCTCGGCGGCGTAGAGGGCCGTGTCGGCGGCCTCCTCGGGCATGTCGTCGGTGGCGTCCTCGACCGCGCCGCCGAGCGCGACGTTGGTGCGCCAGTCGCCCTCGGGCGCGTAGCGGTACATCGACCCGACGATCTCGTCGCCGACCACGTACACGCGCAGGTCGCGGTGCTTCTCGTCGTCGCGGTCGATGAGCTTCTGGAGGAACGCCTGCCGGTTGCCGACCTTCGGGTTCACCCGCTCCGTGAGGTCCACCTTCCACGTCCCGCCGCCGTGGGTGCCGATCGCGGTCTTGTACACGCCCACGTCGCCGAACCGTTCGCGGCCCTCGTTGAGGCGGTCGTTCGACAGCGCCAGCAGCGCGTCGGGTACGCGGATGTTCCAGTCGGCGAGCGTCGCGGCCGTGGCGAACTTGTGGATCGACGCCAGCACCGCGTTCGGCTCGTTCAGCATCGGGCGGATGCGCTCGAACGTCGCCGCCAGCCCCAGCAGCTCCGCGGGCTGGTCGGTGTTCGACAGGAGGAGGCGGTTCGCGATCACGTCGACCGCGGGCTCGACGGAGACGTCGCCGTCCTCGACGCTGACCGCGGCGTTCTCCTCGCGGAGCCACACCGGCTCGTGGCCGAGGTCCTCGACCGCGTTACAGATCGCCTTCGTCTCCTTGCTGTTGTGCAGCGACAGGACTCCCACCCGAACCGGGTCCGAACTCATAGCGACTCCTGCGCGGGCGTGCGTAAAAGTTCGACCGATCGACTCGGCCGACGGGCCGCCCGGGGAGTGACGGGTCGCCATATATATAGCCCGCCCCCCGCTCCGCTCAGGCATGAGCGACGACCGGGCGTTCACGTACAACGGCGGGGCGGTGCCGCCCGGCGACACGCAGAACATCCGCTACGGCATCAGCGAGACGTACCTCGGCGACCCGGTGCGGATCCCCGTCACCATCGTCAACGGCGAGCGCGACGGGCCGACCGCGTTCCTCACCGCCGCGGCCCACGGCGACGAGCTGAACGGGATCGAGGTCGTCCGCGAGGTCGCCCACGAGTGGGACCTCTCCGAGCTGGCCGGCACCCTCGTCTGCCTGCCCGTGCTCAACGTCCCCGGGTTCCTCGCGCAGCAGCGGTACCTCCCCGTCTACGACCGGGACCTGAACCGGTCGTTCCCGGGGAAGCCCGGGTCGACCAGTTCGAAGCGCATGGCCCACCAGATCTACGAGAACTTCATCGCGCCGTGCGACTTCGGACTCGACTTCCACACCTCCACCCGCGGCCGGACGAACATGCTCCACGTCCGCGCGGACATGACCGACGAGGCCGTCTACCGTCTCGCGATGGCGTTCGGCTCGAAGGTCGTCATCGACAGCGACGGGCCGAGCGGCACCCTCCGCGGCGAGGCGACCGACGACGACATCCCCACGATCACGGTCGAGATGGGGGAGGCGCACCGGTTCCAGCGCCCGCTCATCGACGACGCGCTCGACGGGGTCCGCTCCGTGTTCGCGGAGTACGGGCTCTTGGAGACCGACGCGGTGCGCTGGCCCGGCTGGCGCACCATCGTCGCCGGCGCGGGCGAGAAGACGTGGCTCCGCGCCGACTCCGGCGGCATCGTCGACACCCACTTCGAGAGCGGGTCGCTCGTCCGCGAGGGCGAGCGCATCGCGACGATCACCAACCCGTTCAAGGAGGACGCCGTCGGGGTCGAGGCCCCCTTCACCGGTCTCCTGATCGGCCTCCTGGAGAACCCGGTCGTCTACCCCGGCAACCCCCTGTGTCACCTCGTCGAGATCGGCGCGTCGACCCGCCGGGCGATCGAGGCCGGCGACGCGCCCAGCCCCGTCGGCCAGCCGACGCCCTCGGAGTGAGGGGTCGCGGCGGCGCGCCTCCCGTCACTCACCACCGAGCCGTCCACGGAGTCCGACCGCCGCGCCGGCGACGAGCGCCAGGAAGCCGATCAGGAACGCCGCCGGCTGGAGGAGGACGCGCTGCGCGACGACGGCGCCCGGCTCGCGCTCGACGGTCCGCGTCCAGAACTCGTACCGCTCGCCGTCGCGCTCGACGATCAGGATCCCGTCCCCGAGCGCCGGCTCCGTCGGGTACGACAGCGAGTCGACGCGCTCGGCGGGGTCCTCGACGCCGAAGCCCCCCTCGGGCGAGTCGCGAGCGCGGTCGAAGGCCTCTCGGGCGTCGGGCGGGAGGTCGGCGTACGCGACGACCGCGTCCGACGCGTCCGACCCGTTCCCCCCGCTCGCGGCCGGCGACTCGAAGCCCGCGACGGACCCCTCGGTCACCGGCTGGACGGTGTGCGTGTAGGCGGGGCTCGGCTCGCCGACGGCGACGGGGAGGTAGAGGGGATTCGCCATCAGGAGGACGCCGAGCGCGGCGAGCCCGGCGGCCGCGAGCGGGATGCGCATACGCCGCGTTCGGCGGGCCGGGAGTTGAGCGTTCGGGGTCGCCGCCGCGCTACCGACCGATCGTCCCCTGCCGCGTCACGGGCGCGTCGGGGTCCACCAGGAACGCCACGACCGTCGCGCCCTCGTCGCCCGCGGTCGGCGGCGGTGGTGGAGTCCATTACCGACTTGTAAAATTACGCGGTTAAAAAGCGGTCCGGTGGGGGCGACGCGCTCTTGTGTCCCGCGCACCTCGTTTCGATAGCGTGACGACCGTCCTCTCGGACCTTGAGCGCCGCAAGCGCGACGACCGGCCGGACGGGACGTTCTACGACGATCCGCGGTTCGTCACCCACGCGGACGACGCGTTCCTCGCCCGGCTCACCGCGCTGTACGCCTCCGTCACCGAGCCCGGCGACCGCGTCCTCGACGCGATGAGCAGTTGGGTGTCGCACCTGCCCGAGACCGACTACGAGCGCGTCGTCGGCCACGGGCTCAACGAGGCCGAACTGGCCGCCAACGACCGCCTCGACGAGTTCGTCGTCAGCGACCTCAACGCCGACCCGTCGCTCCCGTTCGCCGACGGATCCTTCGACGCCGTCTGCTGCGCGCTGTCGGTCCAGTACCTCCAGTACCCCGGTCAGGTGTTCGCGGAGTTCGCGCGCGTCCTCGCGCCCGGCGGGACGGTCGTCGTGAGCTTCTCGAACCGCATGTTCCCGACGAAGGCCGTCCGCGCGTGGCGCGCCGCCTCGATGGCCGAGCGCGCCGACCTCGTCGAGCGGTACCTCGACGCGGGCGGGTTCGCGGTCGCCGACCGGATCGCCGAGCGCCCGGGCGAGGACCCGTTCTACGCTCTGGTGGGGACGCTCCCGTGACGCCCCGCCGCGTCGCGGCCGGGGGCTTCGACCTCGCGCTTGCCCTGACGCTCGGCGCGGCCGCGCGGCTGGCGCACGTCCTCTGGTACCGCCTCTTCGAGACGAGCGTCGCCGTCGACCTCGCCGGCTCCGCCGCGCTCGGCGCCGTGTTCGGCCTCGGCCACGTCGTCGTCGCCTCCGGCGACCGCGTCCTCGGTCCGGCGGGGGACACCGCCGACTCGCGGGCGTGGCGCCCCCGACGCGTCGCCGCCGCGGGCGCGGTCGGCTTCCTGCTTCACGCGTCGATCGCCCCCGCGTTCACGCCGTTCGGGCTCGAACCGGTCGGCGTCAACGCGGTGCTGACCGCCGGCGGCGTCGCGGTCGGACTCTGGGCGTTCGCGGTCCGTCGGGCGACGCGGTAGGAGCCGGCGGAGGCGGTCGGAGCCGGCGCCCCCGGTAGGGGCCGGCGGACGCGGTAGACGCCTGACGGCGGTCGCCCCCGCGCCGCTCGTCAGTCCGCCGTCGACGGGGCGGTCGACTCCAGCCCGGAGCCGCTGGGCGGTCGGAGGACGAACACCGCCGCTCCGGCGCCGAGCGCGAGCGCGCCGCCGAGGAGGAACGTCGGGTTCCAGCCGAGGTTCGCGACGAGGTAGCCGGCGACCGTCCCGGAGAAGACCCCGCCGCCGACCTTCGCGGTGTACAGGACGGCGTAGTTGCCGGATGAGTTGGCCGAGCCGTAGTAGTCGGCCAGTATCGACGGGAAGAAGACGTACAGCGGCGAGGAGAAGAACATCGCGCCGAGGACGAACGCGACGAAGACGGCGCCGTTGCCCGCCTCGCCGGCCGCCACCAGCCCGATCCGGAAGAGCCCGGCGAGGAGGAACGAGCCCGCCATCACGCGCTTGCGGCTGAAGCGGTCGGTCGCCTCGCCGAGGATCAACCGCGAGACGCCGGCGGCGACGGGGAGCAGCGTCGCGGAGAGCGTCGCGACGAGCGCCGCCAGCCCGAAGTTCTCCGCGAACCGGACCACGTTCGCGATGACGAGGAGGTCGGCGCTCGCCATCGCGATGAACATCGCGTACAGCAGCCAGAACTGCCAGGTCGAGAGCATCTCTCCCGTCGAGTAGTTGCGGCCGCGGATCGAGGCGGCCAGGCCGTCGTCCCCGCCGTCGCCGTCGTCGTCCCCGTCGCGGTTCAGCCAGTCCGTCGGGGGGTCCCGGAGGAGGAGCGAGCCGACGAGCGTGACGACCAAGATCCCGATCCCGATGTTGCGGAGCACGTCGCTGTACGCCGCCACGGTCGCGTTCGCCCGCACGTACGGGACCACGAGGGCGCTGCCGGCCGCGAACGCCATCGTCCCGACCCCGGTCGTCAGCCCGGTGCGGTCGGGGAACCACTTGACGGCGGTGTTGACGGCGACGGTGTAGACGATGCCGACGCCGACCGCGCCCAGCGAGTACAGCAGGTACAGCTGCCACAGGCTCGTCGCGTACGCGAGGCCGATGTAGCCGCCGCCGGCGAGCACCGCCGCGAGGAAGGTGAGCGCGCCCGGCCCCCGGCTGTCCCGCCACTTGCCCGCCGGGAACTGCGAGAGCGACTGGAACACGACGTAAAAGGAGAACACCGCGCCCAGCGCCGGGAGCGCGATGTCGAGGCCCTCGGAGAGCGCCGGCGAGATGGACGACCAGACGTACTGGTACGGGCTCACCGCGGCCATCATCCCGGCCGCGGCCGCGATCTGCCACCAGCGGGAGAAGCCGAGCGTGTCGGCGGCGCGCGCGGCGTAGTCGACACCGCCCGTCGACCCGTCGCCGTCGGCCGTCGCCTCTCCCTCCCCGTCGGCGCCTTCCGCCGTCGGTTCGCCATCACCCATCGTCGTCCGTCGTCCGCGTGGTGTCGGTCTGTGTCATGACGTGCGTGCCCTGTCGTTTCGCCTCTCGGCACCGGTCCCCCGGTTCGGGGAGGTCTCGTTTCCACCCACCGCGCTCGCCGACTAAAACTCGTCGTTGCGGTCGGTCCCCGCGAGCCGCTCGCCGGTCCGGAATCGCCCGCGGTCGTCCGGCGGTTGGTCGCCGCCCGACGGCGGTCCCGATCCGTCGCGCGGCGCCCCGGATAAATTATGATAATCGTCTATCCTGTCGAAAATTGTTAAGATGGAGCCTCTCGTAGCCGTATTCGAACACGGGGCGTCACAGGCCGACGCCCGAACCCACACCATGTCCACCGACACCGACGCCGCCGACCCGCGCGACGGAACCGCGAGCGCCTCCCGCGACGCCGACCGCGTCCCGCGGTCTCCCGGGCCGGGGCGCTTCGAGCGCGTGATGGTCGTCACGACCGACGACCCCGCGGGGCGGGCCGCGGCCTCGGCGGCCGTCGACCTCGCGGCGACGCACGGGGCGACCGTCGACGCGCTGTACGTCGTCGACACGACCGAGGGCTGGGACATGGTCGTCGAGCGCCGCGAGCGGGCCGGCGAGGAGCTCGTTGAGGCCGCCGCGGCCCGGGGCGCCGCGGCCGGCGTCGAGGTCGAGAAGTGGTTCCGCTACGGCGCGCCGCACAGGGAGGCGGTCGACTTCGCCGCCGCGCACGACGCGGACCTCGTGGTGGTCGGCGCCGCCCGCCGGACCGGGCTCGACCGCCTGCTCCACCCTGACCCGGTCCCGGCCCGCGTCCGGCGCGGCGTCGACGTCCCGGTCATGGTCGTGGGCCCGAACGACGACTGACCCGCGCGGCGACCGGTTAAGTGGTCGCGGCCCCTACGATCGGTGTGACCCACGTAGGCATCGTCGGCGCGGGCGCGGGGGCGGCCGCGGCGGCGTTCGTCATCGACGGCGCGGTCCCGGACGCGGACGTGACGGTCTTCGAGAAGTCCGGCGGGCTCTGCGGGCGCGCGGCCACGCGGCGCCACGACGAGCTCACGTACGACTACGGTGCGAACTACCTGAAGAGCGACGACGACCGCGTCGTCGAGCTGATCACGGAGACGCTCGACGACGAGGGGCTCGTCGACGTGACGGAGCCGGTGTACACCTTCGAGGCGGACGAGACGGTGTCGCCGGGCCGGGACGCCGACGACCACAAGTGGAGCTATCGGCGGGGGCTCACGCAGATCGCGAAGCGCCTGTTCGGCCGCACCGACGCGACCGTCCACCGACGGACCCGGATCGAGACGGTCCGACGCCTGGACGGCGCGGCCGACGGCGACGGCCGCTGGGAGCTCGTCGACGCGGACGGCGCGACGCGCGGGCCGTTCGACGCCCTCCTGCTGAACCCGCCGGCCCCGCAGACGAGGGACCTCCTCGCGACCGCCGAGTGGGACGACCCGCTCCGCGAGACGCTCATCGAGGCGGTCGGCGAGGTCGAGTACGGCAGCGTCTGGACCGCGGTCCTCCGGTACCCGTTCGAACTCGACGTGCCCTACTACGCGCTCGTCAACACCGACAAGGAGCACGCCGTCGGCTGGATCTCCCGCGAGGAGTGTAAGCCCGGCCACGTCCCGGACGGCGAGACGCTGCTCGTCGTCCAGGCGAACGACGCCTGGTCGACGGCGCGCTACGACGAGGACCCGGCCGAGAACGTCGCCGCGCTCGCGGAGCACACCGCCGACATCGTCGGCGACGAGCGGCTGGCCGACCCGACGTGGACCGATCACCAGGGGTGGCGCTACGCGCTGCCCGAGGGCGGCGTCGACCGCGGCCCGGTCGACTCGGCGCGCGACGCGGGACTGTACCTGCTCGGCGACTGGGTCGCCGGCGAGGGGCGGCTCCACGCCGCGCTCGCGAACGGCCTCGACGTCGGCGAGCGCGTCGCGTACGGGATCTGAGGAGATCGGCGAGAAGGCAATCCGCGGCGGTTCTGCGACTGTTTTCGGCGTCGCAGCTGTGCGCGCGAGTCTCTTCGAAAAGCGATTCAGCGGCGGTTCCGTCGGACGCGGGTCGTTCGCGTCAGTTCGTCGTGATCCGGTACTCGACGGTCCCCAGGCCGGGGAGCGTGAGCGTCCGGACGCGGCCGCTGCGTCGGCGCAGGGTCCGCAGGACGGACCGCGAGACGACGGCGAGCGCGACGGTGCCGGTCAGCAGCGCGACGGTCGCGACGGGGTACGCGAACGCGACGAACGGTGCGACGACGAGCGCGAGGAACGCGAGCGTCCCCAGCGGCGAGCGGCTGCCCGGCGGCGAGTCGGCGCCGATCGGCCGGTGCGTCTCCGCCGAGGTGATAGAGCCTTGGTACATATCTCACCGTACACGCTCGGCCGACTAAAACCTTTCACTTTCCAAATAAGTTTTGAGAAACGGTACCACACATCACGCATTCAGAACATCTGAAACGGTTGTTAACGGGGTGTAAGCGGTACCATGGTACTCGTTGGTATACTTCTCATATTTCTGTAAAGTGTCGACAACGATCGGCCGTTCGGCGCTGGTTCCCCTCCGTCGCCGGCCGGGGCGACCGGTCGCGGACGCCGCCGTCGCGTCACGCGCCGTCGAGCGCGTCGACGAGGCGGGGACGCGCGTTCGGCGGTGCTTTTATTTCGTTACGACCGCTTTCGTAGATACGAACGGAGCTACACGATGACACTCGACACTCCCACCACCGATCCAGCGGCCGTGGTCTCGGCGCCGGAGCGCAGGCGCGCGGTCGCCGCCCTCGCGGACGGCGCCGTCGAGACGGTCGCGGATCTGCGCGTTCGCGGGCGGGCCGACGAGATCGCCGCCGAACTCCGCGAGACGCACCTGCCGGCCTTAGAGGAGGCCGGCTACATCGAGTGGGACCGCGAGGCCGGGACCATCGAGCCCGGTCCCAACTTCGAGGAGGCCGCGAGCCACGTCGACGACCTCCCGATGCCGGGCGTCGAGGCCTCCGACGACTGACCGCCGCGAGCGGTCGATCGGGCGCGGAGCTCCGCCGCCGACGCGGCCCGGGACGTTTATCCCCGGGCGCGGGCGACACCCGACAGCGATGGCCGAGCCGATCCTGAAGTGGGCCGGCGGGAAGCGACAGCTGCTCGACGAGCTGTACGCCCGGTTCCCGGCCGAGTTCGGCCGGTACCACGAGCCGTTCGTCGGCGGCGGCGCCGTCTTCTTCGACCTCGAACCCGCCCGCGCGACGGTCAACGACGCGAACCCGCGGCTGGTGAACTTCTACGAGCAGGTCCGCGACCGCCCCGACGAGCTGATCTCGCGGCTCGCGTCGCTCGACGACCCCGAGAGCGGCCCCGACCCGGCCCTCCCGTACGACGAGGAGACGCCCCGCGGCCGGGAGGTGGACGCCTACTACTACCAGCAGCGCGCGCGGTTCAACCGCCGCCCCTACGAGGGCTCGTTCGACCCCTTAGAGGAGGCCGCGCTCCTCCTGTATCTCAACCGGACCTGCTACAACGGGCTCTACCGCGAGAACGCGGACGGCGGGTTCAACGTCCCGATCGGTCGGTACGCCGACCCCGACTGGGTCCGACGGGACCGGATCCGTCGGGCGAGCGACCTGCTCGCCGACGCGGAGATCCGCAACGGCGACTTCGCGTACGTCCTCGACGCGGCCGAGCCCGGCGACTTAGTCTACTTCGATCCCCCCTACGAGCCGATGAGCGCGACCGCGAACTTCAACGAGTACAGCGCGGACGGCTTCGACCGCGAGGACCAGCGCCGCCTGCTCGACGTCGCCGGCGAGCTCGACGACGCCGGGGTGTGGGTCGTCCTCTCGAACAGCGGCGTGATGTACGACGCGTACGCCGAGGCGGGGTTCCGCGTCGACCGCGAGGGCGCGACCCGCGCGATCAACAGCGACGCGGACAACCGGGACGCGGTCGACGAGATCGTCGCGACGAACGTCCCGCCAGCGAAGCGACGCGAAACGGCACAGAAGGACCTCTCGCAGTACTGAGGGACCGCTCGCGGGACTGAAGTCGCGCGCGGCGAGGGCGGCACCGACTCCCGCCGCGCGTCGGATCGCCCCTCACGCGCCCGGGCCGACGCCGAGCGCGCCGAGCGCCCACGCGGCCGTCGTCGCGGCCGCCAGCGCGACCATCGTCGCCACCGCGGGCAGCGGCTCGTCCCTGCGCGTGAACCGCCGGTACCCCGGGGCGAGCCCGACCAGCGGGAGCAGCGTCGCCCCGGTCACGAGCGGCGGAAGCACTCGGCCGGCGAGGGCGGCGGCCGCGAGCGCGGCCGCGGCGCCCCCGAGCGCGTACGCGGCGCGGAGCCGGGCCGCCGACCACCGCGCCGCGAGCGTCCGCTTCCCGACGGCGGCGTCCGCGCGGCGGTCGGGCCACGTCGTCTCCAAGAGGTTGACGAACACCACGACGGCGAAGGGGAGCGTCGCGAGCGCGGCCTCGGCGGTGACCGCACCGGCCGCGACCGCGAACCCGTACAGCGGGAGCGCGGCGCCGCCGAGGAGCGCGTTCGTCGCCGCTCCGAGCCCGTTCCACGCGAGCCGGAGCGGCCCGACCGAGTACTGCCAGCCGACGACGAGGATCCCCGCGAGGAGGACGGCGGCCGGCGGCGTCAGGAGCGGGCCGTCCGCGAGGCCGACCGCCGCGGCCGCAACGCCGAGGCCGACCGCGGCGAGCCCGAGGCCGCCGGCGGCGATTCCGGCCCGGAGCGCGACCGCCCGCGGGAGGTCGGTCTCGACCAGCGCGCCGCTCCCGCCGGAGAACCGTGTGCGGTCGGTGAGCGCGTCGGTCTCGACGTCGGCGTACTCGTTGGCGTAGTGGACGCTCGCGGCGACCGGTAGCAGCGCGGCGAGCCCGAAGCCGACCCGGACTGGGCCGGCCGTCGCGCCGTGCCCGCGGCCGTACGCCATCGCGACGCCGAGGGCGTACACGAGCGCGATCAGGCCGAGCTGGGACGGGCGCGAGAGCCGCCAGAGGGCGATGGGCGCGCGCCGCTCCATCGGTCAGTCGTCCCGGAGCGCGCGGACCTCGGCCAGCAGGTCGTCGGTCTCGGGCCGGTCGGCGGGCAGCCGCCCCTCGTACGCGTACGCGACGACCGGCTCGCCGGAGCGCACGTCGAGGACCATCGCCACCGGCATGCGCCCGACGAGGTCGTGTAGCGACCCGAGGACGCCGAACCGCACGGGCTGGTCGTACGCGTCGCTCACGTCCGCGTCGGGGTCCGCGAGCAGCGGGAACGGGAGGTCGTACGACTCCTGCCACGACCGCGCCCGGTCGACGGGTTCGGGCAGCACGGAGACCACCGTCGCGTTCAGCGCCGCGAACTCGTCGTACCGGTCGGCGATCGCTTGGACCTGCGTCCGGCAGTTCCCGCAGTGGTAGTCGCGCTGGAACAGGAGGACGACCGCGTCGGCGTCGGGGTCCGCGGCCGCGGCCGACAGCGCGAACGGGTCGGGACCGGCCGCGACGTTCGGGAGCTCGAAGTCGGGGACCGCCTCGGCGGACGTCCGGGTGTCGCTCATACGTCGCGTACGCGCTCGCGCCGGATAAATCGAGACCCGGTCTGGCGCCCGCCGCGCGGAACCGGGCCACATATAGGTCCGTGCGACCATATCTCAGGCCATGGCAAGGCCGGGGGCGACCGACGGGGGTGAGACCGCGGAGCGGCCCGCCGCGGACCGAGGGGCGGCAGAGCCTCCGACCGCCGACTCGGGCTCGGGGGCCGCGCCGGTCGACGCCGCCCGCGGGTTCCTCCGCGCCGTCCGGACGGACGGGGCCGCCGACGCGGCCCGCGATCGGCTCGACGCGCTGTCGCCGACCGCGCTCGACGCCCTCTCGCCCGCCGAGCGGCTGGCGTTCTGGATCAACGTCTACAACGGCGCCACCGGCGACGCGCTCCTCGACGACCCGACGCGCCTGTCGGACCGCCGCCGCTTCTTCGGCGCCCCGGTCGTCTCCGTGGCCGGCACCGACCTGAGCCTCGACGAGATCGAACACGGGATCCTGCGTCGCTCGCGGTGGAAGTACGGGCTGGGCTACCTGCCGAACCCGTTTCCGTCCGCGTTCGTCCGCCGGCACCGGGTCGCCGAGCCGGACCCGCGGATCCACTTCGCGGTCAACTGCGGCGCGGCCGCCTGCCCGGCTGTCTTCGCGTACGACCCGGCGACCGTCGACGAGCAGCTCGACCACGCGACCGAGACGTACCTGCGCGGCGAGACGGTCGTCGCGGACGGCACCGCCCGCGTGCCGCGGCTCATGCTCTGGTACCGCGGCGACTTCGGCGGGACGAGCGGGATCCGCGAGTGGCTGCGGCGCTACGGCGTGATCGACGCCGACGCGACGCCGCGGATCCGCTACCGCGAGTACGACTGGACGCCCTCGCTCGATCCCTTCCGCGGCCGGGACTGAGTCCGCTCGCCGGAGTCCGGACGCGCGGCCGCATTGGGCGGGCTTTTTGAACTCCCCCGACGAGGGACCGCGTATGACCGATCTCGACATCGACCTCGTCCTCGTGCCCGTCGACGGCAGCGAGGAGTCACACGAGGCGGTCGACTACGCCATCGCGCTCGCGGCGGAGTACGACGCGAGCGTCCACGCGCTGTACGTCCTCGACGAGGAGGTCGTCCGCGCCATCGACCACGGGGTGGTCGACGAGAGCGAGGTGGCAGACGACTCCGAGGCGTTCACCGACTCCGTCGCCCGCCGCGCGGACGCGGCCGGGGTGCCCCACAGCAACTCCATCGCCTACGGCTTCTCCACGTCGGTGAAGACGGTCCACCCCGGGAGCGTCGTCCTCGACACGGCCGAGGAGCTGGAGTCGGACTTCATCGTCGTCCCGCGCGAGCCCGTCTCCGGCGACCCCGGCGAGGTGCTGGGGAAGGCCGCCGAGTACGTGCTGCTGTACGCGAGCCAGCCAGTCCTGTCCGTCTGATGGTCGGCGCCCTCCTCCCCGCGGGCACGACGCTGCCGCCCCTGCCGCACCTGGTCGTCCTCCTCCTCGCGACCGCGGGCGTCGTCGCCGCGCTCCGCCGCCGCCGTCCCGCGGTCACCGGGCGCCGCGTGCTCGCGCTCGCCCCGTGGATGGCGCTCGGCTCCGCGGCCCACGTCCTCTACGTCGTCGACGCGCTCCCGCCGCTCCTCGCGCCGTTCGCTGGCTCGCCGGCGGTCTACCTCACCGTGGGAGCGCTCGCGGGCGCGGCGTGGCTCGCCGCCGACGCCGCCCGCCCGGACCGCATCGCGGCGACGATCGCGGCCGCCGGCGCGCTCTGTCTCGTCCCGGTCGTCGCGGTCGCGGTCGGCACAGGGGTCTCCCCGGTCGGCGCGCGCTGGTCGACGCTCGCGCTCGCGCTCACCGTCCCTGTCGCCGGCGCCACTTGGGCCGGGCTGACGCGCGCGCGCCCCGAGACGAGGGTCACTGGCGGCGTCGGCGGGCTCGCGGTGTTCGGCCACGCGCTCGACGGCGTCTCGACCGCGGTCGGGACGACCCAGCTCGGCTTCGGCGAGCGCACGCCCCTCTCGCGGATCCTGCTTGAGGTCGGCGGGCTGCCGTCGCTCCCGGTGATCGGGGAGGGGTGGCTGTTCCTCCTCGTGAAGCTCGCGGTCGCGAGCGCCGTCGTGTGGCTGTTCGCGGCGTACGTGCGCGAGGAGCCGGCCGAGGGGTACCTCCTCCTCGGATTCGTCGCGGCGATGGGGCTCGGCCCGGCCGCGCACAACCTGCTCCTCTTCTCGGTGGCGGCGTAGCCCGCCCGCGACCGGCGTTACAGGACGCAGAGGGCGAACGCGACCGTGACGCCCGCGAGCAGGACGGCCTGGACGAACGCGCTGGCGAGGGCGCCGACAACCGCGTAGGCCGCCTGCCGGGCGGCCTCGCCCGTGTCGCCGTCGTGCTCGTCGAGGGCGGCGACGAAGACGGTGCCGCCAAGGCCGACGACGAGCCCGATCGGCCCGAGCGGGACCAGGAGCACGATCCCGATCAGCGTCCCGACGACGACGGTCCGGGTCGAGGCGCCGCCGATCCGGCCGGAGACCATTCCGGACACGAGGTCCGCCGCCGAGGCCAGCAGCGAGACGGCGACGAGCGCGACCAGCGCGACGAGGCTCGGCTCGGCGAAGCCGGTGGTGTACGCGTATCTGACGACCGTCAGCGCCGCGAGGACGCCGCCCGGCACGAACGGGACGAACGAGCTGGCCGTCCAGACGACGAGGAGCGCGATCGCCAGTCCGGCCGCGAGAGAGACCATGCGGACCCGACGCTACGGGCGCTGAAAACACTTCACCTCGATCGACCCGACGGGGCCGGGTCCGTCGACGCCGTCAGTCCTCCTCTTCGACGACTTCCGGGTCCTCGATGGCCGACTGGAGGGAGTCGAGCCCGTTGACCCACTCGGAGACAAGCCCGTACTCGAGGTCCTCGACGAGCTCGATGTCGAGCGCCTCGCCGTCGATGACGCGCGTGCCGGCCTGGACCACGTAGCCGAGCGCGGCGTCGAGGTCGTCGCCCTCCTCGGCCTCGGCGGCGGCGCGCACGAACTCGCTCACGTCGCCGTCGACGACGCCGCCGACGACGTACTCCTCGGCCGCGTAGAAGACGGGGACGAGCGAGGTCTGGACGCCGTCGATCAGCATTACCTTGTCCTCGTCGTCGAACTCCACGTCGGCGAGGACGATCTCGCGGATGTCGCGGAGCTCCTCCACGGCGCGCTCCTCGCCGATGCGGTCGTCGTCGAACGCCGCGAGCACCTTCACCACGGCGATCGCCGCGTCGTCCTGGAGGTTGAGGAGGAGGCGCGCCGAGTCCTCGTTCTCGGGGTCGAGTTCCTCTTCGGCCAGCCTGTCGAGCCAGTTCTGCCAGCGTTCGTCGGTATAGAACGTTTCGACGGCGTCGTCGTCGGTCATGTGCCCTACGTCGCCCGGCCAACTCAAATGCCTTTCCTATCGATCGCCGCGCGAGACCGCGTCTCACCCGCGTGAATCCCGGATTCCCGGCGGCGCCCCCGTCCCGCGGTCGGACGCCTCCGTCCCGCGGTCGGGCGCCTCCGTCGCCCCTCCCGGACTCACGTCATCGGGTCGTCGCCGAGGTCGGGGTTCGCCCGCGCGAACGCGACGATCCGATCGACGTACGACTCGAACGGCGGGACGGAGACGTCGGTGTCCGCCAGCGCGTCGGTCGCGTTCGGGCAGCGGTAGCGGGTCGGGTGGTCGAAGTAGTCGATCGTCGCCGGCTCCACGTCGACGCCCCGGGCCGAGAGCACCCGCGCGGCCGCCTTCGCGACGGGCTTCGGCGTCGGGACCGTGACCGTCCGGCGCCCGGCGGCGTCGCTCATCGCGGCGACGAACGCCGGGACGGTGAGCGGGTCGGGGTCGCAGAGCTGGTACGTCTCGCCGACGGTCTCGGGGCGACCGCTCAGTTCGGCGATCGCGTCGACCACGTAATCCCGGGGCACGACGTTCAGCTCCGTGTCCGCCGCGCCGGGGACCGAGAACGCGACCGCGAGCCGCCGCGGCTGGGCCAAGAGGAGCCGCAGGAGGTTGTAGGGCCCGTCGAGCTTGTCGGTCTCGCCCGTCTCGCTGTCGCCGACGGCGATCGCCGGGCGGTAGACGGTCGCCGGGAGCCCCTCGGCCATCCGCTCCCGCACCGCGACCTCGGCGCGGTATTTCGTCGCCTCGTAGTGGTTGTTGAACGACTGCCCCTCGCGGAGGTCCTCTGCGGTGAACACCCCGTCGTACCGGCCGCTGACGTAGCAGGTGCTGACGTAGTGGAGGCGGTCGACGCCGACGCGCTCGGCCGCGTCGAGGACGTGTTCCGTGCCGCGGACGTTCACCGCCTCCGCGAGGTCGGCGTCGACGCTCAAGTCGTACACCGCGGCGAGGTGGTACACCTCGTCGACGCCGCCGAGCAGGTCGGGGTCGTCGAGCGCCGCGCCCAGTCCGAGGTCCGGCTCCGTGATGTCGCCCTCGTAGAGGTGGACGGCCGCCCCGTCGCCGGCCTCGTCCTTTACCTCGGCGACGATGTCGCGGGCGCGCCGCGCCGCGAGGTCGCGGTACCGCGGCTGGACGAGGCAGGCGACCGGGCCGTCGCCGCGGGCGAGCACGCGCCGGAGCAGCGCCGAGCCGAGGAATCCGGGGAACCCGGTGAACAGGACCGCCGGCGGCCGCGAGGCCGTCGCCCCGCTCACGGTTCCTCACGCTCCAGCGTCGCCTCGGTGTCGATCCCGTACACGTCGCGCGGCGTCTCGACGTGCGCCCGACGGACCGCCCCCTCGTGGCCCTCCTCCAGCAGCCAGCGCACCCGCCGAGGGACGGTCTTCGGGCCGAGCACCATCCCCGGGCGGTCGGGGTCGTCGACGAAGTCCGTCTCCATCAGGAACGGCTCGCCCGCCTCGGCGGCGCGCTCCAGCCGCTCCTTGTCGCTCATCACGCTGGGCGTGACGCCCGCCAGCTCGCCCGCGGCGTAATGTTTCACGACCTTCGAGGGATCGAGTCCGACCTCCTCGGCGACCGCCGCGAGGTCGGTCAGGTCCTCGGTCGCCTCGGTGTGGAGCTGGACCGCGCAGCCGACCTCGGCGCCCAGCTCGAACGCCCGGCGGGTGACCGCGTTCGACGCGTCCCACACCGCGTCGGTCACGTCGTAGTGGGGGCGGCCGGACTTCAGCGCGAGCGCGTCGCCGTCCGCGACGTACTCGCTCGCGGCTTCGAGTCCGCCGCGCATGAGGTCGCGGGCGGCCTCGGGCGAGAAGCCGCGCTCGTCGACGAGCCGGCTGATCAGCCCGGGGTGGACGCCGAGGACGGGCCACGCGCGCCCCGGCAGGGCCTCGGTCGCGGCCGCGACGGTCTCCAGCGTCTCCTCGAAGACGGCGCGGAAGTCGTCGGGCTCGTCGGGCTCGACGCCGAGCAGCCACGAGGGCTTGTTCACGACGAGCAGGTGGGTGCCGCCGAGCCGCGCGAACTCCTCGACGGCCTCGATCCCGCGGCCGTGTCGCGGGTCGAGGTGGAGGTGGTTGTCCAGCACGGGCGTGCCGAGGTCCTCGGTCATGGGCGTGGATTCGGCGGCGACGGATTAGAAGGATCGGTCCGCGGCGTCGTCCGCGCCGTCCGTCTCGCTCGACGTCCGTGCCGGCCGCGATCAGTCGGCGCGGTGCGCCGCGAACTCGCCGTCGGCCCGCGGCACGGTCACGTCGACGAGGCCGGATTCGATCTCGTCGCGGCGGTCCTCGAACCGCCCGGGCAGCACCAGGCGCTCGCCGAGCGCGTCCAGCGGCTCGTCGCTCGCGTAGCCGGGGTCCGAGGTGGCGAGCTCGAAGAGCACGCCAGCGAACTCCCGGAAGTAGACGGAGCGGAACCAGTGCCGGTCGATCTGTTGCGTGGGGCGGAGCCCCATCGATGCGACCGCGTCGCGCATCCCCGCCTGGTCGTCGTCGGTCGGGGTCTGGAACGCGACGTGGTGGACCGTCCCGCGCCCGGAGCTCCCGCGCCGGTCGACCGCGACCACGTCGACGTACTTCCCGACCGGGCCGCCCGCCGCGAAGCGCGTGCGCTCGCCGCCCGTCGCCGCGTCCGTCGCGGTCGCCTCCGCCTCAAGCCCCATCGTCCGGAGGAGCTGCCGGGTGCGCTCCGGCTCGTCGATCCACAGCGTCACCGAGTGGAAGCCGCGGATCGCGGCCGACTCGGGGACGTGCGCGGTCCACGCGGTCGTCGGGTCGTCGGCCGGAACCTCGACCGCGACGAGCTCGACCGGGAGCCCGTCGGGGTCGCGGAACGGGAGCACCGTCTCGCCGAACCGCTCCTCCCGGTCGTCGTAGTCGACGCCGCGCTCGTCGAACCGCTCCTCCCAGTAGTCGAGGCTCCCCTCGGGGACCCGGAACGCGGTGCGGGAGACCTGTCCGGAGCCGACCTCGCCCTCGGGGAGGTCCGTCCACGGGAAGAACGTCACGCTCGTGCCGGGCGTCCCCACGGCGTCGCCGTAGAAGAAGTGGTACGTGCCGGGGTCGTCCTGGTTGATCGACCGCTTCACGAGGCGGAGCCCGAGCGTCTCGACCCAGAAGTCGAGGTTGCGCTGCGGGTCGCCCGCCACGCAGGTCACGTGGTGGATCCCCGGCGTGGGCGTCGGGCCCTCGCCCGCGGCTCGGTCGGCGCCGTCGTCGGTGGCGTCTGTCATGTCCCGCACTACGTCGCGGAGGGACTTGAACCGGCGCGGACACGGGTGTTACCGGGTCCCGGCCGCGGCCGACGGGCGGCTCACCGCGTCCGCGCCATCGCCCGCTCGATCCGGTCGCGCAGTCGCTCCAGTCGGTCGCCGAGCGTCCCGACGGCGGCGAGGATCGGATACGAGGCGTCGAGGTCCTGATAGCAGTACGTCGCGAAGTCGATATCGTCCCCGATCGCGAGCCGGCGCTCGTGGTCGGCGAGCACGCGCTGGCGCCGCGCGGCGATCCGGTCGCAGTCCTCGACGAGCGCCTCTATCCGAGTCCGGCAGGCGTCGAGCGCGCCGAACCCGGCGGCCGCCGCCGCGGCGTCGCCGTCGCCGAGCTCGTCGTCGATGGCCGCGACCTCCGAGCGGACGGGGTCGAGCCGGGACCCGGCGCGCTCGACCGACTCGATCTCGGACTCCAAGGCGTCGAGGAACGCCTCGCGCTCCTGGACCGCGGTCTCGATGGCGCTCAGGAGCGAGCGCTTGTACGCCTCGTGGAAGCTGTCCGTCCGGGTGAGCGCGTACGCGATCTCGGGGCCGAACTCGGCCGCGACGCTCCGCTCGTAGGTGTCGTCGTACTCCGTCTCGTAGTGCGGCACGGACATCACCGTCGCCCGGTACGCGTCTCGGACCGCGACGAGGCCCGACCCGGGCGACGCCGCGCCGCCGGCGCCGTCGGGACTGCCCGCCGCCCCGCCGATCGCGCCGCCCGCGCCGCGCGTCGGATCCATCGCGGCGGGGCCCGCCGCGGTCGCGTTCCCGTCCTCGGTCGGGACCGACGAGACGCGGCCGCGGAACGCGCGGAGGGCCTCCCGCTCGTCGACGGTCCGGCGGCGCTCGACGCGGAGCGCGGCCCGCGCCGCCCGGATCGGATCGCTCCCCTCGTCCGCGTGGGTCGCTGCCATACGTCGCGGCACGCACAGTCCCCTCGTAAACGCTTATATGAGGGGTCCGGCGGTCGCCCGAGCGGTTTACACCGCTACCGAGTGCTATATATCTCCCACGCGCCCCGGACGGTCGCGGGCGCCGCTGCGACCGGGGTGAACAGCGACTTTACCGCTCCGGCCCCGACCGCCGGTATGGAGAAGGCGTCCCTCGCAGAGGCGTTCGGCTCGTTCGACGAGACGTGGTCGCCGCGGCTCGCGGCCGAGCTCAACGGACAGGCGGTCAAGCTCGTGAAGGCGGACGGGGAGTTCGTCTGGCACAGCCACGCGGACGCCGACGAGCTCTTTGTCGTCCGCGACGGCCGGCTCCGGATCGAGTTCCGCGAGGCGGACGACGCGGTGCTGGAAGCCGGCGACTTCATCGCCGTCCCGCGCGGGACCGAACACCGCCCCGTCGCCGAGCCCGAGGCCGAGGTCCTGTTGTTCGAGCCGCGCGAGACGCGCAACACGGGCGACGTCGAGACCGACGAGACCGTCACCGACGTAGAGCGGCTGGACTGAGCGCCGGCCGCCGGAGCGCGTCAGGTCGCGACGGCCCGCGCGAGCGACCCGAACAGCGGCAGCGCCAGCCCCGCCCCGACCGCGACGTAGGTGATCGGCCGCATCCCCGGCACCGCCGCGGCCGCCGGGCCGAGCGAGACCGCGAACGCGGCGAGGGCGACGACGCCCGCCCCGAGCGCGTACGCGACGCCGCGGCGGACCGTCGGCGCGGCGAGCGACGCGAGCGCGCCGGCCGCAATCAGCCCGAGCCAGTGGACCGACGCGAGCGCGACGCCGACCGCCACGGCGGCGACGACCGCGACCGCGTGCGCCCGCGGCTCCGTCCTGGCGCGCTCTACCGGCGACGGCCCGTCGCTCATCGCGACCCCTCCGTCGGCTCGAACCGCACTACCGGGTCGCCGCCGCCGAGCGGCATCGGGCGCTGGTCGTTTTCGAGCCAGCGCCGGAGCTGGTCGTCGTAGTGCTCTGAGAAGTAGTCGCCCGAGTTCCCGCCCGGGAGGACCGCGGTGGCGTTGGTCCCCGGGCGCACCACCATCCGCCAGCTCGACCCGACGGACGACTCGACGCGGTAGTTCTTCACGGTGGCGGGCGAGCCGTCCGCCGGGCGCTCCGCGTAGTTCAGGAACGGCGCCTCGCCGCCGAGCGGGTGGGTCATCGCCCGCGTGGTGTTGTAGTCGCCGTACCGCTCCCACCCGGCCTCGTCGACCTCGGCGAGCGCGTCGCCGAGGGCCGCGACCGCGAGGTCGGCCCGCGAGCGCCCGTCGAACAGCGGGTCGTCGTCGGGGAGCCGCGCGAGCGTCCAGTCGCTCGGGTAGTAGGAGTCGTCGAGGTCGGCCTCGCCGAACGCGGGGCCGAAGACGCGCTCGCGGAACGCCGGCAGGTAGCGGGCGAAGAGCAGCGCGCCGCGGGCGTCGCGCGCCATCCGGTAGTCCCACTCGTCGAGGGCGTCGGCCGCGTCGACGAGCGCCGGGCCTGGGTCGGACCGGTCGCGCACGGCGGCGACCAGTTCCGGGACGAGTTCCGGCGCGCGCCCGTCGCGCACGTCGCTCTGGAGCCCGCGGTGGAACTCGGGGTCGGTCGTCCCCCCGTCAGCCGTCCGCGCGTCCAACCGGTCGGCGATGCGCGCGCCGCGGTACGGGGTCGCGTAGTCGACGCCGACGTAGTGGATCGGGTCGTCGATCGGCCGCTGGTTCGCCGTCGAGAGCGCGTCGGGGTCGATCGCGTGCGGCTTCTCCTCGAAGGGGACGAACCCCTCCCACGAGGACTCGCCGAACGGCTCGAACCCCTCCCACTCGCCCTCGCCCGCGGAGCCGTCGAAGACCCGGTCGCCGTCGACGACCTCGCCGTCCGTCCGGCGGATCGGCAGCCGTCCGGTCGCGAAGTAGAGCGTCCGGCCGTCGGCGTCCGCGTACACGAGGTTCTGCGTCGGCAGGTCGAAGTCGCGCGTCGCGTCGATCAGGTCGTCTATCCCCCCGCTGCGCCCGTACGCCTCGATGGCGGTCGTGGTGCGCGTCGCCGTGTGGCCGGTCCACGCGACGCCGACCGTCCGCCCCTCGCGCTCGATCAGCGGGCCGTGGACGGTGCGGCGGACGCGAAGCTCCCGGTCCTCGCCGCCGGCGACCGGGATCGTCTCGCGCTCGTCGACCTCGAACGGGCGCCACTCGCCGTCGTACCGGTAGCGGTCGCCCGCCTCGTCGATCTCGTAGCGGTAGCAGTCGAGCACGTCGGCGCCGAGGTTCGTGAACGACCACGTCCCGCGGTCGTTCACGCCCGC
This sequence comes from Halorubrum sp. ASP1, assembly GCF_005435135.1. Lineage (NCBI taxonomy): Archaea > Methanobacteriati > Methanobacteriota > Halobacteria > Halobacteriales > Haloferacaceae > Halorubrum > Halorubrum sp. ASP1. The sequence goes on along the minus strand of NZ_SGUA01000005.1, from coordinate 57,543 downwards.
GATGACGAACGGCACGCCCGAGAACGTCGCGCCCCGCACCGAGCGTTCGGGGGTGTCGACCGACTGCTCGTACCATAGCGGCGGCGCCTGAAGCGAGAGGTGCGGGTCGTACGCGACGGTCGGCGTCCCGCTCGCGGTGTGCTCGCCCGAGACGACCCAGCTGTTCGAGCCGACGCCGGTCGGCGACTCGAACCCGGAGAGCCAGTCGGTTAGGGCCGGGTCGACGGGGTCGACCGAGCCGCGCTCCCGACCGTTCGAAGCTCGCTCCCGGTCGTTCGAAGTCCGCTCCCCCCGCTCGCCCGCGTCGGCCAGCGCGGACTCCCGCGCCCCGTCGAGCCGCGTCTCGGTCCCGTCGAGGATCGGGTCGTCGTGGTCGTACCGCGTCGGGAACAGGGTCGCCGCGCGCTCCGCGCCGAGGCGGTCGGCGACGAGCGCGCGGCGCAGCTCCGAGAAGCTGCCCGTGAGCGTCCACGATATCTGCTTCTCCATCAGCATCGAGTCGACCGGGGTCCACGGCTCGGGCTCGTAGCCGACCAGCACGAACTCCAGCGGGAGCGGGAGGTCCTCCATCGCGGCGTTGACGCCGTCGGCGAACGCCTCGACGAGCGGGCCGGCGCGCGTCTCGGCGACCGCGTCCCAGGTGGCCGCGGCGGCGTCGGCGAAGCCCATCGCGACGTTGAACTCGTCGCTGTCGAGCGTCGCCTCGCCGATCACCTCCGAGAGGCGGCCGCGCATCACCCGGCGCTGGAGGTCCATCGCGAACAGGCGGTCGAACGCCTGGCAGTAGCCCACCGCGAAGTACGCCGCGGGCTCCGCGTCGGCCTCGACCTGCGGGACGCCGAACTCGTCGCGCGAGACGCTCGCCGCCCCGTGCGGGCTCTCGACCGTCTCGGGGAGCGACCGATCGGCTGCGTCCCACGCCCCGCCCGACAGCGGGGCGAACGAGTCGAGGAGGTCGGCCGCGTCGCTCGCCGCCAGTCCGGCGCTGCCGGCCGCGAGGACGCTCGCGAGGACCGCACGGCGTGTGGTGTCGCGTGTCACCTCCCGACCGAGGCCGCGGTCCCTCATTATTATTCGGGTCTGTCCGCGGCGGGAAACGCACATCCGTCGGCCGCTCGTACGCCGGTCCGATGGAGGTCGCGCTGATCACGGTCGGGGACGAACTGCTCTCGGGCGACACGGTGAACACCAACGCGAACTGGCTCGCCGCGGAGCTGAGCGAGCGCGGCGTCGCCGTGTCGCGGATCCTCTCGATCCCCGACGACAGGGCCGAGATCGCTGACCGGGTCAGCGAGTACGCGGGCGACTTCGACGCCGTGATCGTCACCGGCGGGATCGGCAGCACCCCGGACGACGTGACTATGGAGGCGGTCGCGGACGCGTTCGACCGCGAGATGGCCCCGACTGACCTCACGCGCGAGTCGGTCGAGCGGCGGCTGGCCGCGATCCGCGAGCGCGTCCCCGACCGCGAGTTCGACGTCGACGTCGCGGCCGAGGCGTCGGTCCCAGCGGGGAGCCGCCCGCTGGTGACCGAGGCCGGGCTCGCGCCGGGCTGCGTCGTCGAGAACGTCTACGTCATGCCCGGGATCCCGGACGAGCTGAAGGCGACGTTCGAGACCGTCGCCGACGAGTTCGCGGGCGACCGGCGCTCGCGGTTCCTCTACACCGTCGAGCCGGAGTCGAACATCGTCGACGCCCTGGAGGAGTCGACTGAGCGGTTCGATGTCGCCGTCGGCTGCTACCCGGACCGCGAGGCCGACCACAACCGGCTCAAGGTGACCGGGACCGACGACGACGCGCTCGACGCGGCCGCGGCGTGGCTGCTGGAGCGCGTCGACGCGAGCGAGACGCCGGTGTCCAGGGACTGGTGAGCACGGTGTCGCCCGCGGACCGGTTCGGGCCTCTCCCCCGCTGGTCCGATCGGACTTATGCCGGCGTCGGGCCTTCATCCGGTATGATCGAACTCACGCGGGCGGCGTACGACGACATCGTGTACCGGGCCTACGAGGGCGGCGAGGCCGAGGTCTGCGGCGTCCTCGCCGGCGACCGCGGGACGGACGGGGACCCCAGCGTGGTCACGGAGACCCATCCGGCCGAGAACGTCGCGGACACGCCCGAGATCCGCTACCGGATCGACCCCGAAGCGCAGCTCGACCTGATCGAGACCGTCGAGGCGGCGGGCCGCGACGTGGTCGGCTTCTACCACTCCCACCCCACCGGCCCGACGCACCCGAGCGAGACGGACGCCGCGCGGGCGACGTGGCCCGACCACTCGTACGTCATCTGCGCGCTCGACGGCTACCCGTTCGTCGGCTCGTGGCGCTGGCGCGACGGCGCGGACGAGTTCGAACAGGAGACGGTGACGGTCCGGAGCGAGCGGTAAAGGCCCGCCCGGTGGCCGAAATCTGGGCTTTGGCGACCGACTCGGTGGGCTCGCGGAGTTGTGGCGCGGTTCTGGTCGGCCCGGGTGGTGACTTTTTGCGCCGGTGCTCTCGGTTGCGAGACGGACGACACGTGCGCGTGTGACTTTCGACACTTCCTTCACGAACGGCAGGGAAATGTATGGGTTGGGGCGGATTCGAACCGCCGGCCTGCTCCGTGTGAAGGAGCCGTCATAACCTGGCTAGACCACCAACCCGCTCACTCCGAGGTATCCGACGTCCGGACTTAAGAGTTACTTTACGCCGAAGCTTCATTTCGCGGCCGCCCGGATCCCTCGTCGTGACTCACGAACTCCGCTTCCTCGAACGGCTCCGCCAGAGCGTCGCGAGTCTCCTCCACGCGCCGCTGTCGCTCGTCGGCCTCTACGCCGAGCGAGAGACGCCACGAGAGCAGTACGCGCTTACGCTCCGCGAGCCGTACCCGGTCGTCGAGGCGCGGCTCCACCGGCTCGGGTTCGTTCGGAACCTCGTCTCCTCGCTCAAGTACCGCGACTACGAGACGCCCCCGCAGACGACCGTGGCCAGTTGGGTCCGGTACCCGGAGGGGCCGCTCGAAAGCGACGACCAGCTTCACCTCGCGCTGTACGCCGGGGCCGACCGTTCGACGACCGACGTGTACGCTCACTGGGAGCCGTCGTGGATCCGGCACCCGATCCGCCACTACCGCGCGACGGACGTCGACGCCGAGGAGGGGATCCGACGGGTGCGGTCGCTGTTCGAGGCGGCCGATATCGAGTACGCGGTGCTGCCCGCCGAACAGCGAATCGGCGGCGACGCGGCCGCGACGGCCGGCCCACCACTGAAGTAACTCGGCGTACGCGATCGCGCCGAACGGAGCGCCGTTACTCCGCGGCGGTGTCCTTGCCGCGGTACTCCGCGACGCGCTTCCGAGCGGACGCGACCGCCTCGCGGGCCTCGCCCTCGGCGCGCTCTTCGAGCTCCTTCAGGTCCGCTTGGAGCTTGTCCAGCCGCGAGGGCTCCGGCTCCTCGTCGTCCCCCTGGCCCACGAGTTCTTTCACCCGTTCCTCGACGGGCGCTAACTCCTCTTTCACGCCCGCCTTCGCGTGGTCCGCCGCTCGACCGAGGTAGTACCGTGCGTCTTCGAAGTGCTTGCTCATATCTGTCCCTTGGTGAAGGGCAGATATAACCTTTGTGGCGGCGCACCGAGGACAATATTCGTCGCGGCGCGCCGCCCGATCCGAACGCCGAGCCCAACTCGGGAACGCCGAGACCGCGCCGAGGGATTACTCTCGGGCGCCCGGCGGCAGCGGGTCCGCGTGGTCCGCGATCGCCTCGGCGACGCGGTGGGGGTGTTCGTGGACGACCCAGTGGCTCGCCTCGTCGATCACAAGCAGCCGGCCGTCGGCGCAGCGCTCGACGCTCTCGTGAGCCAGTCGGCGCGCGAGGAACCGGTCCTGTGCGCCCCAGACGACCAGCGTCGGTACCGTCACCTCCGTCGTCGCCGGCTCGGGGCGGTCGCGGACGATCGCGCGGTACCAGTTCACCATCGCCTCGAAGGCGCCGTCGCGGTCCCACGCGCGGCGATAGCGCCGCAGGTCTTCGTCGGTGAAGGTGCCCGGCGCGCTCGTGTCGCGTAACGCGTTCGCCGCGAGCCGCCAGTTCCCGGCGCTGGCGATCGCTTCGGGCAACCTGGGGAACTGGAACGCGAGCACGTACCAGCTCTTGAGCCGCTGGTCCCACGAGGTGCGGAGCGCGCGCTCGAAGACGCTCGGGTGCGGGACGTTGACGGCGACCAGCTCCGAGACGCGGTCCTCGTGGTGGAGCGCGAGCCACCACGCCACCGCAGCGCCCCAGTCGTGTCCCGCGACGGCCGCCGTCTCCCGATCGTACGCGTCGATCAGCCCGACCACGTCGCGCGCGAGTTCGTCGATCCGGTAGTCGCGCACGGCCGAGGGCTTCTCGGAGCAGTTGTAGCCGCGTTGGTCGGGGACGACGACGCGGTAGCCCGCGTTCGCGAGCGACGCGATCGCGTCGTGCCAGCCGTACCAGAACTCGGGGAAGCCGTGGAGCAGGACCAGCAGCTTCCCGTCCTCGGGACCGGCCTCGACGACGTGGAGCGGCACGCCGTTCGTCTCGACCGCGCGGGATCGGCCCGGAACCGACTCGGGAATCTCGTCGTCTGGGACCGACTCCGGCAACGCCCCGTCGTCGACCGGCCGGCCGGTTGGCGTCTCGTCCATGTCGACACGGTGTGCCGGCACCGGGAAATAGGTACGCTCGACGGGAGATGCCCGGGATCGAAATCCTCAAGCCGCTGGCTATCGCCGTTCCAGGTATATTCGCGGATCCCGAAGTCCGCCGCGGTGTGCGCGTTCTCCGGGGATTCGCACCGTACCCTATGACATCTGACTCGTCGACCCCTTCAGCCGCGGACGCGGACGCGTCGTCCGACGACGCGCCCGTCTCCAACGTCGTCTTGGTCACGGTGGACTCGCTTCGCGCGGACGCCGTCTCCCCGTACGACGCCGAGCGCCGCTCGCCGGTGATCGACGACCTCGCCGACCGGGGGACGGTGTTCGACCGCGCGTTCGCGACCGGCAACTGGACGCCGTTCTCGTTCCCCGCCATCCTCGCCTCGGAGCCGGTGTTCGCGCGGACGGGCGACATCGGCGTCGACGAGTCGGTGACGCTCGCGGAGGCGGTCTCCGAGGCCGGGGTCGCGACCGGCGGCTTCAACGCCGCCAACGGGTTCCTCACCGAGCACTGGGGGTACCCCGACGGGTTCGACGAGTTCGAGCCGTTCGTCACGAGCGTCGGCTCCAGCGTCTACAGCCGGTACCTCGCCGCGCACCCGACCGTCGAGGCGTGGATCCAGCTCGCCACCTCGCCGATCCGCCGCCTCGGCTCGAAGCTCCGCGGCGACAGCGACGACCGCCCGTTCCTCGACGCCTCGCGCATGTTCGACGTCGAGGACGCCGCGACCGCGTTCGTCGACGACACCGAGGAACCGTTCTTCCTGTGGGTCCACTACATGGACACCCACACCCCGTACGTGCCCGCGCCGCGGTACATCCGCGAGGTGTCGGACGGCATCGTCGGCACCCACCAGATGCTCCACGCGCACGCCCGGACGAGCCTCGGCCTCGAAGTCGACGAACGAACCCTCACGGAGCTGCGGACCCTGTATCAGGCGACGGTGCGACAGGTCGACGCCAGCGTCGGCCGGCTGCTCGACGCGCTCGACGCGGGCGGCGTCCGCGACGACACGGCGGTCCTGCTCGCCGGCGACCACGGCGAGGAATTCCAGGAACACGGCCACCTCGCGCACTACCCGAAGCTGTACGACGAGCTGATCCGCGTCCCGTTCGTGGCCGACGTCCCCGGGCTCGACGGCGGGCGCGTCGACGGCCGGGTCGGGCTGGACGCCATCCCGCCCACCGTGGCCGACCTCCTCGGCGTCGACGCGCCCGACGACTGGCACGGCGAGTCGCTCCTCCCGGCGCTGCGCGGCGACGGGACGCCCCCGGAGACAGACGAGGAGTCGGCGGCCGACCCGGTCGTCTCGGTGACCGTTCGCGGCGGGGACGTGACCCAGCAGCCGATCCCCCGGTCGCTGTCCGACGGCGACCTGTTCGTCAGCGCACGCGACGAGGACTGGACGTACATCGAGAACGTCGACGCCGGCGGGCGAGAGCTGTACCACCGCCCCTCCGACCCGACCCAGCAGACGAACCTCGCGGTCGACCCCGACGCGGAGGCGCAGGCGGTCATCGATCGGTTCGCGCCCGTCGTCGACGCCCACGCGGAACTGCTCCGCGAGCGCGGTGCGGCGGCGGCCGCGGCGGCCGCCGAGCGCGGCGAGGACGAGGGGGAGGTCGACGAGGACCTCGAAGCCCGCCTCGAAGCGCTCGGGTACAAATGATCAGAGCGGTCCTGCGCGACCTCGCGAGCGGACCGATCGCGGTCCAGATGCGCCGGTTCGTCGTCGTCGGCGCGCTCACCGCCGCGCTCCAGTTAGCACTGCTCTGGCTGTTCGTCGACACCGCGGGACTGAACTACCTCGTCGGCGCGGCCGTCGCCATCGAGATCACGATCGTCTGCTCGTACGTCCTCAACAACGCGTGGACGTTCCGCGCGAGCCGCAACACGGGCGTCTCCGAGTACCTCACCGGACTGCTGAAGACGAACCTGGTCCGCGGCACCGCCATCCCGATCCAGCTGGGCGTCCTCGCCGCGCTCGTCGAGTGGGGCGGCGTGATGTATCTCGTCGCGAACGTGGTCGCGATCATCATCAGCGGCCTCTACCGCTTCGTGCTCGACGCGCAGTGGACGTGGGGGTAGCCCCGGAGTCGACCACCGCCGGATTGCCCGGCCCGCAACGCGCCGCGCGCCTCAGAACGGCAGCCGCGGCTCGACCCGTTCGACGAGGTCCCGGACCGCTTCCTGCTTGTAGTAGCCGACCGCTGACGCGGCGACGACCAGCCCGACCAGCGCCATCGCCGAGAGGAACCGCCCGCTGGCGAGCTCCCCGCCGGCGTACACCGTCAGCACGTACGCCGGGAGCCGCCCCACGGCGATGACGCCCATGAACGTCGGCAGCGACCACTTGGTGAGGCCGCTCAGGAAGCAGATGGCGTCGTCCGGGAGGCCGGGGATGATGACGAACGCGAACAGCCCGGGGACGCCGACGGTGTCGACGAACCCGTCGAACCGCTCGATCACGTCCTCGTGGATGACGTTCTCGACGAAGGAGCGCCCGTACCGCTTCGAGAGCGAGAAGGCGACCGCGCTGCCGATGAGCACGCCGGTGAGGCTGTACACGGTTCCCCAGAGCGAGCCGAAGAGGAAGCCCGCGACGAGGGCGACGACCTGTCCCGGAATCGGGGCGACGACGACCTGGAGGGCCTGGAGGCCGATGAACACGATAGGGGCGAAGACGCCGAACTGATCGAGCCACGTCCGGAGGGCCTCGGCGTTGGTGAGGAAGCCCGCGTAGCGGCTCACGAGGACGTAGAGCCCGACCGCGAGGACCGCGACGCCGACCGCGGCCGCGATCCCCCGCCGGCGGTCCGCCCGCGAGGAGAAGAGTTTCATTCGTGTCGTAGCGGGCGACAGAGGGACTTGAACCTTACCAACGTCTGAATCGGATCTCGCTCGTCTCCCCTGGGTACGTCGGCGGGCCCCGATCCCGGCCGCGCCTCACGCCAGCGGCTCCGCGCTCCAGTACGCCATCCGCATCGGGATCCCCTCGGCGTCGCGGTAGTCGGGGTCGCCCGGCAGGAATCGGAGTTCGTCGGCCGGCCGGCGCGCGACGGCGGCGAGCGCGAGCGCGTCGATCGCGTCGTCGACGGTCGCGTCCGCGGCCTCCGCGAGGTCGGGCGCGTCGTCGGCCAGCCCCCGACAGATCTCCCCGAGCGCGGCGCCCGGCTCGCCGAAGTGGTCGGCGAGCGCGTCCAGCCGCTCGCCGACGCCCGGCGCACCGGTCTTCGAGTGGTCGAGTGGCCGCCCGGCGAGCCCGCGGAAGCACACCTCCGGGTGCGCCTCCATTACCGCCTCGCGCGCCGCCTCGTCCTCTCGAAGGAACGCGTCGACCTCCCCGACCGCCGGCGCGATGTGGTACGACTGCCGGCTCAGTCCCTTGTCGAGGTCTCGTCGGTTCCGCTCGCTTACGGTCTCGTAGTCGCCCCCGTCCGCCGCCGCCTCACACGCGCCCCGAGAGGGGACGGGGAAAACGCTGCTCGGTCGGCCGCTGGCCGACCGCGCGGCCGCGTCGACGGCCTCTCGGGCCGCCAGCGTCTCCGCGTCGTCCGGGAGCCCGATCGGCACGTCGACCAGGATCCGATCGACGCCGTCCGCCCACAGCGCTTCGAGGTCGCGTTCGAGGCGCGCGTCCGGCTCGCCGTCCCCGTCGATCACGACCGCGAGCCACGCGCCGCCCGCCCAGTCGACGCCCGCGACGGTGTCGGTTGGCATTACCGATCGGTTCCGGCTCTGGACACTCAATCGGTTCGGTGCGTCGGAAACCGACGGCCGTCGCTCACCGAGGCGAACGGATGCGGGAGAAGTGGGCCGGCACGACGGCGACTTAGGGCTTTGAGCGGCCCGCTCGGTAGTGTCTATTTCTCGATTCATCTTACTGGGTGCTGAAATCAAGTTCATCGTCGAAGTTGAGTTTCTGGAGGTGATCGCGACGGCTGTTCATCTGGTCGTGGTAGCGCGACCACCGCTGGGACTCGGTCGCCCAATCGTAGTGATCGCGGATGGTCTGGACCGAAGCGTTGACGCGCTGCGCGACGACCTCGGGCGGAATCCCCGCGTTCAGCATCCACGTCACCGCGCCCGTTCGAATCCGGTGCGGGGACCGGGACGACGGGCACTTGCTCGCGTGCTTGAACTCGGTGAAATCACAGCTGGTCCGCTGCTTTCCGTGCGGGCAGTCCGAGTGAAGACACGGGAGGGTCGCGACGTACGACCAGGTGCGTATCGTGTTCTCGGTCGGGCGCCCGTATCGGCTCGCGAGGTAGGGCTGCCGATCGTGTTCGTCGCGAACGTCGTAGCGGTTCCCGAGGAACTCGCGTAGAACGATCGCGGTCTCATCAGGGACCGCGACCGCACGTTCCCCGTGCTGTTTGTTCTTGAGCGGAGTCCCCGTCTCCGGCCGGTGATGAAACTCGACGTACCCCTCTTCGGGGTACACGTCGTGAACGTCGAGCGCACGGAGACCACCCTGCCGGGCGCCGGTGTGCCACGCGAGTTCGAGGAAGGTGTGTTGCCGGGTCGCCCGGTGAACGTCGGAGTCCCGGTAGTAGTTGAGCAGCGAGAGCGCCGCCTCGGTCGATAGGCTCTCTGAGTTCGCGCGTTCGGACGCGTCGATGTCGGGAACCCGCACCGAATCGGAGAGGTCGTCGACGGCGCCGATCTGTTCCAGGTACTCGGTGAACTTCTGGAGCGTCCACATCTCTCCTTCGAGGGTCGCCGGTGCGACGGCGCCGCTGCGCAGCTCGTAATACTCGTCGAGGTCGTAGCCGCGGAGGTCGCCGATCCGTTCGACGCCGATCCCTTGGCACCACTCGACGAACAGCTTCAGCCGGTACTTCCACGATTTGACGCTGGCGTCGGTCGAGTCGGAGCGCCGCCGACGGAGGTAGCGGGTGACCGCCTCCCGAGGATGGAGGTCGCCCGGGTCGCGCGAGCGGTCGCGGCTCACAGGTAGCCCTCCGGTGCGTCGAGGATCGGATGATCCGGGTGCGCCTCGGCGAAGTGGTCGAGGTAACCGGCCACCTGTCGCGCGTACCTGGTGAACCCGTCCGGCGGATCGGGCTCGATGGAGGCTCCGCACACCTCGCAACTGGAGAGATCGCGGGTTTCGGTCGCCGCGATCAGTCGGGGATTATCTCTCATCACGACCTGCTATTCTGAGGCTACCAAAATATAGTTTGTCCCTGTAGCGAACGTTTCTTATCTCGGATTATATAATGTCGCGCCCTCGATAGCGGGTATGCGAAAATCCGGGAAATGGATGGTTCTCCTCGACGAGCGGATTCTAGAGCTGTTCGTCGAGTCAGATGAGGATTACCTGTCCGTCTCCGAGATCGCGGAGCATCCCCGGATTCCGTACAGCTCTCAGTACGTAGGCCAGCGGAGCAGGAAGCTCGCGAACCACGGACTACTGTACGCGGTTGGGAACGGGATGTACACGCTGACCGACGAGGGAGAGGCGTATCTCAAGGGGGAGTACAATGCGGCAGAGAACGGGAACGCGGAGGTATCGACGAGTGAAGGCGCTGGTGAGACTCAGGACGAGGCTTAGATGTGTAAGATGCGTCGGATGGGTCAGTGGATGTATCCTGTTGATGAAAGGATTCTCGAACACCTTTCCGAGGAATCATGGGCCTCTCCTTCGACTATGGCAGCAGAACTAGAGTTTAGCCAATTGAACGTTGACGCGGAGTATATTGAACAGCGGTGTGAACAACTGGTCAGCCGCGAGCTGATCATTCCAATAGTGGAAGATGGTGAAATGTATGAAATCACGAGATGGGGGCTTGCGTATCTAAGGGGGGATCTAGACGCAGGCCACCTGCCCGTCTGGTCATAAAATGCTCATTGAGACTGTTCTAGGTGCGTTCGTACTTATTATCGCGATAGGCGTATTAATTGGAACAGTCAAACCAGACTACTTGTCAAGCTTCATTGTAGCAATTGGTCTACTAATCGCTCTGCCGATTGTTCTTCTCATCAAGAGTGTCAAATTAGCTGTCTGGCTGGTTGCTTTCTTTTGGACGCTGTTCCTGAACATTGGATATTTAATTGGAAAGTCCCTCCTCAAATTCTTAGTAGTGACGGTAGTCGGTATTATTCAGGGGTCAATCACAGTTGTAACTACCCCCATTAAGTATATCGGACGAGCCGCAGAAACGGGCGTTCAGCATATCAAGAATCTGGAATTCAACTTGGGACTACTCTCTAATATCATCTCAGCTAGGGAGATGATGGTTGACATCATCGTTGATGTTGACGATGTTGAGGCCAAATTAGAGAAGGAGGACGAGTATCGAGATGAGTTTGTTCGAGTAAAAGAATCAGGCAAAAACAAGCTATCATTTGGCGAATATACTTTGTCGCTCTCAATAGGAATTCTCCTAATCATCACGCAGGCTCTCTCAATTCAACCATTAGGAACTACTATTCGGGGGATCCCGCTTAGCCTCGGAATAGAAATTGGTCTAGTTCTAATTGCTGTCTCAATTACCTACAGAATAATTATCATTGAATATCTTTGCTACTCGGGCGACGAAAAGTTTGGTTCTCTGGAGAAAATGGATGTAGCCCTTTCCTATCAAAAAGGCATCGCCAATGTGGGGGTAGTTCAGTTTCTATCTTTCTTAGTATATTTCGGGATGTATATCTCAGACGTTGATACCGATGTACTCAAACCAATTTTGAAGCGATATTACCGTGACGAAAACTATATTGATGCTATGAGATTTGCCGCAGAACAAATCGAGTGGAAGTAATATTTGAGGATAAGAGCCTGCGCGACCCCCCACAAGGAGGGGCCGCGCAGGCTCCCGCCCACTGACATGGGTGGGTGAGTCGGTGGGTGGATCACCGTGTTTCGCTGTGATTATCACTTTGCTTCAACTATGAGGTAGCTTTATTTTCCATGTATTTGAGCGGTATATGTGAAACTGAACGATTACCTGATTGACAAGGAGGAGGTGACAGCAAAGATCGGAGCGTTCGACGATCCAGACTCGTTTGTCGATTCGAGCGAAGGAACACTCGCCTGTACACCGTATAGATTGGTATACATCAACGGAAACGATGTTACCGACATCTCGTTGAAGGGAGTGAACTCAATCAAATACAGAGATGAGGGGTATCCGATGCGGTATCTCGGATACGGTCTCATTGGTATCCTGCTCGGAATTGTAGTATGGTTTGTACGGTTCTTCCTGGAACTTGGGGCGATGGTTCCCGGAGAACTGGGATGGTTGTTTGTCGGAATATTCGTTCTTAGTGGGTTCGGAACGTGGATTCAGGGGCTATTTATGCGCCGATCCAGTCTGAAGGTGTTCACACCGAACAAGACGTACGAGTTTTATTCAAAAGAGGCAGGTCTGGATGAGATCGGTCACGCCGTACGGGGCCACGAAATGAAAGCCTGAGCAGCTAGAAGGAGCGTTCTGACGAGAATAGATTTTCCTGCGAATAAACCATCGTAATGGTCTTCAGTTTCTAGAAATTTGAATAGCCTCGGGGGTGAGATCCTCAGTGATGGCATCTTTCGGAGACCTGATGGAGCGTTATAACCAGTTCGTTGCCGATCGTGATTGGGATCAGTTTCACACGCCAAAGAACCTCGCTGAAGCGATCAGCGTCGAGGCGAACGAGTTGCTCGAAATCTTTCTCTGGCACGACAATCACCCCTCCGAAGAGGTCCGCTCCGACCCGGAAGTACGGGCTCGCGTCAAAGAGGAGGTCGCCGACGTGGTGATCTACTCGATAGCGATGGCGGAGCAGTTCGACATCGACCTCCCCGAGGCCGTCGCGGAGAAGATGGAGGACAACGAGGAACGCTTCGACGAGGAGACGGTCGCAGAGATCACCGAGGACCTCAGCGATTGGCAGCGCGACTGAGCTAGAGCAGGTCGCTGAAGACCGACACGGACTCACTCAGGCCTTTGATGGTCTCATCATCGACCCACACGGTGTATATTCCGTCGCTCTGGAGGTCTTTCAGGAACCGAGCGTAGCCGTCGGTGGGACGCTGGGACAGGACTAGGAACCGAAGCGGGTCGTCGTCGAAGTCGCCGAGGCGAAAGTCGCGGTAGCGGTACTCCGCGAGCTGGCCGATCGCGTATCGGATCTGGTCGCGTTCGTTGCCCTCGTCGATGTACTTCGCCTCTGCGAGCAGGTGGATGTCGTCGCGAGTGGCGATCAGGTCGCTGTACTCGGTCTCTTCGACGGTGAACCCGCTGTCCCCGAGCGTCTCCTCAACCACGTCGAGGATGTGCTCGTGTTCCTGATTCTTCTGCTGGGTATCGGCGGTGTCCCGGACGAAGCTAATCTCTGTCTCGTCGCCGGTCACCTCGACATCGTCGGCACCGCTCCGGTCGCGACGGGAGCCGCTGGAGGAGCCCCCGCTGCTGCTCCCGTTCGAGCCCGTACCGGAGCTGCTCCTGCGCTGTTGGCGTGAGCCCGAGCCGAATCCGCCGCTGCCGGTCGACGTGGGCGAACTCGTCACGAACTGGCCGTCGGTCTTGGAGGCGTGCGCCGCGGAGGGCGTGTCGCGCTCGTCGACGTCCACGCCTCGCAGGCGGCCCTCAAGGAGCGGTCTGAGCTTCTGGATCTCCTTCACCTCGGACATTACGCCCATCGGGTTGAACGAGTAGCCGGCGTCTTCGCGCATCTCTCCGAACGTGAGGATGTTCTCGGAGAGGGCGTGAGACTCGTCGATGATCTGGGCTTCCTCCTTCTCGGAGACCGGAACGCTCTCGACGGCGTCGCTGTCACCGAACCAGTACATCTCCTTGAAGTAGATCAGGAACGGGTAGTCTCGACCGCCCTGGAGTTCCTCCAGCCAGACCGCCTCGTCTTTGGTGTCGAACCCGCCGACGACGCCGACGCCGATCACACCGCCGCCAGCGTCGCTGTCGTTGATATACTCGGGCTTGGTACCGTGGAAGAGGAACACGTCGCCTGCCGAGATGCTTTCCCACTTACCTCGCTCTCCATCGGGAAGGCCCCAGAAACCGCGGTGAAACGTCGTAACCCAGTGTTCGATTCGGCCGGAGAACTTGTAGACGGGAGCATTCAACAGATCAGATTTCATCATCCTAACTACAACAGGTTCTAATAAAAAGACATGTTGTTGAAATGGGTTGACCAATGAAATTCTCCTAGGCCGGACCACCTTCACGTAACTCGGTGAGGAGATCGGACCAGCCGAGGTCGAGCGAGAACAAGTCCGGTTCGAGGTTCCAGTTCCACGGAGCGGCGTCGTCCGGATCGGGTTCTGCGGTCGCGGGTTCGAGGTTTTCGACGGTCCCGCCGAACAGTTGGTTCGTCGGCTTGTCGGCATCAGCGGGCCAGTCGGCGAAGAAATCGACCTCCTTCTTCGAGTGTTTGAAGTAAGCAGTCGTGAACAGCCGCTTTAGCTCAGGGTGGCAGTCCTTCCCCGTGTGGAATACGGTTCCGAAGACGTCGACGTTGATCTTCGCCATCCGCTTCGCCAGCGGAGAGAACTGCGCCGCGACCTCGTAGGAGTTGGTCCGCGCGTCGAAGTGTGTCGATCCTTCGTCGATGAACACGAACTTCGGCCGGTCGCGATGCTCGATACAGGTGACCGCGAGATCGTGCGCGCTGGTGGCCACGAGGTCGGTCCGGGGCCACGTCCGCGAGTTTGAGATGACGAGGAGGTCGTCGACGGTCGCCGAGCGGAGTTCCGCCAGCAGCGCCATCAGGTTCGTCTTCCCCGTGTTCGGGTTGCCGGCGCCGCCGATGAACGCCGTCGCGTCGTTATTGGTCATCACGTCGTCGAGCCGCAGCGGGAGCCGCAGCGCGGAGCCGTCGAGGTCCTGCTCGGTGACGCCGACCAGATGCGAGAGCATCAGGGAGTTGCCCGAGCGAATCGCTTCGGACGCCTTCCGCGACTGCTGGGTCCGGTCGACGAGGTCGAGCAGCTGCGAGCCCTGGACAAGCTCCGGGTCGAGGTCGTTGAGGAACACCGACGCCGACACGTCGTCCGGGTCGATCGCTCCCGCTCGGGGGTCGAGGTCCCGATGAGTATCGATGCGACCGGAGAGTTGTTCCGCGAGTTTGGCCGCGGTCAGCATCCCTTCGTCGGAGTTACCCATCGGCACGCACCTCGGCAGATTCAGCGTGTCCGTTTCGGTCGGTGTCGGGTTCCTCCGGAGTCGAGAAGTCGAATCCCGACTTGTGGTCCATCTCGTCGATCGCGTTGTCGTCGACGAGGTCGGAGAGGTCCGAGTCCGAGGCGTCGTCGAGGCCGAAGTCTTTCAGCTCCTGGTCAACTGCGCGCTCGATCCCTTCCCCCGAATCGGGCAGGGAACCGTCCTCGAACAGCTCAACGATACGTTCGACCGTGTTCCGGGTCGCACGGCGGACCACGACGAACGCGGAGCTTTCGAGGATGAATCCTCGCTGCGCGTCGTCTTGGAGCTGGCCTCGACATTCGTGGACGGCGCGAAGCGCGCGGGTCAGCTCCCGATCGTCGAGCGTCCCGCGCCAGGTGCCGACGACGGTCATGTCTTCGAGGTCGACTTGTTTCCCGACGTAGAGGTTCGGAGACAGCTGCGTGAGGTCGTACGTTGAGTTCACGAACTCGTCGTCGTCGAGAACGTCCATCTCGCGGAAGTCGTCAGGCGGGAGTCGGTAGATACCACCCTCCAGCACGCGGGCGTCGAGGTCGATCAACCAGACGAACGAAGGATTGTAGAGCCAGCTGACGACCTTCGATCCGGTCATCCAACCGAGCGGAGTCACGAGCAACGCGGTGACACCGGCGATGTACCAGAAGCGCGAAATAGAAATGTCGAACCCGGCGACCATCGCGACGATCGCGGCGGCGATGGAAAGCACGACGAGCTGGGGAGCGCGTGCCCGGAGCCAATCGAGCAGGTCGAGGTGCGCGGGCTGTTCATCTTCCGTGGCGGGGTTCGTGGCTTTCATGCTATCCTCTCTGCCTCTTCCGATTTGCCGTAGACGCGCCGAGCAACGAGGTACAGGGTGGTAAGCGCAACACCGAGCGCGCCGCCGACCCCGGCGGCTTGCGTATCGCTCGCGGTGAACGGCCCGCCGACGATCGTCGACGAGGTTTCAAGCGGGACGCCGTAGAGCGTGGTTCCGTCGTCGATTGTGACGCCAGCGGCGCCGTTGTCGGGGTCGACCGCGAAGCGGATCGTCGTGCGCCCGTCGACGACGAACGAGCGACGGTTCAGTTCTCGCGGTTCGGTCAGGGCGACGGCCTCGGTAACTGTGATGCGCTCGCGCCGGTCGGCGTCAAGGACGATCACCGCGGCGGAGCCGTCGTAGTCAGCCGAGCAGAGCGAGATGTACTCGGTGACGTACTCGCCGCAGGTCTCCGTCGAGTTCTCAGCCGTCGCGTTCGGGGTGTCCTGTGCGGCGACAGCGCCGGACAGAGACGCGACTACTACCACGACGACGAGTAAAAATCGAGGGAACATGGGCTAATCCGAGAGGGCGAGGAAACCGACGATCGCGGCGATCCCGACGCCGACGAGTTCGCCCGGTAGTCCGAACATGTCGAGCGCGCCGAGGTCGAGGCCGCCGCCGTTGTTTTGGCTCGCCTCGTACTTCTCGATCAGTTCTTGATTCTGTTGTTCGAGCGAGTTCCACTCTTCCTGGGTGATGTAGTTCGAGTCGGTCTGGGGTTCAGACGACTCGAACGAGGCAGACTGTGCTTCCTCGCCAGTTTCGGTGTTCTCGAACTTGTCGACGGTGAACGTCGCTTCGAGGTTCAGCGTCTCCATGTTCGTCTCCGTGGTATTGGCGCGGTAGCGAGCGTCCGTGACCTCGGTGATGGTTGTTTCGAGGTCGTCGGCAGCGTCGTAGTACCACGTCCCGCTTCCGGTCGCAGTCCAGTCGGTCGCGTTGACGGCCACGGTCTCGTTCGCGGCTGTCGTCACCTCAACAGCGGTTCCCTCGTAAGGTTCCGAGGTGAGCGTGATGTTCCCACCGTCAACGCCGGACTCATACGCGGACCAGTCGCCTTCGAGCAGCGAGGTGTCCGTGGTGAAGTACACGTCGCCGTTGAAGGTCGTCGGGTCGTAGGTCTCGCCAGCTTCGATCGGGCCGTCAGACTCGTCGGTGAGTCCGAACGTCCCACGGAGCGTAGCCCCGGAGTCGCTGAAGGTGATCGTCGCCTCACGCTCAACGTCGACGGAGATGTTCAGCGCAGCGAGGTCAGCGATCGCTTGCGCAGTACCTTCTTCATCGGACATCATCGCCGCACGTTCGCGAGGTGTGACGAGTTCCGAGATCTCGATCGAGCCGGACTGAACGTCGCCGTAGACGTTCGTCACCCACGTCGAGATACCGTTACGGACATCGGTAAACGTGGTATCCATCTCGTCGTACAGAGGCTTCCATTCGGCGGCGTTGAGGTAGATGAAGTCACCATCAACTTGGCTCAGGGACAAGTGGACAGCCTTCTTTCCCTCAGAGATTTGGTTCGGAACGTGTTCCGTGGCGGTAAACGGGGAAAGCGTGGCCTGCCAGTCGTCGTACCAGTGGATGGAGATTTCCTTGACAGGAAGGTCCGTCCCGTCGGGAAGGGTGTTGCTCACATCGGAGACAGAGAGGTCCTGCGAACGCATCTCCATGCTGATATCGTAGCTGTTGAGCAGGTCGCCTTCGCCCATGTCAGGGTGATCGACAGCCGACTGAAGCAACGCCTGAAGCTCGTTGACCGACTCATTCCACGACTTGAGGAAGTTCCCCTTGACGGTGGATTCGTACGAGTCAATCGCGGCGTTCGCCGCCGACAAAACCTCACTCTCCGAGACGCCAGCGTTCAGCTGCTCGATGGCAGCCACCTTGGCATCGGTGTACGCGGTATTCTTGACGCCGTCGAGGATGTTCTGATTGTCGACGATCGTACTCTGGTTGTTAGAGCGCCGCGTTTTGACAGCTTGATAGATTTGCTGTTCAAGAGCGTCAGCGGTCAAACCCTCCGCCGGTGGGTCGGAGCCAACAATCTCGAACTCGCGGAGCGCCCAGCCGAGGGCGGCGGAGGCGCCGATCGCGCCGACGCCGATCAGCGGGGCGATCGCTTCGGCCTCGCGGGTAAAGCCGTAGTCCGATCCGAGGGCGACAGCGCCAGCGGCAGACGCGCCGAGACCCTTCATGAAGGTGCGGCGGCCCACACGAGAGCGAGACCGAGTAGGAGCGTCGTCAGCGCCCACACGGTCCCGAGCAGAAGGGCGGTCAGAGGCGTTACAGCTAGTCGATGTGTCATGGTTTGAACTCATAAGGTGAGGTGCGAGGGCAGTTTACCGAACAGCGACGCCCCACGCGACGACCGTCGCAAGGAACGCGACGATCGGGCCGAGGTTGCTGCTCGTGTTGATGAGGTCAGCGAGCTGGGGAACGTACTGGTAGCCGACGATGACAAGGGGGCCGACAGCGATCGCGACCTGTTCCCACTGCTCGTACGATTCGAACTGTTTGGTCTCGCTGCTCGCGAAGGCGATCGCGTACGCAGCCAGCGAGATGAACGTGGCGTGCTGGGCGGTGAGTGTGTAGTCGATCCAGGTGAGCATCACCTCGGAAATCCCACCGAACTGGTAGAGTCCGGCGAGAACGAACACGACGCTCAGGAGCGCCGGGAGCGTTCGCAGGTGGGTGTAGTCCGAGAGGGCGTCACCCATCGAGTTCGAGTACGACGACGCCATCAGGAACCACCCGGGAACGCGCAATTCGTTGGGTTGTAGTCGTGCGTCGAGCCGTCGTCGCGTTCCAGCGTCACCTCGTCGGTGGCCATCGCGACCCAGATCTGTTCGCCCACCTCGATGCGGTCCTGCGCAGCTGCGCGCTTGACCTCGTCCTTCGCGAAGTAGCGAACGACTCCGCGGCTTTCGTCCTTGATTTTGAGCCGGTACCACGGGCCGTACTCACCCTCTCCTTCAGTCAGGTCGAGTACGAGCCCTTCCAGCACGTCACCCGGGCCGAGTTCTACCGTGGGAACATCGGACTCCGGCGATTCTCCTTCGAACCGTTCGTAACCGTCAGGCGGCGTCGGGTTTTCAGTCGACATCTCCAACTGTTAGTGGTCAGAGAAGTCATGTATAGTATCAAGCTAGGCTCGGTGAAAGTAGTCCCACGGTAGCAGGATAATTTCGAATGTCCCAGAGGGTCTGCTCTGTTAGTCATGGTATAGCAGGTGATCTGAGAAACACAGTTCAAACGTTTAATATACTACATAACCAACCGAATAACATGTCGATCGAATCTTGGATTCGGTCTGCAACATGGCCCATACGGCAGTTCTTTGTTCGGTGTAGCGTTTGGTTCAAACAGGGAGTAAAGGAGGCGGTGGTAGGACTCTTAGGAGTCGCCTTTGTTACAATTCTGCTCTACTCTATAGTTGAAGATGTGGGTTTAGCTACAGCGGTATCCACGTGGGCAACCCTGTTCAGTGACGTATTTGGCCTCATATCAGTTGTTGTTGAGATCGTGCTATTCGGTGGGCTTGCGCGTACCGGACTCTACATTCAAAAACAAGAGCGTATAGGGCAGATAGGACTTACTTTGCTGGGGATAATGCTGTTAGGTCTCACTATTATGATAGTCCGCTTAGTTCCAGGAGGGTTGGAATTACCAACCGTTTTTTGAATAAATAATCTCTAATTTGTCGCTCACAACATGTGAAGCACGCATTACGTTCTCATAACGATTCAGCTCTAATATGGAGATATCTTTCTCGGACAACCTCTTTGTACATATACATCGCAAATTTTTATATTATGTCATCCAAACTTAGAGTAATGACCTTTGATAAAGACGAAATTGAAGAGCGTGTCGATGAGCAGGCCGAGAAAGTAGAGGAACGACTAGATCACATTCCGGATGGACAATCAATGCCGGATCCGGAGGATATGCTCTTGGCCTCAGCTAAGAAATTCAAATTAGGAATAGTTTTCATTGATATTAATGATTTCTCTGACTACTCTAGCGACTATCCAGAGGAGGACGTGCTATTTATGTTGAACCTGTTTATCCCGGAAATTATGGAGATCGTCCGGGACTACGATGGTTACTTTGAGAAGAATACTGGTGACGGGATATTGGCATACTTTGGTGTTGGTGAGGACTACTCATCAATCAGCGAGACAGTTCTGGAATATTTTGCTACAGTGAAGTACTCCTTGGCAAACCATATTAATCCCACTTTGGATGACAATGGTATTGAACCTATTACGATTAGTGGCGGAGCTGCTATCGGTAAAGATATTCACATTTCCCGTATTGGCAAACATAGTCTAAACCGGCGGACAGCCGTGGGAACAACAGCAAACAGTGCTTCGAAACTTGAAGATATGGCGGGGACTAACCAGTATTTCGTGAATGAGGGGCTCTACCAGTACGCAAATAAGGAGGATGGATGGGGGGAGTACCTCACGGACAAAGGTCGACTTGAAGGGTTTACGTGGGGAAGTGACGATTCAGGGTGGACGACTCAACACTATTATAATTTCAACGGAATCTGGGCAGACACCAATACGGACAACCTATAATTGGAAGAACAAATGTCTGAAATTTCTCCTGATGAACTCGTTACGCGGACCAACGATCATCTCAACCAGTATATTTCATTGGCAGATAATAAGGCCTCAATCCTGCTTACTGCACAAATAGCGTTTCTGGGATTATTCGCTAACGCTGTAAGCGATCTGTCGATTGAGTCGCAAATAGTGCGGTGGGGCGCCATTTTGAGCGTAGGGTTCACCGTAGCAGGGGTCTTCCTCTCAGGATGGGTGGTATATCCTCGGACCCCGAAACCTGAGACAGGACTCATTTTCTGGGAAAATATCATCGAGTATGATTCGAAAGAGGAGTTCCGTGATGAGTTCAAGCAGTTGGAGGATGGGAGAGCACAAACAGAATTGATCGAGGAGAATTATGATTTGGCAACGGTAGCGAGTAGTAAATACTGTTTTCTCCGGTGGTCGCTCCGGTTTACAGCCGGGACCGTTGTATTCGCGGTGATTGCTGGGGTGGTTTTCTTGTTCTTCTAACTCATCGATACGAAACGACAATAATATGAGTATTCTATTATACAAACACAAAAATAAAAGCCATATCTGGAGTCAAAACTAACCGAATTGTCTACGTTCTGTGTATCAGTAACTGGGATCTGGCTGTTCGTGTATAGATCTAAATGGTGACGGCAGGACTTAGCTATCATTAGGACGGACCATACACGGCCGCCGTTCATCCCGATTCATTTCTGGATTAGAGACGTGGTAGTCCTCAACGATGAGGAGGCGATCAACTACCTCGGGATCAGTTATCCCCTCTTCGACGAATCCGCTTGCGAGAGTTCTCGGGTTGTGGCTTGCGACCTCTGTACGAGCGTCACGGAACACCTCTCCTTGAGCGAGATCGTGCCGGAGCCGAGTATTCTGGATAACGTTCCTTATCGGCAATTCTAGTGATACCATGTCGACACCGCCGCCGCCGGGTTCGTGTTCATTCCCGTCGCGGTCGACGATCGCTTTCAGCTCGTAGCCGAAGGCGGGTTCCGTCGAGCGGCGATCGAACGCCTCGGAATCAGGTTCCATCTCACCATCCAGTATCTGACCGACGAACTCCCTGTACGACGGGTCGATGTTCAGATGCGCCAGTATCGAGGGAAGGGATACGTCTCTCCCGTGTACGTCGAGGTAGTCGTGAACGCGGTCGCGTATCAGCGTCTTTCGCGGAGATTCTCCGTAGGCCCATGCGCTGTCGGCACTCGGCCATCGCTCGGCGAGTGATCGGTCCTGTTCTGGTTCCGGCGCCGGAGCAGCTGCGTCAGCGGCCCAACGAAGATCGTCGTCGAACGCGGATTCAGTCTCGGGGGGCCCGTCGAGCTGGTCCTGGTCGACAGTCCACGGTGAACCACAGCAGGAGCAGACGACATCGGCGCCGCGGCCGTCGTCCCAGCGGATGCGCTCACCGTGCGCGTCGACCTGTCCCGACTCTTCATTTTCGGCACGCTGTTCGCACCGATCGGCGCGGATGGCCTGATTTACAGTCTGCGAGCGGGTGGTCCGCTGGCGAGCAGCCGACCAGTAGACAGCTCCCCAAGCGATGTACTCGATCGGCTTGTCCAGCAGGTCCTCGGTGTAGCCGCCCATGTACGCGGCGAGGTAGGAACCGAGGTTCCCGACGTCTGCGTTCATCGAGATACACCCATCGTCCTCCTGAAGGTAGTCGTCGATCGCGTCGTAATCGTGAGCTGACCACCCGGCGGGGTCGCAGACCTCTAGGTGCTTGTCGATCACCCGTTCGAACTCGGAAGCGACCAGGCGGAGGTCACCGAACCCGGCTCCGTCGAAGTAGACGCCGACGTGAATATGAGTGTAGCAGGCATTGAGGCCGGCGTCTTTGTCGGGGTCCGCGGCGGTGCCCATTCCGTGCGGTTCCGCTTGAAGCCAGTAGCCCCACTGCTCCGAGTCGAGGTCTAGGTGATACTCCATCACGTTACGGAGCGTGTCGCGAACGCCGCCGTAGCTGAACGCGTCGTGTATCGAGTCCATCTGTTCGACGGGTGGGAGTCGGTCGCCGTCGGGGACCGAAGAAGCGGTCAGGGTGAGCATCACGGTCACCGGGTCATCCCAAGCGGGAGCGGCTTCGCCACCGGATGGACGCTTTCCGCCGGACATCTGTCGCTGGAGCGCGCGAGCCCGTGCGTACTGCTTTTTGCTGTACTCTTTCCCCCACGCGTCGGCAAGCGGTACGTCGAACTCGTCGCCCGATTCACGATCTTCGAAGCGGGCCATCATCCCGCTGTACTCGTGGTGAGCGCGCAGGAAAGCGTGAATCGCGTCGAGCCACGTTCCGGCGGAGCGGGAGCGAAGCGAGTCGACGGCGAAGGAATCTTCGAGCGGGTGATCGGGGTCGACGAACTCCTTTTCCCAGTCGGCTTCCGTGACGATGCGGCGAAGCTTCCGCCCGTGCGCCTCCGAGAGAGGGAGGTCGGCGAGGTGCGGGTACTCGGTAGCGAACTCCGTCACCCGTTCGACGATCGGATCGGCGTCCTCCTCTAATCCGGTGAGAGAAGCCGTTACAGAGTTAGTCTCCTTGGAAGGCCAAGACGCGGCCGGCTCGTCGGGCGCGCTCATCGCTCACCTCCGAGCGTGCGCGACCGCTCCGCGACCGCGACGGCACCGCCGCTCGTTTGGCGACCTTCGGTCGCCTGTGCGCGGTCGGCGCCGTTCGGTCCGCGTTCGGCGGACCTCACGGACCACAAGGTCGCCGACCGCTTGGAGAGACTGACGGGGCTCGCCTCGAGGGAGCGAACGAGATCGTGCCGGAGCCGTGGGGAGGTGGACCGGCGCGCAGCTGGCCGGCTCACTTCTCGTCGGGATTTGAGAGCTCGCTGGGCCGCGCGGGACAGTCCAGGGCGTGGCCGTACTCGACGCCGCTCGACGAGTTCCGAGTACACCGCTGGTTACAGAGCCCGCACCAGAACTCGCCCGGACCGCCAGCAGACAGGGTAGTCCCGGTTGAGCCGTCGGAAAGGCTCACAGAGACCACCCCGTAGAGCCGCTAAGACCTGTCAGTAGAGGCTGGAAAAAGTATAAGCGGGTAGTGGGCCGGCACGAATTTGAATCGTGGTTACGGCCACCCGAAGGCCGAAGGATACCAAGCTACCCCACCGGCCCGCACTCGACAGAAGGCCGCTCGTTCTTTTAATCCTTCCGAAAGGGGGGCGATCAGTGAGACACTGATGGAACGCGAATCGGGGAGGAACGAGCAAATTGATAGCAGCCGCCGACACCTCCAAAGCCCCAGCCTCGAGGCCACAGTACGCTCGTTGCGCGCTTCAGTCTCTCACTCCGTGCTCCTTCCAGTGCTTCCATCGCCGACTGTGGCCTCGCGGCTACCCGTTTGAGTCGCGCCCAAGACGGCACCGCACCTCACGCCTCCCCGGCCTCGCGGTTCGCGCTCTCCGAGCGCTCGCCGCTCCCTCGCGCGTGCTCACTCGCGGCCGCTGAGGGCGGCCACTCGCAGGCACGCGCTGCCGCCCCGCGTCATCGATTATAAATCGTCGTCGCCGTCCTCGTCGTGCGGACCCTCGCCCTCGAAGTACCGGTCCCGGTGCTTCCGACAGCCCGGGTTGAACGCGGCGCCGCAGACGGGGCAGGCGTCTTCGCCGGCGTTGAGGTATTCACGGGCGGTGAGCGTCGTCCGGCAGACGCCGCACAGCACCGCCGATTCATCGAAGCGCTCGCGGGGCCACGGGACCGCCTCGTGGTCGGTCGCCGCGTCGTGGCAGGCGTCGCAGGGGTAGTACGCCTCACAGCAGCCGAACCGGAGCGCGATCACGTCCACGGGGTCGTCCCAGTGCGCGCAGCGCGTCTCGGGGTCGACGTCGATTCCGCGGAGGGGGACCTCGAAGCGCGGGTCGGCGTCGGGCGCCGTCGTCGTCTCGCGGTCAGTACTCGGCGTAGCCATCGGTGTCGAGCCAGTTATGAACCACCGTGACCGTGTGGTCGGCGTGGAGCAGTTCGGGACCGACGCGCAGCCGCCGCTCGGCGCGTTCGGCGACCGCCTCCGCCTCGTCGGGCGCGAAGTCGTGGTGGTCCGAGAGCACGAACACGGGATCGCTCGGCGGCTCCGCGTCGACGAGCGGGTCGCCGTCCTCGTGGAGCTGGACGAGGGTCCCGTCGGGACCGCGGCCGTCGTCGCCGACGAGCCGGTCGAGGGTCGCTTCGAGTCCCATCCGGCGGAGTTCGACGCCGGGAGAGACGTCCGCGGGCATGTGCCCGATGGCGTCCGCCTTCGCGTCGAGCGCGTCGCGGATCCGCGCGGCGACGTTGCGCTCGTCGGGGTGGAGGTGGCGGACCGTGTCGGCGTCGACGGTGACGGCGAACTCGTCGGCGATCACGAGGTGGACCCGGACCGACTCGCGGATGCCGTGCGAGAGGAAGAGGCCCGCGCTCACGCACCGACAGAGGAGGTCGAGCCGCCCGGCCCCGGGGATGTCGGACAGCGAGATCGCGTCGGGGTCGGTGGGCACGTCGCGGCCGATGACGACGAACTGGCGCATGTGCGGGGCTCGCCCCCGATCCTGATAAGCCGTGCGACCCAACCGCCGCCGTGAGCCTCACCGGACTCTGCCAGGTCTGCGAGGCGGCGACCGCGAGTCACGCCTGCGACCGCTGCGGGCGCGCCGTCTGCGACGACCACTGGAACGAGACCGCCCGCGTTTGCTCGGGCTGCGCCGCCGGACGAGGGTAGCGCCGGCCGAGCCGACGCCCGCCGGAACGCCTCGCCGTCGGTGACCTATCGGTGGCGGTTCAGTCGCTTCTTGAGCCGCTTGGCCGCGTCGCCCGCGGCGCCGAAGTACGTCGCCTCGTCGTCGGGGCGGCTCGACTCCTCGCCGGCGAAGATGATGCCGCGCGAGGAGTTCACGAGCCCGACGTCGACCGGGAGGTCGGGCCGGGACGCGAGCCCGTGTTCGACCGCGGCCTCCGCGTCGCCGCCCTGCGCGCCGACGCCGGGCACGAGGAACGGGACCTCGGGCACGATCTCGCGGACCGTCTCCAGCTCGTCGGGCGTCGTCGCGCCCACGACCAAGCCGACGTTGCCGTTCGCGTTCCAGGTGTCCGCGAGCGCGGCGACGCGCTCGTAGAGCGGCTCGCCGGAGGCGAGTTCGAGGTCTTGGAGGTCGGCCCCGCCGGGGTTCGACGTGCGACAGAGCGCGAACACGCCCTTGTCCGCGCGGTCGAGGAACGGCTGGAGCGAGTCGCGGCCGAGGTACGGGTTCACCGTGATCGCGTCGACGTGGTCGAGGATCCCGGCGTACTGGCGCGCGGTGTTCCCGATGTCGCCGCGCTTCGCGTCGAGCAGGACGGGGACGCCCTTCCCCTCGGCGTACGCCGCGGTCTCGCGGAGCGCGCGCCAGCCCTCCGGGTCCTCGTAGAAGGCCGCGTTCGGCTTGTAGCAGGCGGCGTGCTCGTGGGTCGCGTCGATGATCCGGCGGTTGAACGCCCACCGCGGGAGGTCGGCGTCGGTCACGGTCTCGGGGAGTCGGCTCGGGTCGGGGTCGAGCCCGACCGACACGACGCTGTCGACCGCGTCGATCCGGTCCGCGAGCGTCTCGAAGAAGCCCATACGCGCCCTGCGTCGGCGGGCGCACTAACCGTTGTGTTCCGCGGCCGCGCCCCGGGGCGCGCGCGAGCGTCCCCGCCGGCCGGGCCGACGTATGTGCCGACCCGGGGCCGCCGTAATAACAGGATACACCGGTCGGCCCCTCGTCGGTCGCCACACGTATGGCCGGTCGCACGGGCGGTAGGCTCGGGACGGCGGTCTCCGGACCCATCGTCAAGTACTACGTCTACAAGGCGACGAAGTCGGTCGAGTTCTACCGGCCGATCATGTACCTCTTCTTCCTGGCGCAGGGGCTCTCGTTCACGCAGATCGCCGTCCTGGAGGCGCTGTACAACCTGACGACCGTGTTCGGCGAGATCTCGACCGGATACGTCGGCGACCGCGTCGGGCGGCGAAACAGCCTCCTCATCGGGACGGCGCTCATCTCCGCGACGCTCCTCGGCATCGGCCTGTCGGACTCGTTCCTCCCGCTGGCGGGGCTGTACGTCTGCTGGTCGCTGGGCTACAACTTCCGCTCCGGAAGCGAGGACGCGTGGCTCTACGACACGCTCACCGACGACCTCTCCGAGGACGAGTTCGCGCGCGTTCGGGGGCGCGGCGAGTCCGCGGCGCTGGCCGCCGGCGCCGTCGCGGCGGTCCTCGGCGGGTACCTCGGCGGCGTCGACCTCTCGTACCCGTGGTTCGTCGCGGCCGGCGTGACGAGCCTCGGCGTCGCGGTGCTCCTCACCCTCGACGAACCGGAGACGTACAAGGAGGCCGACGCGGACGACCTGACCCTCCGCCGGACCGTCGGCATCGTGCGGGAGGTGCTCTCGCGCCGTCGGATGCGCTCGTTCCTGCTGTACTACTACGTCCTGTACGCCGCCGTCACGTACCTCGCGTTCGTCTTCCTCCAGCCGGTGTTCGAGACCGTCGTCCTCGACCTCGGGGTGGCGCGGTCGCGGGTCGAACCCCTCCTCGGGTGGTTCTACGCGGCGTACAGCCTCGTCGGCGCGGTCCTCACCTACTACACGGGGGCGATACGGGACCGGATCGGGCTGCGGGCGTGGTTCCTCGCGCTCCCGTTCGCCGTCGGCGGCGCGCTGCTCGGAATGTACTTCGTCCCGGTGCTCGCGCTCCCGACGTTCCTCCTGATTCGGGGGGTGTCGGACGTCACGCGGTCGTTCGCCGGGCAGTACGTCAACGACCGCGCGGAGACGCTCGGCCGCGCCACCGTCCTGAGCGCGATGGCGATGGTGAGCGGGCTCGCGGTCGTCCCGTTCCAACTCGGCAGCGGCGTCATCTCCGACGCCGTCTCGCCGCTGTTCGCGCTCGGCGTCGGCGGCGGCGTCCTCGTCGTCGGGGCGACGGCCGTCCTCCTCTGGCGGGTCCCGGTCGGCGACGAGCCGGCCGACGGCTCGGGTGGTGAACGCCCGGACGGCTGAGGCGCTCGCTCGGCGCCGCCGCCCGCTAACAGGAGCAGTAGTACTCGCGGTCGGCGAACTCCGTCTCGAACAGCGTCGCCGCCGGACCCGGGTCGGAAGGCCGGTACACGCCGGTCGTCAGGTCCCCCTCGCGCTCGAACGCGCCGGAGACGAGCCGGCGCCAGTCGGCCGCCGACAGCTGGTCCCAGAAGGCGTCGTCGCCCGCCAGAAGCGAGAGGTAATCGCGGAGGTACACCCACCGCGTCGGCTCGACGCCGTCGGACTCGTAGGTCGCGTCCGTGACAGCGGCGTAGGCGGCCATCGGGAGGTTCGCGCCCGCGGCGACCGGCATCGAGATCCACTTCCACGGACGGGTGTTGACGTCGAGCAGCAGGAACTCCTCGCGGTCGGCGTCGTAGACGAACTCCGACTCGCTGATCCCGTGGTACCCCGCGTCGCCGAGGACGGCGAGCGCGCGCTCCTCGATGGCGGGCTCGTCGGCCGTCTCCACGAGACAGGAGGTGCCGAAGTTGCGCGGGTACCGAACCGCGGCGTTGCCGACGACGGCGAGCGCGTCGCCGCTCCCGGACGGCGGGACGTAGGATGCCAGCGAGTGGTCGCGCCCCGCCGCGATGTCGACGCGCTTCTGGGCCATCACGGCGATCCCCTCGTCGCTCGCGGCAGCGACGACGTCCGCGAACTCCCCGCGGTCCGCGACCTCGATCACGTTGGTGCCGAACGCCTCCTCGAAGTCGCGCTTGAGCTCGGGTTTCACCACCAGCGGGAACCCGAGCGCCTCGGCCGCCTCCCCGACCGTCGCGTCGGGCTCGCCCGTCGCCGCCGCCGCGGTCTCCGCCAGCCGGTACGTCTCCGGGTAGGGGACGCCGAGCGCCTCGCAGGTCGCGTACAGCTCCGACTTGTTCAACACGTCGTCGAGCGTCTCGCTGCCGGCGAACGGGATCCGGACGCCGTCGGGGTCGGCCTCGGCGTACGACAGCGCCCACTCGTCCATACAGCCGAACGCGACCGCCTCGGTGCCCGCGGCGTCGACGACCGCCTCCACGTCCTCGCGGAACCCGTCGAGGTCGTCGAGCGGGTACGTCACCGCCCCGGCGAAGTCGACCGCGTCCGAGGGCGGCGCGAGGCCGTCGTGCGTGACGGTTCCGGCGTCGGCTCCCCCGTCGCCGCCCGCCCGGTCGAGCGCGATCACGGGCACGTCGTGGGCGTCGAGCGCGCGGGCGACCCCGAGCCCGGTGATGTGCGCGTTGCTGACGAGCGCCGGCGGCCGGTCGAACTCGGCGTCCGCGAGCGCGTCGATCAGTCCCTCCGTGGACCGGAACGTGTCTGCCATACCCCGCCTCGTCGGCGGACGCACAAAAGGGTCCCACGTGCCGGCCCGGAGTGCCCGTATCGAGGACGGAGCGGGGATCGTCCGCGTCGGCGGTCGCGGTTCGCGCGGGCGACGCGAGCGGCTTTTCAGGGCGCGTCGCCTCCGGATCGGTATGACCGAAACCGAAGACGAGGCCGACGCCGAGCGCGTCGACGACGCCGACGACGCCGCCACGGCCGACGAGCTCCCCGACCGGGTCCGGCGCGCGTTCGCGGACCACGGCTCGTTCGAGCGCGAGGGCGACGTCTGGGTCTCGACGACCACCGCGTTCGACGGCCGCGTCTGCGCCGAGCCGGCGGCTGAGGGACGGATCGCGTTCGCGGTCACCGTCCGCGTGCCGACGCTGTCGGCCGTCACCGCCGACGAGGTGGCCGACGTGGTCGAGGACGGCTGGGCCGACACGTTCGAGCGCCGCGCGGTCGACGTGGGCGGCGTCACCCGGACGGACCGCGAGTTCGACCCCGTCGTCGAGCGCGAGGGCGACGAGATAACGGTCGCCTACGAGTTCGTCGACGTCAACGAGCGCCGCGGCGTCGACGACGCGGGCGCGCTGATCGACTTCGTTGAGGGGACGTACGTCCAGGGCGTCATCCCGGGCTACGAGTACACGGCGCCCGTCTCGGACCTGCTCTCGGCCGCGCGGCAGCAGGGCGGCGGCGGTCCCGTCTGAGGCCGATAGGGGGAAGTGTCGGCGGCCCGTACGGCGACCATGCTCGCGCTGTTCGGGTTCGGCAGCCTCCTCGCCTTGGTGGCGTTCCACACGTTCCTCGCCGGGGTCGCGACCCGGTTCTTCCGGATTCAGCTCTCCACGTCGTGGGGATCCGTCCTCTACACGCTCGTGTTGACTCCCCTGCTCCTGCTCGTCTCCACGCTCGTGTTTACCGGCGCGCTCGGCGTGGGAACCGGGATCGACGTGGGGAGTTCGACGATCCTGTTGGCGCTCCTGATCGCGCTCCCCTTGGCGCTCGGGGTCGCCATCGACTACCTCTACGTCCCGTCGCCCGACGACTACGAACTGCCGGACACGCGCTGACGGCGACCGCCGTCGCCCGCGGCTGCCCCGGCGGTCAGCGGTCGACCAAGCCGGCCACGATGTCCTCGACCCGAGCGACCACGTCCTCCGGCGCGCGCGTCGCGTCGACGCGATGGAACCGACCGGGGTCGGCGTCGATCAGCCGCTCGTAGTTGTCGCGCACGGCGGCGAGGTAGCCGTCGCGCTCGAACTTGTCGGTCCGGCCCGCCCGCTCGGCCGCGGTCTTCGGGTCCAAGTCGAGGTAGATCGTCGCGTCCGGCGGGCGCGAGAAGGCGGCGTGGATCCCGCGGACGTACTCAAGCGGTCGCTCGATCCCGGCGTCCGAGCGCGCGAGCGTCGCCCCCTGGTAGGCGAACCGCGAGTCGGAGTACCGGTCGGCGATCACGAGGCCGCCGTCCGCGAGCGCCGGACGCACCGTCTCCGAGAGGTGGTTCGCGTGGTCGGCGGTGTACAGAAACAGCTCCGCGAGCGGGTCGGCGTCCGGGTCGCCCATCGAGCGCCCGACCGCCTCGCCGTACCAGCTGTCGGTGGGCTCGCGGGTGAACGTCGCGTCGGGGTACACGTCATGTAGCGCCTCCCAGACCGTCGTCTTGCCGCTGCCGTCGAGCCCCTCCAGCGTGATCAGCATGGTCGCGTTCCGCCGCGGCGAGGAATAAACAGCCCGGGTCGGAACGGGGTCGCTCGGAGGCGTCGCGACGCGTTCGAGCGCGCTGGTCGACGGCGGCGAGAGCGACGCGAGCGTTTTTCACCCGCGGGCGTGACCGAGGGGATATGTTCGACCGGATCTGCGTCCCCACCGACGGCAGCGACGCGGCCGCGGCGGCGTTCGACCACGTCCTGGCGATCGCCGCCGACCACGGCGCGACCGTCCACGTCCTCCACGTCGCGGACACGACCCGCGACAGCGTAACGCGCATCGGCCGCGACGTAGTCGACGTGCTGGAGACGGAGGGCGAGTCGATCGTCGAGGCGGCGGCCGCGCGCGCCGCGGAGCGCGGCGTCGACGCGGAGACGGCCGTCGAGCAGGGGGGCGTCCCCGAGACGGTCGTCGACTACGCGGACCGGACCGACGCCGACCTCGTCGCGATGTCCACGCGCGGGCGGCAGGGCGTCGAACGCCTCGTCGGCAGCACCACGGAACGCGTCGTCCGGCGTTCACCGGTGCCGGTGCTGGCCCTCCGGCCGGGCGACGAGGCCGTCCCGTACCCGTACGAGGACGTGCTGGTGCCCACCGACGGGAGCCCGGCCGCGACCGCCGCGCTCGACCGCGCGCTCCCGGTCGCCGAACGGGCCGGGGCGACGGTCCACGTCCTCTCGGTCGTCGACACCGGCGGCATCGGCGTCGGGGACCACGTCGACGTCGACGTGCTCTCGGAGTACGCCGACGACGCGGTCGCGGCAGGCGTCGAACGCGTCGAGGCGGCCGGACTGGAGGCGGTCGGCGCCGTCGAGGTCGCCTCCTCGCCCGCCCGGGGGATCCTGTCGTACGTCGACGACCCCGGCGTCGATCTCGTGACGATGGGGACGCACGGGCGGACCGGCGTGGGCCGGTACCTGCTGGGCAGCGTCGCCGAGCGCACCCTCCGCAGCGCTCCCGTTCCGGTGCTGACGGTCCCGGTTCCGGACGAGGAGTGACCGCGACAAACGGGTCAACCGCCCTCGCCGCGGACCTCCCTGCCCCGGATCGCGCCGGCGTCCGCGAGCGTCTGACATCGCGGTAGGTTTACGGGCCTTCCACGCCTCGTGGCTCGCATGAAAGTGTTGGTAGCCGGGGGGACCGGATTCATCGGGTCGTACCTCTGTCGCTCGCTCGCCGACGACGGCCACGCCGTGACCGCGCTCTCCCGATCG
Source organism: Halorubrum sp. ASP1 (assembly GCF_005435135.1). Classification (NCBI taxonomy): domain Archaea; kingdom Methanobacteriati; phylum Methanobacteriota; class Halobacteria; order Halobacteriales; family Haloferacaceae; genus Halorubrum; species Halorubrum sp. ASP1. The sequence goes on along the minus strand of NZ_SGUA01000005.1, from coordinate 26,094 downwards.
CCCGAGGAGGCGCCGGAGGGCGTGACGGGCGTCAGCGGCGACGTGACCGACTACGACTCCATCGCCTCGGCCGTCGAGGGGCACGACGCGGTCGTGAACCTGGTCGCGCTCTCGCCGCTGTTCGAGCCCGACGGCGGCAACCGCATGCACGACCGGATCCACCGCGGCGGGACGGAGAACCTGGTCCGCGCGGCGGAGGACGGCGGCGTCGACGGGTTCGTCCAGCTCAGCGCGCTCGGCGCGGACCCGAACGGCGACACCGCCTACATCCGCGCGAAGGGCGAGGCGGAGGAAATCGTCCGGGACAGCGACCTCGACTGGACGGTCTTCCGCCCCTCCGTCGTCTTCGGCGAGGGCGGCGAGTTCGTCTCCTTCACCAAGCGGTTGAAGGGGATGTTCGCGCCGGGGGTCCCGCTGTACCCGCTCCCCGGCGGCGGGAAGACGCGGTTCCAGCCGATCCACGTCGAGGACCTCGTACCGATGATCGCCGCCGCGGTGACGGACGACGAGCACGCCGGCGAGACCTACGAGATCGGCGGCCCGGAGGTGCTCACGCTCCGGCAGGTGACGGACCTCGTCTACGAGGCGGAACGGAAGGGCGTCACCATCGTCCCGCTGCCGATGCCGCTCGCGAAGGTCGGCCTCTCGGTGCTCGGGGCGGTGCCCGGGTTCCCGATGGGGCCGGACCAGTACCGGTCGCTGAAGTTCGACAACACGACCGCCGACAGCGACGTCGGCGCCTTCGGCGTCGACCAAGCGGATCTGACGACGCTCGGCGAACACCTCGGGATCCGATGACCGGGGGACCGAACGTGTCAACTGTCCTAATCTCAACGCTGGTAACGGCAACCGAAGGCTTATATACGAGATCGCGTTCTGTTCAGTTCAAACGCGGAGGGAGCACACGATGAAACTCGCAATGATCGGATTCGGACAGGCGGGGGGTAAAGTCGTCGACAAGTTCTTGGAGTACGACAAGCGGACGGGCTCCGAGATCGTTCGAGCCGCGGCGGCCGTCAACACGGCGAAGGCGGACCTCATGGGGCTCGAACACATCGCCGAGGACCAGCGCGTCCTCATCGGCCAGTCGCGCGTGAAGGGCCACGGCGTCGGCGCGGACAACGAACTGGGCGCGGAGATCGCCGAGGAGGACATCGACGAGGTCCAGGGCGCCATCGACTCGATCCCGGTCCACGAGGTCGACGCCTTCCTCGTCGTCGCCGGCCTCGGCGGCGGGACGGGCTCCGGCGGCGCGCCGGTGCTCGCGAAGCACCTCAAGCGGATCTACACCGAGCCCGTCTACGGGCTCGGCATCCTGCCGGGCAGCGACGAGGGAGGTATCTACACCCTCAACGCGGCCCGCTCGTTCCAGACGTTCGTCCGCGAGGTGGACAACCTGATGGTGTTCGACAACGACGCCTGGCGGAAGACGGGCGAGTCCGTCCAAGGCGGCTACGAGGAGATCAACGAGGAGATCGTCCGGCGGTTCGGCATCCTCTTCGGCGCCGGCGAGATCCAGCAGGGCCAGGAGGTCGCCGAGAGCGTCGTCGACTCCTCGGAGATCATCAACACGCTCTCCGGCGGCGGCGTCTCCACGGTCGGCTACGCGGAGGAGGAGGTCGAGGAGCGCTCCTCGGGCGGCCTGCTCTCGCGGCTCCGCGACGACGGCAACGACGAGGAGCTCGACAGCGCCCACACCACCAACCGGATCACCAGCCTCGTCCGGAAGGCGGCGCTCGGCCGGCTCACGCTGCCCTGTGAGATCGAGGGCGCGGAGCGCGCGCTGCTCGTGCTCGCCGGGCCGCCGGAGTACCTCAACCGGAAGGGCATCGAGCGCGGCCGCAAGTGGCTCGAAGAGCAGACCGGCTCGATGGAGGTCCGGGGCGGGGACTACCCGTACCGCGGCGCCGGCTTCGTCGCGACCGTGATCCTGCTCGCAGGCGTCACGAACGTCCCGCGGATCAAGGAGCTCCAGCAGGTCGCCATCGAGGCGCAGGACAACCTCGACGAGATCCGCGAGGAGAGCGACGACAACCTCGACGAGCTCGTCAACGACGACAGCGACGAGCTGGAATCCCTGTTCTAAGACCTCCCGCCGCCGCGATGGAGGTCATCGTTCCCTTCTCGACCGACCGCCCGAAGTCGCGACTCTCGGACGCCCTCTCCCCCGACGAGCGCTCGGCGTTCGCCCGCGCGATGCTCGACGACGTGCTGGACGCCGTCGCCGCCGCCGGCGGCGAGCCGCGCGTCCTCGCCACCGACGCGGTCGACGCGGACCGCCCGGTCACCGTCGACGACCGCCCGCTGACCGCGGCCGTGAACGCGGCGCTGGACGCGCGACTGGGGGCTGACGGCGACGAGAGCGACGCCGACGGCCCCCCCGAACCGGTCGCCGTCGTGATGGCGGACCTCGCGCTGGCGACCCCCGACGCGGTCGAGCGCCTGTTCGCGGCCGGGCGCGACGCGGAAGTTGCCATGGTGCCGGGCCGCGGCGGCGGCACGAACGCCTTCGTCGCCTCGCACCCCGAGTTCCGGGTGGACTACCACGGCGCCTCCTACCTCGACCACCGCGACATCGCGGCCGAGGTCGGCGCGTCGTTCGCCGCGGTCGACTCGCACCGCCTCGGGACCGACGTCGACGAGCCGGACGACCTCGCCGAGGTGCTGATCCACGGCGAGGGCCGCGCCGCGGCGTGGCTCCGCGAGGCTGGCTTCGCGCTCGACGCGTCCGAGGGCCGCGTCTCTGTCGTGCGGGAGTGACCGAGATGCGGTCACCGGGATCGCTCCGCCCGCTCGTTGCCCCGCGTAACCGGTTCCGGTGTCGTCGGGGGGATCCGCAACCGCGATTCTTTTTAAACGCCGACCGCGAGTGACGGCCGTGTTCGCCGGGGCCGACGAGTACGGGGTCGACGTGACTGTCGCCGACCGGGCGGTCGAGCGACTGCTCTCGGTCGGCCCGGACGACGTCGAGGCCGCCGACCGGCTGACCTTCGCGCGCAACGTCTTCATCCCGCTCACGACGGCGTGCCGGTACACCTGTACCTACTGTACCTATTACGACGTGCCCGGCGAGGTGTCGCTGCTGTCGCCCGCCGAGGTGCGCGAGCAGTGCCGCGTCGGCGCCGACGCGGGCTGTACGGAGGCGCTGTTCACGTTCGGCGACGATCCGGACGAGCGGTACACCGAGATCCACGAGACGCTCGCCGAGTGGGGGTTCGACTCGATCCACGAGTACCTCTACCGGGCCTGCGAGATCGCCCTGGAGGAGGGGCTGCTCCCCCACTCGAACCCGGGCGACCTGACCGAGGCGCAGTTCGCGGACCTCCGCGAGGTGAACGCGTCGATGGGCGTCATGCTGGAGACGACCGCGGACGTCGACGCGCACGCCGGGGGGCGCCGGAAGACGCCCGGCCAGCGGCTCAACACGATCCGCGCCGCCGGTCGACAGGGCGTCCCGTTCACGACCGGCGTCTTGGTCGGCATCGGCGAGGACTGGCGCGACCGCGCCGAGAGCCTGCTCGCGATCCGGGCCCTCCACGAGCGGTTCGGCCACGTCCAGGAGGTGATCGTCCAGAACGTCGTGCCCAACGAGCGCTCCGACTTCTCGAGGCCCGACCGCGACGTGATGCGCCGCGTCGTCGCGATGGCACGCGCGGCGCTGCCGCCCGAGGTCTCCGTTCAGGTCCCGCCGAACCTCTCGCCGGCGGCGGAGCTCGTCGACTGCGGGATCGACGACCTCGGGGGCGTCTCGCCGGTGACGGACGACTACATCAACCCGGCGTACGAGTGGCCCGACCTCCGCGGGCTCGAGGCCGTGGCGGACGCCGGCGGCGTGCCGCTCCGCGAGCGCCTCCCGACGTACGCCCGGTACCTCCCCGACGACATCCGGCCGCCGGGCGTCGACCGGGCCCCCGATCCTGACGGTCGCGAGGCGTGGATCCCTCCGGCGGTTCGCGAGCGGATGGCCGACGACGACGTCCACGGCCGTCGGCTGCGCGCGGTCGCTCGCGGCGACGGGCCGCTCGCGGTGCGGAGCGACTGACACGCCGCCGCGCCGGGCGAGCGCCTCCTCCGGCCGGGCGTAAACAAGCGCGCTGCCAGTAGCTTCTTTATATAGTCTCGCGAACGGGGTGACGATGCTCCCCTTACAGCTCGACGCGATCGCGAACGCGGTCGACGTGGCGGCGATCGCCGTGACGGTGGTCAGGTTCGTCGCCGGCTTCGTCGCCGTGTTGTTGCTCGGAAAGCTCGTCCTCATCCCGGGGCTGCGACGGGTCGTCAGGGCGCGCGGGTTCGACGAGGCGGTGTTGAGCCTCGGCACGAACGTTCTCAACGCCGTCGTCTGGGTGGCCGCGGTCGCGATCGGCTTCGCCGTCGCCGGCTACGGGAGCTTCCTCTCTGCGTTCGCCGTGTTCGGCGGCGCCATCGCGCTCGCGGTCGGCTTCGCCGCACAGGAGCTCCTCGGGAACTTCGTCGCCGGCGTGTTCATCCTCAAGGACAAGCCGTTCGAGGTCGGCGACTGGATCGAGTGGAACGGCAACTCGGGCCGCGTCGAGGAGATCGACCTCCGGGTCTCGCGGGTCCGGACGTTCGATAACGAACTGGTGACGGTGCCGAACGGCGACCTCGCGAACAGCGCGGTCACCAACCCCGTCGCCTACGACACGCTCAGACAGAAGTTCGTCTTCGGGATCGGCTACGACGACGACATCGACGAGGCGACCGACATCATCGTCAAGGAGGCCGAGGCCCACGAGGAGATCCTCGACGACCCCGGCGTCTCGGTCCGGCTCGTCGAGCTCGGCGACTCGGCCGTCGGGCTCCAGTCGCGGTGGTGGATCGCCGACCCCGACCGCGGCGACTTCGTCCGCGTGCGCTCCGAGTACGTCACCGCGGTGAAGGAGTCGTTCGACGACGCCGGCATCGACATGCCGTACGTCCACCGGCAGCTCACCGGCAGCGTCGAAGTGATCGAGGAGGTCGCCGCCGAGTAGGCCGCAGCCGCGTCCGCACCGCTATCCGACCTCTTCCTCCGCCTCGCCCGCGTCGGGCCGGTACTGCCGGCTGACCGCCTGCCACCGGTTCGAGCGGAACCGGTAGCCGTTCAACCCGGCCGGCACCAGCTTCTCAGCCACCAGCGCCGCGTAGAGCCCGCCGACGCCGAGCGGCGTGACGAGGCCGACCAGCGCGACCGGGAGCGCGAACGCGTACAGGCCGATCATCGACGCGAGGAAGGGCCAGCGCGTGTCGCCCGCGCCGCGAAGCGACCCCGTTATCGAGCCGTCCACGCCGAGCGGCAGCGCGCTCACCGCGGCGGCGACGACGAACGCCGCGGTGGCGCTCACCGCCGCCGGCTCGTCGACGAACACGCCCGCGATCGGCGTGGCGGCGGCGATCACCGCGGCCGACGCGAGGACGTAGACGACCGCCGACAGGGAGATCACGTCGCGGCCGTACGCCGTGGCGAGCGCCTCCTCGCCGGCGCCGAGCCGCTGGCCGACGAGCGTGCTCGCGGCGATGGAGAACCCCCAGCTGAAGCTGCCGAGCAGCGCCCTGACGCGGCGGCCGACCTCCAGGGCGGCGACGGTCGCCTGACCGAACGACGACGCGACCCACAGGAGCGGGAAGACGACGACGCCCTCGGCGACGCGGCGCGCGATCAGGGGCGACGAGACCCGGAGCAGCTGGCGCGTCAGCCCGGCGTCGAACCACGGGCCGGAGCGGCCGACCGGGACGGGGGAGGCGCCGCGGCCGAGGTACGACCGCCCGGTCATCCCCCACGCGAGGACGAGCCCGACGGCGGCGATGGAGACCGCGGTGCCGAGGCCGGCGCCGAACACGCCTAACCCCGCGCCGAGGACGAGCCAGACCGTGAGGACGACGTTCAGTATCGCACCGCCGGCGCGCGCGACCATCGGAGTGCGCGTGTCGCCGACGCCGGCGTACGTCCGGCTGGCGATCATGTTGAAGAACTCGAAGGCGAGCGCGGGCGCGGTGACGGCGAGGTAGGTGGTCCCGGCCGACAGCGCGGCGCCGTCGCCGCCCACGAGCGCGATCAGCCGCTCCGCGCCGAGGACGTACCCCGCGACGATGGGCGCGACCAGCAGCGCGGCCACGATCAGCGACTGCTTGACCACGAGGCCGGCGCGCCCGCGCTCCTCGCCGCCGTAGTTCTGCGAGACGAGCGAGACGGTGCCGCCCGCGAGCCCGATGGAGACGAACTTCGCCAGCTGCCAGTACGCGAACGCGAACCCCATGCCCGCGACCGCCGACACCCCGACCGCGTACCCGATCACCGCGAGGTCGACGGTGTTCTTCGACATGATCGCGAACCCCGTCACGATCCGGGGCCACGCCAGCCCCATCGTCTCGTCCAGCCGCGACCGGTCGATGACGCCGGCCCGGTCGAGCGCGCCCGCGACCGCCTCGGCGACGCGCGCGGCGCCGTTCCGGAGCCGGGATAGCATTGGACTCCCGTACGGGTCGCGCCGGCTTGTGTCTGTCCGTCACGGCCCGCGACCGGGCCGCGCGGCCGCGGTCGAAGCGCAACCGTTTTGACGCGACCATCGGATTGTACCATACGTGAATATCAGCGAGTGGCGGACGTACCTCGTCACGGCGGCGAGCCGCTCCGCGGGGCGCGCGACCCCCGAGGTGGTGGCGGCCGCGCTCGACGGGGGGCTCGACGTCGTCCAGCTCCGCGACAAGGCGGTGACCGACCGCGAGCGCTACGAGACGGGGCTCCGGATCCGCGAGCTGACCGCCGAGGCCGGGGTTCCCCTGCTCGTCAACGACCGGATCGACCTCGCCGCCGCCGTCGACGCCGACGGCGTCCACCTCGGGCAGACGGACCTCCCGGTCGCGGTCGCTCGCGAACGGCTGGGCGAGGACGCCGTCGTCGGCGTCTCGGCCTCGACGGTCGAGCAGGCCGAGGCGGCCGAGGCCGCGGGCGCGGACTACCTCGGCGTGGGGGCCGTCTACGGCACCGACTCGAAGGACGTCTCCGGCGACCGGGACGGGATCGGGGTTGAGCGGATCGCCGCGGTGGCCGACGCGGTCGACGTCCCCGTCTTCGGGATCGGCGGGATCGACGCGAGCAACGCCGCGCCCGTGGTCGAGGCGGGCGCGGCCGGCGTCGCGGCGCTGTCGGCCATCACCGCCGCCGAGGACCCGGCGGCGGCGACCGCGGCGCTGCGCGAGGCCGTGACGGAGTGATCCGGCCCCGCCGGTGTGGCGTCGACCGCACCGGCGCGGTCACCAGTCGCGCTCGAACTCCGGGTCGAACAGCCGCGCCGACATCGGCGCCGGGTCGCCCTCTGTGAGGTTGTACGCCGAGAAGTCGGTGACGCCCGCGTCGCGGAGCAGTCCCTCGTCGTAGAAGCTGTTTCCCGTACACTCGGCCGGGTCGCGGGCGAGGATCTCGAGGACCGCGTCGGAGACGACCTCGGGGGTGCGCCAGTCGTCCTCGGTCCCGAGCCCGAAGTAGCGCGTCGCGCGGGTGTCGATGGTCGTCACCGGCCAGAACGTGTTACAGCCCACGTCGTCGCTCCCGAGCTCCTCTGCGAGCGAGAGGGTGACGAACGACATCCCGAGCTTCGACCACGCGTACGGCGCCTTGCCCGGCGAGCGGTCGGTCGTGACCGGCGGCGCGTTCGTCAGGAGCCACGCCTCGTCGAGCCCCGCGAGGTGGTCGGCGAAGGCGTGCGCGACGACGTGAGTCCCGCGCACGTTCACGTCCGTCAGGAGGTCGAAGCGGTCGGCGGGCAGGTCGGCGACGTTCGCCAGCTGGATCGCGCTGGCGTTGTTGATCACGATGTCGACCTCGCCGAAGCGGTCGATCGCCTCCTCGACGACCGCCTCGACGCGGCCCTCGTCGCGGAGGTTCAGTTCGATCGGGAGCGCCTCCGGCCCGCGCTCCCGCACCTCGCGGGCCGTCTGCTCGATCGACCCCTCCAGCTCGGAGTCGTCGTCGTCGGTCGTCTTGCCCGTCGAGACGACGTTACAGCCGCGGTCGGCGAGCGCGAGCGCGATCTGCTTGCCGATGCCGCGAGTCGTTCCGGTGATGAACGCCGTCGAGCCCGAGAGGTCGGGGTCCGCGAGTGGCATACCGCCCGTTCGACCGGCCGGGGGATAATTCTCGGTGGTCGATTCGCGGAATCGACGCGCGGCGGCGACAATTGGTAATAAGCGAACGATGCGGTGGCGCGTGCCTGCGAGCGGCCGACAGGCCGCGAAGCGGCACGCGCGAGGGAGTCAGGCGCGGCGAGGGCGACCGGAGGGAGCCCGTCAGACGCGTCTGACGAGGCTGGGGAGGCGTGAGGTGCGGTGCGGGGCGGGACTCAAAGGGGCAGTCCCGAGGGCGACGGCGCGTGACGTAAGCACCGCAACGAGGGAGCGAAGCGACTGAGTGAGGAGCGCAGCGAGCGCACCGAGCCCTCGCGGCTGGGGCTTTGGAGGTGGTTGTCACCGGGCCGTTATCGATTATTTACCAGCGAGCGGTTGGGGCCTTCGCGACCGCCAATCCGGACACAATCCACTCTTATCGCGTCGCGGACTTCCACTCCCGCAGCCCCAGCCGTCCGCCGTTCAGGTCCTCGGCGGGCGCTTCGGTGGCGGCCCAGACGAACAGCGGCGCGACGCTCTCCGGGTCGCGGGCGCGCTCCTTGCCCGTGAGGTCGGTGGCGACGAGGCCGGGGTCGACGACGCCGACGGTCGCGTCGAGGTCGGCGGCGAAGCCGCGAGCGACCGCCTCGGCGGCCGCCTTCGACACCGCGTACGCGCCCATCCCGGGCTTGGACTCGGCCGCGACCGCGCCCGACGGGACGACGACGCGCGCGCCGTCGGCCAGGTGGGGGACCGCCTCCGATATCGTCGCGAACACGCCGCGCGCGTTCGTCCGCATCGTGTCGTCGTAGTCGGCGTAGGTGACCTCCGTCGTCGGCCGCTCGCCCGGCGCGCCGTGGAACACGCCGGCGTTCGCGAACACCACGTCGATCGGGCCGGCCTCGCGGGCCGTCCGCTCGAAGAAGCGTTCGAGGTCGAACTCGTCGCGCACGTCGACGCGGTCGCCCCACGCGGCGCCGCGCTCGGCGGCGTCGTCGCTCCCGTCGTCGGCTTCGGTCCTCTCGTCCGCGTCGCCGCCCCCGCCGTTCAGCGCCCCGACGGTCCGATCGACGGCCTCGCCGTCGCGCCCGGAGACGGCGACGAACGCCCCTTCGTCGACGAACGCCTCGGCGACGGCTCGTCCGATCCCGCTCGTTGCTCCGGTGATCGCGACCGTCAGATCCATGTAAACACAGGTACGCGCGTCGGCGACTTAGTGGTATCCACTCGGGGCGAGACGACCGCCCCGTCTCGACGCGACGAGGTGCGATCCCCGACGCGTCTGGCCGGATTTATACCCCCGCCGCTCTTAGAATCGCGTATGGACGTGGTCCCGGACATCGACGGCGTGGCCGGCGAGTCCGTCGTCGTGATCGGCGGCGGATTCGGCGGCCTCTCGACGGCCTGTTACCTCGCGGACGCCGGCGCGGACGTCACGCTGCTGGAGAAGAACGAGCAGCTCGGCGGCCGGGCCAGCCGGCTCGAAGTCGACGGCTTCCGGTTCGACATGGGGCCGTCGTGGTACCTGATGCCGGACGTCTTCGAGCGGTTCTTCGGCCACTTCGGCCGGTCGCCCGACGAGTTCTACGAACTGGAGCGGCTCGACCCGCACTACCGCGTGTTCTGGAAGGACGGAGACAAGGTCGACGTGCTCCCGGACCGCGAGAAGAACAAGGAGATATTCGAGTCGTACGAGCCGGGCGCGGGCGAGGCGTTCGACGAGTACCTGGCCGAGTCCGAGCGGACCTACGAGATCGGGATGGAGCACTTCGTGTACGAGGACCGCCCGCGGCTGCGCGACTACGTGGACACGGACGTGATGCGCTACTCGTGGGGACTCTCGCTGCTGGGCAAGATGCAGGGCCACGTCGAGGACTACTTCGACCACCCGAAGCTCCAGCAGCTGATGCAGTACACGCTCGTGTTCCTCGGCGGCTCGCCGACGAACACGCCGGCGCTGTACAACCTGATGAGCCACGTCGACTACAACATGGGCGTCTATTACCCCGACGGCGGGATCGGCGCCGTCGTCGACGGCATCGTCGAGCTCGCCGACGACCTCAGCGTCGAGTTCGTCACCGACGCCGAGGTGACGGGGATCGAGGGCCGGTACGGCGCGTTCGCGGTCGACACCGAGGGCGGCGAGCGCTACCTCGCCGACCGCGTCGTCTCCGACGCCGACTACGCGCACACCGAGCAGGAGCTGCTCCCGGAGCACAAGCGGCAGTACACCGAGGAGTACTGGGAGTCGCGGACGTACGCCCCCTCCGCGTTCCTGCTGTACCTCGGCGTCGAGGGCGACGTGCCGGACCTCGAACACCACACGCTCGTCCTGCCGACCGACTGGGACGAGCACTTCGCGCAGATATTCGACGACCCCGAGTGGCCCGACGACCCCGCCTACTACCTCTGTGTCCCCTCCAAGACGGACGACACCGTCGCGCCCGAGGGGCACAGCAACCTCTTCGCGCTCGTGCCGATCGCGCCCGGGCTGGCCGACACCCCGGAGATCCGCAACCGCTACCGCGACCTCGTCATCGACGACATCGCGGAGAACACCGGCACGGACCTGCGCGGGCGCGTCGTCGTCGAGGAGACGTTCTCCGTCGACGACTTCGCGGACCGGTACAACAGCTACGCGGGCAGCGCGCTCGGCCTGGCGCACACCCTCACGCAGACCTCGCTGCTGCGCCCGTCGCACGTCTCGGACGCGGTCGACGGGCTCTACTTCACGGGATCGACGACGACGCCCGGCATCGGCGTCCCGATGTGCCTCATCAGCGGGGGGCTGACCGCGGAAGCGATGGCCGACGACGACGTGTGATCCCCGCCGTGAGCGACCAGAACCGATCCGCCGGAGAGGGCCAGCCCCGGTCCGTCGAGGACGAGCAGTCCCGGGCCGCCGGGGGCGGCGGCGAGGGGCTCCGCTACCTGCTGGTGCTGTCCCGGCCGCGCTTCTGGCTGTACCTCGCCGGGCCGGTCGCGGTCGGCGTCACTTACGGCATCGACGCCGTGAGCGGGCTGTTCACACCCGTCACCGTCGCGCTCGCCCTCTACTTCCTCGTTCCCGCGAACGTGTTCCTCTACGGCGTCAACGACGTGTTCGACGCCGACATCGACGAGCTGAACCCCAAGAAGGAGGGCCGCGAGGCGCGCTGGCAGGGGAGTCGGCCCGTGGTCGCCGCGGTCGCCGCGTCCGGCGCGCTGGGGCTCGCGACGCTCGCGGTCACGCCGCGGGTCGCGTGGCCGTACCTGCTCGGCTTCCTCGTCTTGGCCGTCGGGTACAGCGCGCCGCCCGTCCGCTTCAAGACGACGCCGTTCCTCGACTCGCTGTCGAACGGCCTGTACGCGCTCCCGGGCGCGGCGGCGTACGCGACGGTCGCGGGGGCGCACCCGCCGCTCGCGGCGCTCGCCGGCGCGTGGCTCTGGACGATGGGGATGCACACGTTCTCCGCCATCCCCGACATCGAACCGGACCGCGCGGCGGGGATCGACACGACCGCGACGCTGCTCGGCGAGGGGCGCACGTACGCCTACTGCTTCGCGGCGTGGACCGCGGCGGCCGCCGGGTTCTGGGCCGTCGACGCCAGGCTCGGCGCCCTGCTCGGCGTGTACCCCGTCTTCGTCGCGTGGGTCGCGCGCTCGTCGGTCTCCGTCGACCGCGCCTACTGGTGGTTCCCGGCGCTGAACACCGTCGTCGGCACGCTGCTGTCGATGGGCGGCCTCTGGCGGGTGTACCCGCTCTGGGAGGCGCTGCCGTGACCGACGGCTCGCCCGGCGGGACCTCGACCGCCGCCGGACTCGACGCGCTCCGCGAGCGCGCGCCGGACACGCGCCGCGAGGCCGAGGCGCTGCTCGACCGTCTCGTCCGCGAGAACCGGTTCACCATCGCGGTCGTCTTCCCGCTCGTGGGGGCGGTAGCGCTCGTCGGCAGCGCCGAGGGCTGGGTGCCAGAGCCGTTCGCGTTCCACCCGTGGTTCGTGCTGTTCGGCGTGATCGTGATGCGCTCGCCGCTGGTCGTCGGCGTGCTGCCGACGGTCGACCGCCGCGCGCTCGGCTGGATCGGCGTCCTGACCGCGTACACGTACCTCATCGAGTCGGTCGGCGTCGCGACCGGGTGGCCGTACGGGGAGTTCGCGTACACGGTCGACCTCGGGCCGATGCTCGCCGGCGTCCCGGTCGCGCTCCCCGTCTTCTTCATCCCGCTCGTGATGAACGCCTACCTGCTCTGCCTGCTCCTGCTCGGCCCGCGCGCCGACAGCGTGTGGGTCCGGTTGGCGACCGTGATCCCCGTCGTCGTCGCGATGGACGTGGTCTTGGACCCCGGCGCGGTGTCGCTCGGCTTCTGGGACTTCGGCGGCGGCGCGTTCTACGGCGTCCCGCTCTCGAACTACGCCGGCTGGGTGCTGTCGGCGGTCGTCGCCGTCGTCACGCTCGACCGCGCCTTCGCGGCGGTCGGCGTCCGCGAGCGGCTCCGCGACTGCGAGTTCATGCTCGACGACATGGTGAGCTTCGTGATCCTCTGGGGCGGGATCAACCTCTGGTTCGGGAACCTCCTGCCGGCGGCGGTCGCGGCCGCATTCGGCGTCGGCCTCCTCCGCGCCGACCGGTTCGACACGCGGCTGTTCACCCAGTGGCGCGGGTCGTGAACGGCCGGCGTCGCCGCGGGTCAGGGTCGCGAGCCGCCCCGGGCCGACTCTGTTGCGCTTAAATACCGGTGTCCCATCTGGTCGAGCGTGATCGACGGCGGCAACAGCGGCGGACGACGGAACCGAGGGGCGCGAACGCGATGAACGACCTCGCCATCGACTACGGCGACCACGGGCGGGTGTGCGAGGTCGTCGACCGACTCACCTACTGCGCCGAGCACGTCGGCGTCGCCTTCGACGGGTGGGACGAACCCCACGTGAAGGGGCCGGGGCTCTACTTCGCCGTCATCGGCGACAGCGACTACGGGGCGTACGCGGACCCGATGGGCGACAACCGCTGGCCGCGGGACACCTGTCCGTCCGTCTTCGAGGAGGACGCACTCACGTCCGCGGCCGAGTCGGTGAGCGTCGCGCAGGACGGCGGCGTGGTGGTCGCGGTCGACGGCGGCATCGAGAGTCAGATGGTCCGGTTCCGCGACCTCGGCACCCGCGACGAGGAGGCCGACCTCGTCGACGACGTGAGCTACGAGCCGTGGATGGGGTCGCGCCACATGAGCGCCATCGAGACCTCCGTGCGCCCGGAGGTCGTCGCGACCGTGACGCTGAGCGAGGAGACCGGCCGCGTCAGCGTGTTCCGCGACGGCGAGGCGAACAGCATGCGGCGCGAGGAGATCGGCGGCCGCTGGCGCGGCGAGTAGCGCGACCCGGCCCCCGACCGCGGAGCGATCCCGGACGGCGACACCGAGGCCCCACCGTTAAGCCCCGGCCGGGCGAACGGCGACGCATGTACGACGACATTCTCGTGCCGACCGACGGGAGCGACGCCGTCGACCGCGCGCTCGACCACGCGATCCGACTCGCCACCGACCACGGCGCGACGCTCCACGCGCTGTACGTCGTCGACCAGCGGATCGCGGCCGCCAACTCCGGCGACCTCCACGACGACGTGGTCGAGGACCTCGAATCGCAGGGCGAGGCCGCGGTCGACGCGGTCGCCGAGGCGGCCGCGGAGGCCGGCCTCGACGCCGAGACCCACGTCGCGTACGGGACGCCGGACACGGAGATCGTCGACTACGCCGACGAGGCCGGGATCGACGTGATCGTGATGAGCCCGGAGGGGAAGTCCCCCCGCGAGCGGATCCAGTCCCTCGGCAGCGTCTCCGACCGCGTGGCCGACGACGCGTCGGTGCCGGTGTTCCTGATCAAGTGACCCCTCGACCGACCGCGACCGGCCGGGGCCGGTCGGCGCCCGTCCGAGCCAGTTAGGTGGGTGGCGCCGCGACCCGTCGGCATGGAACTCACCGTGCTCGGGTCCGGCAGCGCGATGCCGGTCCCCGACCGCGCGCAGGCCGGGTACCTCCTCGACGACGGCGACCGCTCGCTGCTCGTCGACTGCGGCAGCGGCGTCCTCGGGCGCCTCGCCGGCACCGACACCGGCTACGAGGGCGCCTCGACGGTCCTCCTCACGCACCACCACCTCGACCACGTCGCGGACCTCCTCCCGCTCGTGAAGGCGCGCTGGCTCGCCGGCGAGGAGCACCTCGAAGTCGTCGGCCCCGCGGGCACGAAGTCGCTCGTCGACGACCTGCTCGACGTCCACGACTACCTCGACGGGCGGATCGACCTCGCCGTCCGCGAGGTGTCCGCGGCGCGGTCGTTCACCGCCGGCGGGTTCGACGTGACCGCCCGCGAGACGCGCCACTCCATGGACGGGTTCGCCTACCGCTTCTCGCCGCCGAGTTCGGACGCCGCGCCCGGCGACGGCCCCCTCGCGCTCTCCGGCGACACCGAGGCGTTCGCGGGGATGGCGCGGTTCGCGGACGGCGCCGACTGCCTCGTCCACGACTGCTCGTTCCCGGACGACGTGGACGTGTCGAACCACCCGACGCCGACGAGCCTCGGCGAGTCCCTCGCGGGCGCGACGGTCGGGACGCTCCTCCTCTCGCACCTCTACCCGCACACCGGCGGCCGCGAGCGCGAGATGGCGGAGGGCGTCCGCGACGCGGGCTTCGACGGCGAGGTGCGGGTCGCGGCGGACGGCCTACGCGTGTCGCTTTGAGGCCGGAATCGTAACCGGCGATCGGCGGCGTCGCGGGCGCGACGTAACCGCGGAGTGTTACGCACCCGCACGTTCGACCCGGATATTTAAGCGCGCGTAGTGGCTCCCGTCCCTCATGGCCGGCCCACTCGCGGACGACTTCGGACGGGAGGTGACGGGGGTCCGTATCTCGCTCACCGACCGGTGTAACTTCGACTGCGTCTACTGTCACAACGAGGGGTTAGGCGACACGCGCGGGCCGATGGAGCCGAGCGAGTCGGAGATGAGCGCCGACGACGTGGTCCGCTTCCTGGAGGTCGTCGAGGGGTACGGCGTCGACGCCGTGAAGTTCACCGGCGGCGAGCCGATGCTCCGCCAAGACCTCGAAGAGATCATCGAGCGAACGCCCGACTCGATGGAGGTCTCGATGACGACGAACGGCACCTTTCTCCCCGGACGCGCGGCGGACCTGAAGGCCGCCGGGCTCGACCGCGTCAACGTCTCGCAGGACGCGCTCGACCCCGACGACTTCGCGGAGGTGACGAAGTCGGGCGCCTACGAGAAAGTCTTGGAGGGCGTCAAGGCCGCCGTCGACGCCGGGCTCGACCCCGTGAAGCTCAACATGGTCGTGTTCACGCACACCGCGGGCTACGTCGAGGAGATGGTCGAGCACGTCGCCGACAACGAGGGGCTCCAGCTCCAGCTCATCCAGTACATGCCGGAGCTGACCGGCAGGCCCGAGTGGAACGTCGACATCGGGCGCGTCCACGACTGGCTCGCCGGGAAGGCGGACCGCGTCGAGCACCGCGAGATGCACGACCGGAAGCGCTACTTCGTCGGCGAGGCGAGCGACGACGCGACGGGCGGGATGGTCGAGATCGTCGACCCCGTCGAGAACGAGGAGTTCTGCGCCAACTGCGGCCGCGTCCGCGTCACCCACGAGGGGTACCTGAAGGGGTGTCTCAACCGCAACGACGACCTCCGGTCGATGGGCGAGATGACCCGCGCGGAGATCGCCGAGACGTTCGAGGAGGTGGTGGCCAATCGGGTTCCGTACTACGGTGAGTACCTGATCGAGGGCGACGACGGCGAGTACGAGCTGAACGAGAAGTACCTCGGAACGCCGCCCGCGGCGGACTGAGACGAAAGCCCGCGCTCCGCCCGGTGGCCGGTCACGTCCTTCGGCCTATCGCATTTCAAACCAGACGGCCACCGCCACCATCCCGCCGGCGAGCGCGAGGGTGATCGGAACGATCGGGACGTTGTACCCCAGGTTCACGCCGAACGCCATCACCTGAACCGCGAGCAACAGCAGCATCGCCAGCGAGCCGACGATCCGCTCCCCGACGTCGGCGTCGGTGATCTCGAACAGCAGGCTCATGAACACGACGACCGCGGGCATCGTCAGGATCGCGATCGGCTTCCCGACGACGCTGTCAGCGTTGCCGGCCGCGTTCCAGTGGATCGCCATCTGGTCCGGGAGCGCGCCGTACAGCGCGATCCCGAGCGCCAACAGCGCGGCGACGACGAGGCCGGCGACAGTCTTCTGACGGGCGAGGAACCTGGCTGGAGGGTTCATGTGAACAGGTGACGGCCGCACCGAATAAATACGTTATTCGCGCGAAACGAACGCCGCCTTCCGTCACTCGGCGCGCTTGATTCCGTTCAGCGATGTCACGAGCACGGTGGGATTCGAACTGAAATCAGACGTGCTCGCTCGCTTCGCTCGCTGCGCGCGACTGATAGCGTTCGAATTCCCTGCGTGCCGGTTCGCTCGTCGCTGTACGGGCACAGTGGGATTCGAACCCACGACCATCGGATTAGAAGTCCGACGCTCTATCCTGGCTGAGCTACGTGCCCCTATCGTCTCCTGATCCCCCGTGTCTAAAAAACGCCCGCGGTTCGCGCGGTCGGCGGGCCAACAGCAGACCTAAGTCCGCGAGCGGAGTAGCCGCCGGTAATGAACGTCATCGGAACCGTCGGCCTCCCCGGTAGCGGGAAGGGGGAGGCGGCGAACGTGGCCGAGGCGGCCGGCATCCCCGTCGTCGTCATGGGCGACGTGATCCGCGCCGAGTGCCGCCGCCGCGACCTCGACCCGGCGCAGCACCACGGGCGGATCGCGCAGGCGCTCCGCGAGGAGGAGGGCGACGACGCGATCGCCGCGCGGACGCTCCCGCGGATCCGGGAGGCGGCGACCGAGAGCGACCGCGACGAGACGGTCCTGGTCGACGGACTCCGCTCCACCGTCGAACTCGACCGCTTCCGCGAGGCGTTCGGCGACGACTTCACGCTCGTCGCGATCCGAGCGCCGTTCGAGCTCCGCGCCGAGCGGCTGGGCGAGCGCGGTCGCGACGACTCCGACGCCGACCTCTCGGCGTTGCGCGAGCGCGACGCCCGCGAGATCGACCTCGGGCTCGGCGAGACGCTCGAACGCGCCGACGTGGAGATCGACAACACCGACAGCCTCGCGGCGTTCCGCGAGCGCGTCCGCGAGGTGCTGGGCCTCGACGGCGGGGGGTCGGATCGCTCCGACGGCGGCGCCGAGGCGGCCGAGGCCGGAGGTGACGGCGCGTGATCTACAGCGTCGACGTCCGGATCGAGGCGCCGGTCCACGACACCGAGGTGACCGACCGGGTCGCGGACGCGGTCGCGAACGTCTTCCCGGACGCCGAGCCGGCCCACAAGGACGGGCGGCTCGTCGCCGAGACGCACAGCCTCGACGCGTTCTCCGACGTGCTCCACGAGCAGGAGATCCTCGACACGGCCCGCCGCGTCTTCCGGCAGAACCGCACAGACGAGGGGTTCGCCTTCTCGCTGAAGAAGCAGGCGGCGCTCGAGGGCGTCGTCAACTTCGCGGTCGGCGAGCCGGACGAGCTGGGCGAGATCGACGTGGAGGTCCGCGTCCGCGAGCCGGACGTGGAGTCGTTCATCGACTACGTCGCGCCCGAGACCGACGAGGGACAGCCCGTCGACCCCGTCCGCGAGTACGGCGACCGCTTCGACCCCGAGGACGAGGCGTACTGAACGGTCGGCTCCGGGCCGGGCTCACTCGGCCGTCGCCCCGGCCGCCGCGCCGGGCTCACTCGGCCGTCGCCCCGGCCGCCGCGCCGCCCACCGCGCCGAAGAGGGCCGGGTACACGATCCCCGCGAGCAGCACCGCCGTGACGAGCGTCGGGGCGACGCTCCCGCCGTCGCCGACGGCGTATCGGAACAGGAACGCGCCGATCAGCGCCAGCGGGAGGTAGCCGGCGGTCGCGAGCGCGCCGAACCGCGCGCCGCCGACGGGCGTCGCCGCGCCCGCGGCGCGCGCAATCGCGACGCCCGAGACGAGCAGCAGCAGCGGCGGGACGACGTACAGGTACGTGAACCCGCCGTCGCTCTCGGCGATGAAGCTCACCGACTGCGCGGCGCCGATCAGCGACGGCACCTCCACGTCGACGAAGTGCGCGTTGTAGAACACCCAGCCGACGCCGCGCCAGACGGAGATGGTTTCGCCGCCGAACAGGTCGGCGAAGAAGTTGATCCCGGAGAGTCCTTCCTCGACCCGCCCGCTCTGCGTCACGTACGTGACCAGGTAGCCGAGGACGTAGGCCACAGCGCCCGCGACCGCTCCGAAGACCGCCCCGCGTGCGAGGCTCTGTTCTCCGCCCGTCGCGCTCGTTCCGCCGGTGGATGCCGAAGACATGCGCCCGGTATCGTTTCGGGCGCGGTAAGTGTTTGTTGGGTCGGGGCGATCGAAGAAAAAACGGCGTTTCACGCGTTCTGTGTGTTATTTACGCCGAAATCCCAGGTCGAATCACGCGGTCGCCTCACGCCACTCCGCCTGCGAGATCGTGTACCGGACCTCGTCGTGGACGCTGCCGTCGGCGAAGGTGATGTGGTTGCGTAACAGCCCCTCGCGCCGCCCGCCGAGGCGGTCGACGTACCTCTCGATCGCCCGCTGCGACTGCTCGTTCTCGGGGAGGTGGCCGACAGCGACCACGTCGAGATCGAGGTCGTCGAACGCCACTTCGACGAGCGCGGCGGCGCGCTCGCCCGAGTAGCCGCGGCCCCAGAAGCGCTTGCGAAGCCACGTGCCGAGGTTCGCGGTCCGCTTCTCCCAGTCGACGTCGAAGCCGCCGAAGCCGGCGATCGCTCCGGCGCCGTCTTCGCCCTCGCGCGGGCGGATGACGTAGGTCGCGGCCTCGCCGTCCTCGAACCGTTCGCGGCCGCGTTCGAGGAACTCCAGCGTCTCCCGCTTCGTCTCGTGGGGGTCCCACGTGACGTACTCGGTCACCTCGTCGATGCCGGGGTCCGACGAACAGATCCGGTAGCACTCGTCGAGGTCGACCGCCTCGGGACGCCGCGCCTCCAAGCGAAGCCGGTCGGTTTCGATGGTCTCGGGGAACATACCGACGCCGACGGCGGCGAACGGATAAACTCCACCGGCGGCCTGCGACCGGTTGTCACGGTCGGCCGTCGTCAGGCGTCGAGCGCGTCGGCGAGGTCGGCGCCGACGTCCGCGATCGCGTCGCGGGCCCGGTCGACGTCTCGCATCGTCATGAACCCGTGGACCATCGCCGGGTAGTTCTCGTACCGCGTCGCGACGCCGTCCGCGACCAGCCGCTCCGCGTACGCCCTCCCGCCGTCGCGGAGCGGGTCGAAGCCCGCGGTGACGACGGTCGCGGGCGCGACGCCGGAGAGGTCCCCCGCGTTGATCGGGTCGGCGTACGGGTTCCGGCGGTGAATCTCGCTCCGGTAGTACGCGGCGGAAAACCACTCGATGTCCTCGCGAGAGAGGACGACGCCGGCGTGTTCGTTGACCGACTCCTGTTCCGGGTCGACGCCGATCCCGGGGTACAGGAGGACCTGGCGTTCGATCGCGGGCCCGTCCCGCTCGGCGGCCATGAGCGCCGTCACGGCGGCCAGGTTGCCGCCGGCCGAGTCGCCCGCGACCGCGATGTCGCCGGTGCCGCCGAGGGCCGCGGTCGACTCGGCGGCCCACTCGACGGCCGCGTACGCGTCCTCGACGGCGGCCGGGAACGGGTGCTCGGGCGCGAGCCGGTACTCGACCGACAGCACCGCGCATTCGCTCTCCCGTGTCAGGTGGCGGCAAAGCCAGTCGTGGGTCTCGACGCTCCCCAGCACGAACCCGCCGCCGTGGAAGAAGACGACGGTCGGATAGGGCGGGTCGCCCGCCGGGCGGTAGAGCCGCGCGTCGAGGTCGCCGGCGGGGCCGGGGATAGCCACCGACTCCGTCGCGCCGACGCTCGGCGGATTCAGGTTCTGAAGCCGCGACAGGGGGTCCGTCAGGAGCCGGAGCAGTTTCAGCTTGTAGCCTCCGTGCGGGAGGGGGATCCGCGACTGTCGCGTCGCCGCGCGCTTCGCCTGGGGATCGATCTGGTCGGCGCTCACGACGCGGGAGTCGTCGGGCCGTCGACAAGACGGTTGCGGCGGGGGCGGCGGGATCCCAGGGGCGTCGACCCGCCTACCCGATCACGCCGGCGGCCCGCAGCTCCTCGCGGAGCGCGTCGCGTTTCACCAGCGCGAAGCCGACGCAGATGACGAGGAAGCCGGCGACCGTCGTGGCGGTGATCCCCTCGTCGAGGACGAGCCATCCGACGAGGGCCGCGAACACCGGCGCGACGTAGGAGACGAGGTTGATCTCGATCGGCCCGAGCCGGTCGAGCAGGTGGAAGTAGATGAGGAAGCCGATACCGCTGGCGACGACCGAGAGGTACGCGAGCGCGAGCAGCGACTCCGTCGTCCAGACCGCGTCGGCGACCGACTCGCCGAGCGCGACCGAGACGAGGTGGGTGAGTCCCGCGCCGAGCAGCATCGACCACGCCTCCATCGTCTCGATGGCGATGTCGGCCTCGGAGGCCCGGGAGAGCACCGAGCCGAGCGCGAAGGAGGCGGCCGCGAGCAGGACGAGCAGCTTCGCGACCGTGCCGCCGCTCGTCAGGTTCGCGGGGTCGGGGTTCGCGAGGACGACCGCGCCGACGAGTCCGATCGCGAGGCCGAGCGCCCCGACGGCGGTCAGCCGCTCCGCGGGCAGGACGGCGCGGGCGAAGACGGTGGTCAAAAGCGGCGAGAGGCTGACGATGACGGCCGCGACGGCGCTCGTCACCGCCGGGTCCGTCTCGCCGACGAACAGGAAGGAGTGGTAGGCGGCGATGATGAACACGGCGCCGGAAACCACTTCCAGCCACGCGTCGCGGCCGCGCGGGACGGGGTCGTCGACCGCGTACGCGGCGTACGCGAGCATCACGACGCCCGCCACGTCGTACCGGAACGCCGCGAACAGCACCGGCGGGAAGTACGCCAACCCCGCCTTGATCGCGACGAACGCCGAGCCCCAAACGGCGGCGAGGACGAGGAACAGCGAGAGGTTTCTGAGACGGCTCACGTCGGCCCTCTTCCCGGACCGGGCCAAAGGCTTCCGGAAGCGGTCCGGTTCGCTGGCTCGGACGACCAATGGCTCGGACGACGCGGCGGCAGCCGAGGTTCGGGGGACGGCCGACCGTCAGCGCACTCGGTACCCGTCTGCGTCGCGGGCGATGACCCCCACGTCGGAGAGCCGTCGGAGGGCGCTCTCGACCGTCGACTCCCGTGCGCCGACCTCGTCGGCCACCGCCGCGGGGGTGCCGTCGGTCTCGACGACCGCGGCGATGACGGCCGCGAAGAAGCGGCTGTCGGCCTGCCCGCCGAGCCGCTCGTCGATCTCGGCGAGGGCGTCCTCCACGCGTCCCTGGACCCACCGCTGGGCGAGCGAGAGCTCGCGGTCGAGGTCCTGGAGGCGCGCGAACTCCTCCGCGAGCTCCGCGAGGTCGCTAGTCGAGCCGGACCCGTCCGGCGCCTCGATCGAGAGGTGGGGACAGCGCCCGGACATGTCGAGGCTGTTCTTCGCCGGGTACGCGCTCTTCGCGCCGAAGCCGTACGGCGAGACGCTCACCTCCAGGCGGAGGCTGCGCGCGATCCGGAAGTACTTCCGCCGCTGGTCGTCCGTGGTCGACTCGACGACGCCGGCCTCCTCCAGCTTCCGCAGGTGGTCGATCACCGCCTTCGGGCTCACGTCCAGGTACTCCGAGATCTCCGTGACGTAGCAGGGCTTGGTGGCGAGAAGCCGGAGGATGCGCCGGCGGTTCTCGTTACCGAGGAGATCGAGCAGTACCGCGGAGTCCATTAACGTGTGGTTAGCGTCGGGCGGATAAAAGGTTGACTTCCGGTGACGGGCGCGCCGGGCGCGGATCGACCGAGGGAGCGGCCCCGCCGGGAGCGCGGCGAGACGCCGCCCACCGAAGGGTAGTTACCCCGCGGGCGGCACGCGGGAGTATGGAGACGGCACTCGTTATCCTCGACGGCTGGGGGCTCGGCGACCACGACCGCCGCGACGCGGTGAAGGCGGCCGACACGCCGACGTTCGACGCGGCGACGGAGCGCGGGGCGGACGGCCGCCTCGTCGTCCACGGGCGCCGCGTGGGGCTCCCCGAGGGACAGATGGGCAACTCGGAAGTGGGCCACCTCAACATCGGCGCCGGGCGAGTGGTGAAGCAGGCGTACACGCGGATCACGGACGCGCTCGCCGAGGGGTCGCTCTCGGACAACGACGCGATCGCGGACGCGCTCGATCACGCCGACTCGACCGGCGGCCGGGTCCACTTCATGGGACTGGTCTCCGACGGCGGCGTCCACTCCGACGTGGAGCACCTGCTCGCGCTGATCGACGCCGCCGCCGACGCGGGCGTGCCGGCGACGAGCCACGCGTTCACCGACGGGCGCGACACGGCCCCGGAGATCGCCGACGGGTTCCTCGCCGACGTGACCGCGAAGGCGGACGAGCGCGGGACCGGCCACGTCGCGACCGTGACGGGGCGGTACCACGCGATGGACCGCGACGAGAACTGGGAGCGCACGAGGAAGGCGTACGACGCCATCGTCTCCCGCGCGGCGCCCCACGAGGCCGAGAGCGCCGTCGCGGCCGCGAAGGAGGCCCACGCCCGCGGCGAGACGGACGAGTTCGTCGAGCCGACGCTGGTCGCCGGCGAGCCCGCCCTCGAAGACGGGGACGCGGTGATCTTCTTCAATTTCCGCGCGGACCGCGCGCGGCAGCTGGTCCGGATGCTCACCGGCACCCGGCCGGCGTGGGAGTTCGACCTCGATCAGCCCGACGTCCGCATGACGACGATGACCGAGTACGACGAGACGTTCGAGTTCCCGGTCGCGTTCCCGCCGCAGATCCCCGAGAACACCATCGGCGAGGTCGTCGCCGACGCGGGCGGCACCCAGCTGCGCATCGCGGAGTCGGAGAAGTATCCCCACGTCACCTACTTCCTCAACGGCGGCCGCGAGGTGGAGTTCCCCGGCGAGATCCGCACCATCGTCGAGAGCCCGGACGTGCCCACCTACGACCGTCAGCCCGAGATGTCCGCCCCCGAGGTGACCGACGAGGCCGTCGAGACCATCGCCTCGGAGGACCCCGACCTGCTCGTCCTCAACTACGCGAACCCGGACATGGTGGGCCACACCGGCGACTTCGACGCGGCGGTCGAGGCCGTCGAGGCCGTCGACGAACAGCTCGACCGGCTGCTCGACGCCGTCGACGACGCCGGCGCGCACGCGGTCGTCACCGCCGACCACGGCAACGCCGACGACATGGGCACGGCCGACGACCCGCACACCGCGCACACGTACAACCCGGTCCCGTTCGTCTACCTGACGCCCGACGGCGACGACGGGGGACGCAGAGTCCGCGAGGACGGCTCGCTCTGCGACATCGCGCCGACGCTCCTCGACCTGATGGACCGCGACCAACCCGCGGAGATGACCGGCGAGAGCCTGCTCGCGAATAAACGATAAACTTCGGAGCGATTCCCACCCGTTCCACGGCGTTTTAATACGGCGTCTGTCCTGCTATCTTTCATGACAGACGAGACCACGCCGGTGATCGCGGCCGCCTACCGAACGCCGCAGGGGAAAGACGGCGGCGTCTACGAGGACGTCCGCAGCGAGGACCTCTCGACGACGCTGATCGACCACGCGCTCGACGAGACCGGGCTGACCAGCGACCACGTCGACGACCTGATGTGGGGCGTCGCGCAGCAGCGGACCGAGCAGGACAACAACGTCGCGCGCGTCATCGCCCTCCTCTCGGAGCTGGGCGAGTCGGTGCCCGCCACCACGATCAACCGCTGGTGCGCCTCCTCGATGCAGGCGGTCATCTCGGCGTCGGACGCGATCGCCGCGGGCAACCGCGACTGCATCATCGCCGGCGGCGTCGAGAACATGAGCCGCGTCCCGATGGACGGCGATTCCTACCAGCACCTCCACCCCGAGCTCTCGGAGCGGTACAACCTCTTCCAGCTCCAGATGGGGATGACCGCCGAGAAGGTCGCCGAGGAGTACGACGTGAGCCGCGAGGCGCAAGACGAGTACGCGGCCCGCAGCCACCAGCGCGCCGCCGAGGCGACCGAGTCCGGCCGCTTCGACGACGAGATCGTCCCCGTCGAGACCGAGGACGGGCTCGTCGAGGAGGACGAGGGGATCCGCCCGGACACCACCGCCGAGAAGCTCGCCGACCTGCCGCCCGCGTTCACCGGCGACGGCAGCGTCACCGCCGGGAACTCCTCGCAGATCTCCGACGGCGCGTCGCTCACGGTCGTCACGAGCAGGGCCTTCGCCGAGGAGCACGGGCTCGACGTGCTCGCCGAGGTCGGCACCAACGCGGTCGCCGGCGTCGACCCTACGGTGATGGGGATCGGCCCGGTCCCCGCCACCCGCGGCCTGCTCGAACGCGCCGGCACGGACATCGACGACTACGACCTGGTCGAACTCAACGAGGCGTTCGCCTCGCAGTGCGAGTACTCGCGGCGCGAGCTCGGCGTCGACAAGGACAAGTACAACGTCAACGGCGGCGCCATCGCTATCGGCCACCCGCTCGGCGCCTCGGGCGCGCGCCTCCCCGTCACGCTGCTCCACGAGATGCAGAAGCGCGACGCCGAGCGCGGCCTCGCGACGCTCTGCGTCGGCTTCGGGCAGGGCGCCGCGATCGAGTTCATCCGGTAGACGACCCGCGAGACGGATTTTCCGCCGCGGCGCGCCTGCGAGCGGCCGCCCCCGGCGGCCGCGAGCCAGCCCGCGAGGGTGTCGCGAGCGGTGCGAGCGAAGCGAGCACCTCGATTGCGAGCGGTGGAACCGCGAGCAGCGAGCGACGAGGCTGGGGAGGCGTGAGGTGTGGTCGCGGTGCGGTGCGCGGCGGGAATCGAAGGCGCGGCACGCGGACGGAGCTTCGAAGACGTTCGCCGTCAGTCGGCAGCCGGTTTCTTATAGGAAAGCAGCCGGCACCTCGGTGTCTTACTCCTCGGCGTGCGTGAAGCCGCGGTCGGGTAGCGGATCGCCGTCGACCGTGACCCGCGGCGCCTCCTCGGGCTCTTCGACCACACGTCCGATCCGCGTCAGGCCGGCCGGACACGCCTCCGCGGCCATCTCGAAATCCTCGTCCGGCACCGCACACAGCAGTTCGAAGTCCTCGCCGAAGTGCGCGGCGAGTTCGAACCGCTCCGCCGACCCCCCGGCCACCTCTTCGACGGCGGGATGGACCGGCACCGCGTCCCGCTCGATCTCGATCCCGACCTCGCTCGCCTCCGCGAGCTGGTGACACGAGCGGGCCAGCCCGTCCGAGGAGTCCATCATCGCGGTCGCGGTGCCCGCGAGCGCGAGCCCGTCAGCGACCCGCGGCGTGAACCGGAACAGCTCGTTCGCGCGCTCGACCGCCGCGTCGTCCCCCTCTTCGAACAGGCGCAGCGCGGCCGCGGACCGTCCCCACTCGCCGGTGACGCAGAGCGCGTCGCCCGGCCGCGCCCCCGACCTGGTGACGGGGCCGGCCTCGGTCACGTCGCCGACCGCGGTGGTCGCCGTCGTGAACTCGGTGTGCTCGTCGAGGTCGCCGCCGACGTACTCGGCGTCGACCGCCTCGCAGACGTCGACCGCGCCGGCGACGAACGAATTGAGCTCGTCCCGGTCGAACGCCTCGTCGGCGTAGACGGCGACAGCCGCGCGCGCGGCCGCGCCGGTCGCGGCCACGTCCGACAGCGACGCGCCGACGGCGCGCCAGCCGGCGGTGTACCGCGTCGTCCCGGGCGGGAAGTCGGTCCGCTCGTGGAGCATGTCCGTCGTGATGACCGTTCCGTTGACGACGGCGGCGTCGTCGCCCGCGTGCGGGAGGTCGGCCGCGAGGGCCCGGAGGGCGTCGCGTTCGTTCACTACCGACGCTCGGCGCGGCGAGGGCAATAAGTGATCGGTCCGGGCGGCGGGACCGCCGACCGC
>NZ_SGUA01000052.1:0-512 GCF_005435135.1 Halorubrum sp. ASP1 | reverse complement strand
GAAGAACAGCGGGAGGTCGTGCCAGGTCTCGCTGCCGAGCTGGCCGACGAGGTGGAAAAGCTTGATCTCGGGGTCCACACTGGTTTCTCGACGATGACCCGCGATGACGAGTCGGGCCTACTCGACCAGAACGAACGCGTCACCGAGCGCATCGACGAGCTGCGGTCTGGTCGATTCGACTATTTGATCGCACTCGACGATCGCCGAGTTTGCCGTGACGAGTACCTACGCGTGATTCAATACGCCGCTGGACAGGGTAACACCGAGATCGTCTACGCCGGTGAGGTCAACGAAGACGATCTCACCTTCGATCTCAAAAGAAGAATCGAACGCGACACCAAAGAGGAGGAGATCGAAAAGTCTCGCCGCGCGATCGAGCGGCGCAAACAGCAGGGGTACGACCACGGCCGACCACGGTTTGGGATGACCTACGACGCGAACGGCCACTACCAGGTGCCCGGTGAAGAGTTCGACACGGTGACGGAGATTTTCCAACTTGACAACGCCGAGAA
>NZ_SGUA01000051.1:0-514 GCF_005435135.1 Halorubrum sp. ASP1 | reverse complement strand
ATACATCATATTCTGTAGCTGGTCTTATGGTTGATGGATTGAATGTTCATCCGTTCGATTCTGAAGTCTCTTGTAGACCTGAAGGATATTATGCGATTAAGGCAGCAAAACTAATTAAAGAAGGTAAAACTTCTAGTGAAATAATTTCAGCTTTAAATGAGATGAAAAAAGTTTCTGATGCATATTTTATGGCAGATGATTTATCTCACCTTCAACGTAGTGGACGTTTAAGTGGAGCACAGGCTGTAGTAGGAAGTTTACTTCAAGTCAAACCATTACTACACTTTGATAATAAGGTTATAGTTCCATTTCAAAAGATACGAACATATAAAAAAGTTGTATCAAGAATGTATGAATTGTTTGATGAATATTATAAACAACATGAAGGAGAGCACATCACTGTGTGTGTTCTGCATGTTGATGCATTAGACAAGGCTGAAGAAATTAAAAAATATGTTGAAGAAAATTATTCGAATGTAACAGTAGATATTGATGGAATAAGTCCAGTTATCTC
>NZ_SGUA01000050.1:0-519 GCF_005435135.1 Halorubrum sp. ASP1 | reverse complement strand
TCCTCTAAGAGACGCTTCGACGGGAGACTCGCGAGCGAAAGCCGTACTTCGCTACTCCGAATCTCTCTCGGTGTCGCTTCTTGAGACAACCCTCGCCCGATTGCGTGGGCTACGTCGTACGGTGTCCGTGCAAACCCAGAGAATAGCCGTATCGCGTCTCTCGTCGCGTCGAGACCTTTCGCCCGACACATTGCCCGTGTTACTCGTGCAACCGTACTCGGACCATGCTCGACGACCACAGGGACTTTGAACGCAATCTCCGGCGCGTCCTCGTGAATCTCCCCAGGGTTCGACAGTCGGTCTTCTATTACGCCGGCGACGTGGTCCGCCCGATTCCCGAAGTCACCAACCACCGAGATCGACGCAATCAGGTTCGCATACGGATTGCTCGCGTCGACGACAGGGTCGAACGACTGACGTCGCTTCTCGTCTCGGTCTTCAAACAACAGTCGCCGGACTACGTGGTTCCCGTACGTCGCCGCAATCGGCGCGTTCTTCGCAAGCGTCGTTGCTAACAAC
>NZ_SGUA01000049.1:0-527 GCF_005435135.1 Halorubrum sp. ASP1 | reverse complement strand
ACAGCGTCCGGACCGCGGGGTTGAACCGCTCGACGTGGCCGACCTGGATCGTGACGCCGGCGTCCTCGGCGGCGGCAGCGAGTTCGCGGCCGACCTGGGGGTCCGCGACGAACGGCTTCTCGACTAGCACGTCGACGCCGGCGTCGATACAGTCCCGAACGACCGGCGCGTGGGCGCTGGTCAGCACGGCGACCGAGACGGCGTCGACGGCGTCGAGCAGCTCCGCCGGCTCGAAGATCGAGGTGTCGAACTCCGTCGCCGCGGCCGCGGCCGCGCTCACGTCCGCGTCCGCGATCCCGACCAGTTCGCTCTCGGCGAGTTCGCGGTAGACGCGGGCGTGGTTACGCCCCATGCTGCCGACGCCGATCACGCCGGTCCGCAGCGGGTCGCTCACGAGTCCATCACCTCCGCCTCCGGCGTTGCGGCCTCGACGCCCGCGTCGAACGTCTCGACGGCGCGGGCGATCTGCCGCAGGTCCTCGACGTCGAGCCCCGGGTGGACCGGCAGCGAGAGCACGCGGTCGGCCG
>NZ_SGUA01000048.1:0-529 GCF_005435135.1 Halorubrum sp. ASP1 | reverse complement strand
TCCAAGAGGATAAAAGGAAAAAGAAGAAAGAAGAAAGAGAGGAGAGGGAAAGGGAGGAAGAAAAGAGAGAAAAAGAAGAGGAAAAGGGGGGGGGAAGAGAAGAAGAAGAAGAGGGAAGAGGAGTATAAAAAAGAGTGAGAAAATAAAAAGTAGAAGAGATAGGAGGAAAGTAAATAGAAGAGGTAGAGATAGAGTAGTAGAAAAAGAGAAAAGATTTTTTGAAAGTAAAGAGAGAAAGTTTAAATGAAGGGTAGAAAAAAGGGGAGGAGGGAAAAGGAAAGGTGTGGATTAGTAGGGAGATAAGGAAGGTTTTGAAGATAATATAGATATGAGTATTAATAATGATTATAAGGGTAAAGGTAGATTGATAAGGAGAAATAGAAGAGAGAGGTTTGAGAGAAATAGTGAGAAGAGAGGTAAGATAGAAAAAGAAAAGAAAGAGAGGAAGGAGGGGGAGGGAAGGGGGAGGATCGAGCGCGACTACGACCTCACGGTCGAGTGCCGCGACCTAGGAGAGGGGGGGGAGGAG
>NZ_SGUA01000047.1:0-540 GCF_005435135.1 Halorubrum sp. ASP1 | reverse complement strand
CCATGGAAACTAAGTCCGCAGACGTGGCCGTCATCGGGGGTGGCGTGGCCGGGATGAGCACGGCCGCACGATTGCAGGCAGACGGCTACTCGACGGTCGTCCTCGAACAGCATCACAGCGTCGGTGGCTGTGCAGGCTACTACGAACGAGCGGGGTTCCGGTTCGATGTCGGCGCGACAACCCTCGTGGATTTCGTCCCAGAGGGTGTCGGTGGCCAGCTGCTGTCGGCTGTCGGCTTCGAGCCGCCATCACTAGAAATACAGGACGCCTACGACGTCTGGCTGCCGGACCGAACGGTAACGCTGTACCGCGACCAGGCCGATTGGGACGCCGAGCGGCGCAGGAAACTCGGCGACGACAGGCGACAGCTGGCGTTCTACGACTTCATCGATGACCTCTCAGCGCGGCTCTGGCGACTCACCAGAACAGACGTCAAAATGCCGATACAGAGCGTCGGTGATCTCGTTCGGAACGCCACTGCAGTCGGCCTTCGGGACCTTCCGCTGGTCAGATATCTCCGCTGGACGATGGCCGACGCGA